>JBAXAD010000159.1:0-8543 GCA_037142715.1 Paludibacter sp. | reverse complement strand
TGTCGTGATAAATGGTTTTGAACTCTTCGTTGGTAAAATTACCTTTTTCGTCTTTTACCGTTTTTTGATATTGATTTACTGGAATCGGTTGAAATTCCACGAAACCCGGAGCACGTGCTACTGATGGGTCAATGTACTGTACTTTTGGCATGATTAATATGTTATTTTGTTGTTTGTTTGAATTGATAGCGTCCAACCGATTTTTTTTTCGGTTTGACGCGTTGTTGATTGTTTGGAAAAGTTTAAAAACCGACAAACCGCAAAAAAGCGGTTGAGCGTTTTTTAAAAAGCAAAAATCGTTTCTTTGAAAATCTCGCTTACCGTTGGATGTGGAAAAACAACTTCCTGCAATTGGTTGATAGTCATTTCTTGTTCAATGGTCAGGCAAGCTCCGTAAATCATTTCACTGCAAGGATTTCCCAACATGTGAACACCGATTACCTCGCCGTATTTTTCGCCAATAAGCACTTTGCAAAGTCCGCTGCCACCTTCATTTTCGGCAACAAAGCGACCAGCAAAAGCCATAGGCAATTTGGCAACTTTATAAGCAATTCCTTTTGCTTTGGCCGATTCTTCCGTTTCGCCTACACCTGCCACTTCTGGATTGGTGTACACCACGCCCGGAATTGCATTGTAACGCATCACATCAACACGTCCAGTGAGGTTATTCACCACCACTTCGCCTTCTCTGCTGGCTGTGTGTGCCAATAATGAAAATCCAGTTACGTCGCCAGCTGCAAATACATTTGGAACATTGGTGCGCATTTTCTCGTCGGTTTTGATACCGCCTTTGAACAACTCCACGTTCAGATTTTCCAATCCAAAACCTTTGGTAATTGGTCGACGACCTACGCTGACAAGAATTTTATCACCTTCGATGGTTTCTGTCTTTCCGTCTTTTTCGAAAATCACTTTGTTGCCATCAATCTTTACTACTTTGGCAAGTAGATTAAAAGCAATGCCTTTCTTAGCGTAAATTTCGCGAAGCATGGCTGAGATTTCGTAATCCAAACCACCCAAAATTTCAGGAAGCATTTCCACCACTGTTACTTTTGTACCCAAACTGTTGTAGAAACTAGCGAATTCCATTCCAATAACGCCACCACCAATCACTACCATTGTAGCCGGTTGCTCTTTCAAATCAAGAATTTCGCGGTTGGTCAAAATAATGTCACCCGCTTCGGCCAAACCTGGAATTGGTGGAACAAAAGCTTCAGAACCAGTACAAATCAATAAGTTAGCACCCAAATAGCTTTCGCCACCGCTGGTCACTTCCACACCTTTGGGGCTGCGGCCTTGAATCATCGCTTCACCTTTCACTACGGTAACATGGTGCATTTTCATTTTACCTTCCACGCCAGCAATCATTTTGCGCACCACTTTGTTTTTGCGGGCTACAATTTTGCTGAAATCAAAACGGATATTGTCGCCAAACACGCCGTATTTATCTCCATGCAAAGCATTTTCGTAAATTTTGGCGCTGTAAAGCATGGTTTTGGTAGGAATGCAACCTTCGTTGAGGCAAACACCACCCATGCTTTTCTTTTCGAACAAAATCACTTTCAATCCTTTATGTCCTGCACGTTCTGCAGCTACATATCCGGCTGGACCTCCACCGATAATTATTAAGTCGTACATATATTTGCCCCCTAACCCCCTAAAGGGGGAATTAAGTTAGTGTTGATTATTATTTTTAGTTACAAAAAAAATGTTTAATATTGAAAATCCGACCCACAAATAAGAGAATGAACTAACCTAATTCCCCTTTAGGGGTTAGGGGTTCTCTCTCTTATCCCCCCTTTAGGGGGTTAGGGGGCTTTTTTATAGCTCAATATCCAATGTTTCAATTTCAATAGCAATTTGTTTCAAGAAACGTGTTGCCTCGCCGCCATCCAAAGCGCGGTGGTCATACGTCAAACTCAAGCCAATATAAGGAACGAAAGCATACACGCCATCACCCAAATCTTTTGGACGAGGAACAATGGTGTTCACACCCAAAATGGCCGATTGTGGCAAGTTGATAACCGGCGTAAACATTTCCACACCGTAAGCTCCAAGATTTGAAACGGTGAAAGTGGCTGCTTCTGCCGACAACAATTCAGGAGCGATACCACCTTTCTTGCAACTGTTGGCTACTTCTTTCATTTGATTTGACAATCCAATAATCGATAAATCATCGGCATTGCGCACGGCAGGAACCATCAATCCACGTTCGGTATCCACGGCTAATCCTAAATGCACTTTGTTGAATAAACGCATGGCATCACCAGTGAAATGTGAGTTTACGTTCGGGAATTTTTTCAAAGCTTTGATGACCGCAAAACAAACGAAATCGTTGATGGTAAGATTTGCCGATAAAGTTCCAGCTTCGAATGCTTTCTTGGCTTTTTTGCGCAAAGACTGAATTTTACGAGCATCAGCACCCAAGTGGTGAGTCAATTGTGCCGAGTTTTGCAAAGAAGTATGCATCGCTTTCGCAATCAACTTACGCATGTTCGACAATTTCTTGTCTTCGTAATCAACACCGTAAACAGCATTTACAGGAGGCAATAAATCCGTAGATTTTACAGTTCCAGCCAAACCAGAACCAGCACCTTGTGGTTGAATACCTTCGGCAACTGAGACAGCTTTTGCAAGCGGCGTTAATTTCCCACGAGTTTCCAATGCAGCCAACACGTCTTTTTCAATCACTCGTCCGGCAGGACCTGAACCAGTTAATTCACTTGCATTCAATGCTTCTTTTTCGGCCAAGTTTTTAGCACGTGGAGAAACGAAAGATGTTTCGTGTTTCGTGTTTTGTGTTTCGTGTTTCGTGTTCTGAGTTTCTACAACTGTTGGTTTTGCTTCAACAATAACAGCCGCAGGTGCAGCAACTGGTGCAGCAGATTCTACAGGCGCGCCACCTTGAAGCATGGCAGCATATTCATCACCCGGTTGTCCAATTACCATCATGTCAAGCAATACAGGCACTTCGTCGTTTTCGTTGTAAAAACTTTCAAGCACCACTCCATCAATTGGCGATTCTTCTTCGAACGAAGCTTTATCCGTTTCGTAAGAAAACAGAACTTCACCTTTTTTTACCGTATCACCTTTTTTCTTTTTGATTTCGGTAATGATACAACTTTCAACCGATTGCCCTTGTTTTGGCAAAATTACTACTACAGCCATAGATTAATTAATAATTAATAATTCACAATTAATAATTTAGAACAGAAACTAAATTCGTTTCTGTTCATATATTTTTTATATTCTTTAATTCCTAATAAACTACATCGAATTTCCAATACCAACAAGCATAACAGATAATATTATTATTGCAATTCCTGAAGCAAAAGTCCATTTTGTTTTAGGTGCCACACCTGTCCATTCTTTTCTGTAAATACCCCACAAATTGGCAGTTAGGATAATGGTTGACATGTGTAGAATCCAAGAACTAGCACCGTTTCCTAGTTTGCTTTCGCCCATTCCGTAAAAGAAAAACTGCAAAAACCAAGTTGTTCCAGCCAATGCCGAGAAAATGATATTGCGGGTGATTGGTGTTGTTTTATCGGTAAAGTTTTTATAAGATTTGTTCTTCAAACTCAAAATGGTAGTCCAGATAAAATTGGTGGTCAATCCGCCCCAAAGTATGACTACAAATGTAACATTATTTTGGTAAAGAAATTCGCCTTGATTTGGATTCAGTGATTTCCAAGCCTCATTAGCAATGATGGCCATTGGTTTTCCTGCTTCAATTCCAAAGTTAAAAAACGAACTTAAAATACCTGAGAATACGGCAATGATTAAACCTTTTACCAAACTGAATTCTGCCACACTTGCTTTTTGTTGTTCTACTGTCAGCTCGCTCTCTTTCATCATGCCCGCTTTGCCTGTAAAAGCAATCCCTATCACACAAACCAATACGCCTAACAATACCAATTGGCCACCCGGAGATGCCAACATGTCGGTAAATGATATTTTTCCTGCTGTAGGAAAAATAGTGTAATATAATGACGGTACAACAGCTCCAAAAGCAGAACAAAATCCAAGTACTACTGAATTTCCAAGTGACATTCCCAAATAGCGAACGCCAAGTCCGTAAGTCAAACCGCCAATTCCCCACAATAATCCCATCACAAAAGTGATAACCAAAATTTGAGAAGAAGCAGAAGCGATAATCGCACCAAAGTGAGGAATCGTTAGATAAGCAGCCAATGGTGGCACAATTAACCACGAAAAAAGACCTCCAACAATCCAAAAGCTTTCCCAAGCCCAGCCTTTAACTTTATTGAAAGGCATATAAAAACTACCAGAAGCGAATCCGCCAATGGAGTGAAAAAGTATTCCTAATAATGCGTTCATATATATTAGATTTTTTTATTTGTGATTATTAAAATAAGAAATAAAACCACAACAGATACAATACTAAACTGTTTCTGTTGTGGTGAATAAGTTATCTTTTAGACGTAATGTCTTTTTCGTATTGTTGAATGTCAGCAATGTATGCTTCACCAGCAATAACGCCTTTTTTCTTGCAATAATAATCATATACAGCCGCCCAAGGCAATGATTTTGCTTCTTCCAATAACGCCAAACGCTCAAAGTTTTGACCGTTGGCTTCGAAAGCACGCAACTGTGCAATTGGCTCCAACAATGCTTGCAACAATGCTTTTTGAGTAGCACGAACACCAACTACATATGCACCGATACGGTTGATAGAAGCATCGAAATAATCCAATCCAACGTGAACGCGGTCCAAAGCATTGCAACGGATAATTTCTTGTGAAAGCGCTAACAATTCGTCGCTCAAAATTACAACGTGGTCACTGTCCCAACGTACGCCACGACTAACGTGAAGCATGATTTCAGGAGCAAAAAGTAACAATGAAGATATTTTGTCAGAAATAACTTCGGTAGGGTGGAAGTGACCTGAATCCAAGGTAATCATTTTGTTGTTGGCTACGCCATAGCCCATATAAAACTCATGTGAACCAACCACATAGCTTTCGCTACCGATGCCGAACAATTTACATTCGATGCTGTCCAACATATATTCATCATTGGTTTTGTATTCGAAAATAGTATCCAATGAATTTTTCAAATTTTGGCGATAAAGCAAACGGTCAACCGTCAAATCTTTTGAACCATCTGGAATCCAGATGTTGTGAATACATTTCGAGCCCAATTGACGACCCATTTCTTCTGCAATTTTGCGACTGCGATTTACGTGGTCAATCCAGAATTCACGAATCGCCGGGTCGCGGTGTGATAAAGTAAAACCGTCTGCCGATTTTTCGTGAGAAAAACATGAACAGTTGAAATCCAATTTATACCCTTTTTCTTTTGCCCAATCAATCCAACTTTGGAAATGTTTTGGTTCAATTTCGTTGCGGTCAACATTCTCGCCGCCAAAATCGCCATAAATAGCATGTACATTTACGCGGTGTTCGCCAGGAATTAATGACATAGCTTTGTCAATATCTGCACGAAGTTCGGCCATGGTACGCGCTTTGCCTGGATAATTTCCAGTAGCTTGGATGCCACCTGTAAGTTCTCCATCGCCGTTTTCAAATCCTACCACATCATCAGCTTGCCAGCAATGCAAGGAAATGGATAGTTTATCTAGCTGTTCAACAGCATTTTCTACATCAATACCCAAGTCGGCATATCGTGCTTTAGCATATTCAAATGCTTGTGAAATTTGTGAGTCTTTCATCTTTTGTTAGTTAGTATATTTATTATTATTTTATTTCGATATCTCTTTAAATTTTTCGTAAGCGGCTTCCCAATCGCTTTTATTTTGTGGCAAATATTCATCCACCTGGATTGAATCACGGATGATTTGACGCATTTCCTGCAACGAATCTACACAACCAGCTGCTTTTGCCTGAATCATAATATTGCCAATGGCTGTAGCTTCCGAAGGTCCAGCCATAACTGGAATTCCTATGGCATTGGCAGTCCATTGATTCAGCAGTTGATTTTTTGAACCACCACCAATCACATGAAGTTTCTCAATGGCAAATGGTGCCAGTTTAATAAGTATTTCCAATACAGATTTGTATTTCAAGGAAAGACTTTCGAAAATACAACGCACAAATTCAGTGTGACTTGTAGGTGCAATTTGTCCAGTCGCTTCGCAATAATCCGTTATTGCTTTGGTCATGCTCAATGGATTGGCAAAAGAGCTATCATCTGGGTCAATTAATGATTGGAATGGATTTCCGGATTCTGCCATCAATACCAACTTTTCGTAAGCGTAGGTAATGCCCTCTTTTTTCCATTCCTTAAGGCATTGCTCAAGCAACCACATGCCGGTAATGTTTTTCAAAAAACGAGTTGTACCCTCAACCCCACCTTCGTTGGTAAAATTCAGTGCGTAGGTTTCATCATTGATAATCGCATCTTTCACTTCAATGCCCATCAGCGACCAAGTACCAGAACTCAAATACGCAAACCGCTCATTCTCTGCAGGAATTGCAGCAATTGCCGAAGCGGTATCATGTCCAGCCACTGCAATAACGGGTACTTTCCCCAATTCACTTTCTTCTGCTAATACATCAGTCAGCGTACCCACCAAATGTCCGGGCATAACAATCTCGCCCAAAATGGAAGGTGAAACACCAGCCGCTTCAAGTAATTGCGATTCGAATTTTTTGGTACGTGGATTTAGAATTTGAGAAGTAGAAGCAATGGTATATTCCACCACTTTGTTGCCGGTAAGCAAATAGGAAAGCGCATCGGGCATAAATAGAATCTCGGAAGTAGCTTCCAACAGCGAGCTCTCATTTTGTTTCAATGCAAAAAGTTGATACAAACTATTGAAATTCATAACTTGAATTCCAGTAAGATTATACACTTTTTCGCGTGGCACAATGTTGAAAAAACGCTCTGGCATTCCTTCAGTGTGCGGGTCGCGATAGGCATAAGGAGCACCCAGAATGGTATTGTCATTTGCAATTAAAGCAAAATCTACACCCCAAGTGTCAATGCCAATGGACGAAATATCCACTCCTTCTTTTTTTGCAGCTACCAATCCAGCTTTCAAATGTTCGAACAATGAATAAATGTTCCAATGAAAATGATTGCCAATTTGCAACATTTGGTTTGGAAAACGGGTCAGTTCCTTCATTTGAAGTCTGCCATTGTCAAGCGTTCCTAAAATGGAACGTCCGCTGGTGGCACCGATGTCGAATGCCAGAAATGATTTGTTTTTCATGCTGTTTTTAAAGTTGCTGCAAAGATATTCTAAACTAAAATTCTAGGCGATATGAAATTTGACATTAAAACTATACTTTTTGACAAGAGCACTCACATTCTCTTGTTAAAAAGCATTTTGTTTTAAAAACATAGAATAATATTTTTTGCTGTAATACTATTCTATGCCATACTCTAACTTCTTTTCAAACGATAAATTTAAAAGCTAACCACAATAGGCACAATAGAATAAATGCTTTAGAGAATTTTCTCAAAGTACTTACTTTAGCTTATTTTGTTTTCTATTGTTCCTATTGTGTTTTAAATTATTGGTCTAATATAGTGTTGTATAAATACTATTTAGTCTATTATTTATACAATGCGCCATAAGTTTGGCAAGCACGATAGTCCGAACCTTCTTTTTCCATTCCAAAAGCAGCCCATGCACTTGGACGGAAGATTTTTTCTTCTCCAACATTGTGCATACAAACAGGAATTCTCAACATAGAAGCCAAAGTAATCAAGTCGGCGCCAATATGTCCGTAGCTGAATGCACCGTGGTTTGCACCCCAATTATTCATTACCGAATATACATCTGCAAAACTTCCTTCGCCAGTTAAACGTGGAGCAAACCAAGTGGTTGGCCATGTTTTATTGGTGCGGTCATCAAGTACTTTATGCACTTCATCAGGAATATCTACTGTCCATCCTTCAGCCAATTGAAGTACCGGGCCAAGTCCTTTCACAAGGTTGATACGCGCCATGGTTACAGGCATTCCACCTTTCGAAAGAAATTTAGACGAATAACCACCACCACGGAAATATCCACAATCGGCAGGATACCAGGTTGTTGCATCCAAAGTTTTTTGAACTTCTTCTTCGGTAATTTCCCAGAATGGTTTCATGGCTGGTTTTCCATCAATGGTTTGCTCGCCACTTCCGTCCAATGCGGCAGAACCTGAGTTTATCAAGTGAATCAGACCATTAGCGCCCAATCCTTCCAATTTATGACCAGTTACGCGTTCCACAGCCTCTGGACTCCAATAGGTACGTACGTCTGCGAAAACTTGAGCTGTGTTGGTTACTAATTTACCAAATAACATGGCCACACCGTTCAAAGCATCATTTTCGGTAGCAACTATGAAAGCTTCACGAACACCGTTCCAGTCGAATGAAGTATTCAAAATTGCTTCTGCAAAATCACCGTTTGGCATAAAATCAGTCCATTGACGTTGGCCCTGAAAACCAGAGGCAATCGCATTGTGTCCCAACGCTTCTTCGCCAAAACCTAGTTCACGCAATTTAGGATTTCCAATCATCAAGTCACGCAAAATCATGGTCATTTTTACCACAAATTCCCATTCTGT
>JBAXAD010000158.1:0-8570 GCA_037142715.1 Paludibacter sp. | reverse complement strand
ATTCACAATAATGTAAATGCCAATAACGATAGAGTAGGTGAGTGCTCCAATCAAAACCGGATTGTGCCAAGCGGCCAGTTGTGTGGTGAAGAAATGAAATATCAAACTGAATACACCAAACACCAAAAAGCCATAGAGTGGAAAAATTTCTTTTACAATTTGCCAAACACCAAATTTCTCTTGGCTTTCGATGGCTTTGTCCAAATCCTTTTTTTCCTGAATAAAGAGAATTGGGAAAACTGCCGTTAGAAATACGATAACTGCAGCAATGTACAACAAGGTTTCGTTGCCAAAAACCATCGAAAGAAAATAAGCAAAAACTCCGAAAAAGCCCGACATGATTTGCATCCAAACAAAACCTGAAGTACGAATTTTTCCTTCGGGCGTTAAATCGGCAATGATAGAACGGGCAGGGTTGAAGGTGACATTTATAGATAAATCTAAAAACAATGCTATCACTGAAGCAATTAGAATAATGTCAGTAATGCCGGTAATTTTGGAGATACCGCTAATATTGGGCAAAGCCAAGAATGCAACAGTGCTAATTAGTCCGCCAATAATAATGAAAGGACGGCGACGACCGCCCATAGCCCATACATTATCGCTCAACATCCCAACAATTACTTGTCCGAAAATACCGGCAATTGGTCCAGCCAACCACACGAAAGCCACATCGTGAATGTCCAATCCGTATTTGTTGGATAAAATCCAGCTCAAAGCTGCAATTTGAGTTGATAATGCAAATCCTACAGCGGTGGCAGGCAGTCCCAGCAATGCCAGGAAGGCATTGTTCATTTTCTTTTGAATGTTCAGCATAGTATTATTTCCTTTGATTAGTAACGAAAATCGATAGTTGTGATAAAAACGTACAATTTTATTAATTTAATTCGACTTGAATAAATTAATGCAAGCTAAACTGCGATAATAAGGGTGCAAACGTTTGCTGAAATTGGTTATGGAAGCGTTATAACTAACAACTTTTCCAAAGTTTTAAACATTGGAAAAGCTGGAGAAAAAAAACGCTGAATTAAATCAGCGTTTTTGAATTATTTGAATTAATAATTTATTATTCAGTGTATTAGAATCAACAATTACAATTGAATAATACAATTTCAGTTTAATAATTAATCGAAAAACATGATTGACAATACTAAAATAGTTCCCCTTTAGGGGCTGGTGGTCTGGTTAGGGGTTTTACAACCCCTTATTAATCTCTTCAATATAACCCAAAACCTCTTCTTTTCCTAAATACTTTTCGGCAGAAGTGAGAAAAATTGGTGGAAATTCTTCCCATTGTTCGGACAATTTTTCCTTGTAGGCACGAATTGCTTCGATGCCTTTTACATGCGATAGTTTGTCGAGTTTTGTAAAGATAATTGAAAAAGGAACATCGCTTTCGCCCAACCATTCCATAAATTCGAGGTCGATTTTTTGTGGTTCGTGTCTGCAATCAATCAATACAAATAAACATGTCAATTGCTCTCTGTTAAGAATGTAATCTTCGATGATTATCTGCAAATTTTCCCGCATCTTTTTTCCAGTGGTAGCATAACCATAACCAGGTAAATCCACTAGATGCCAATTGTTATTAATCAAAAAATGATTGATTAACAACGTTTTTCCAGGTTTTGAAGAAGTCATTGCCAAATCCTTGCGGTTGCAAAGCATATTGATAAGCGATGACTTTCCAACATTTGAGCGACCGATAAAAGCATATTCCGGCAATTTGCTGTCGGGACATTTTAAATAATCGGTATTGCTAATTATAAATTCAGCTGATTTGATATCCATATTCGTTTTGTTTGAAAATTTGAGAGTTTGAAGATTCAAAAAGTAATTATTTCCCTTCAGGGGCTTGGGGTTTTTTACTTATCAGATACATACCTATAAAAGTAATCATTCCATTTATTATTAATATTTCATATCCCAATGGATAATTGAAAACTTGTGTGCAGAAAATATTCAGTCCGTAACACAAAAACGGTGAAGTAACAGCAATGTAAGGAACCAGTTTGTCTTTCGTTTTTCGTTTTGTAAACAGCCCAAAAGTAAACATCCCCAAAAGTGGTCCATAAGTATAAGCTGCAATAGTATATATGGCATCAATAATACTTTTATTGTTCAATGCTTTAAATACCAGCATTATAACGACAAATAATGCCGACATTCCAATGTGTGTCAATCGGCGTTTCCGTTCAGCCACTTTCTTTTCATCATGTTGTACTCCCAGAATATCAACCGAAAATGAGGTCGTCAGTGATGCCAAAGCAGAATCGGAGCTTGCAAAGGTAGCTGCAATTATGCCAATTACAAAAAGAAATGTGACCACCGGCCCTAAATACTGTGTTGCAAACATCGGCAAAATATCGTCGGACGAAGCAGGAAGTGGAATATTTAGCTTGGCAGACAACATAATTAACATCGCTCCCAATGTCAAAAATAGAAAATTGAGTGGAACAAATGAAATTCCGTACCAATACATATTCTTTTTAGCGTCACGTAAATTCTTGCAAGTCAGATTTTTTTGCATCATGTCTTGGTCAAGTCCAGTCATAACTATTGCAATAAATATACCACTGAAAAATTGCTTGAAAAAGTTTTGTTTGCTGTGCCAGTCATCAAACACAAATATGCGTGAATGCCCACTATTCATCAAGGTAGTTGTAAATTCACCGACATTGAAATCTAACCTTTTAGACACCTGAAATACCAAAAGAACCAGAGCCGAAATTAAACAAATGGTTTGTAAAGTATCCGTCCAAACAATGGTCTTAATTCCACTTCTGTGGGTGTACAGCCATATTAAAAATATTGCTCCCGAAGCAGTTACAACAAACGGAATATGCCATGCATCGAAAATGAGGTGTTGCAAAATGAGAACTGCCAAATACAATCTAACGCCTGAACCAATAGTGCGCGATAATAAAAAGAATGATGCACCAGTTTTATAGGTGTATTTCCCAAATCGTTGTTCCAAATAGGTATAAATGCTGGTTAAATTCAATTTGTAATACATGGGTAGAAGCACATTGGCTATTATCAAATATCCAAAAAAGAACCCAAAAACGGTTTGCATATAAGTAAAATCCATGCTCCGAACCATGCCTGGAACTGACACAAAACTCACTCCAGAGATGGACGAACCCACCATGCCGATGGCAACCACCCACCAGGGTGATTTTTTATTCCCTAAAAAGAAGGCATCGTTATCGGTATTTTTTCTGCCTACAATATACGAAATAAGCAGTAGCATTGAAAAGTAAACGACTATTATGATTAAGATAGAAATTCCTGACATTAGAGGACTAAAGATTTGTAAGCATTGAACTTACAAAAATAAGGAAAAATGCCCGAAATGAAATGGATTTACGAAAAATAGTTTTGAACCAGTTTTTTTTGTAATTTTGCAGATGAATTAAAAACTGGATATGAGCAACCAACAATTTTCATCTTCATTACTGGAAAACGCTGTCGGCGAGTTCTCTAAATTGCCGGGAATAGGTAGGAAAACCGCATTGCGATTGGTTTTCCATCTATTGAAGCAGACTGAACATGATGTGGAAGCGTTTGGAAATGCTTTTATTCAGTTGCGGAAAGAAATTGTTTACTGCAAAGAATGTCACAATATTTCGGACACTGAAGTTTGCCAAATTTGCATCAATCCTACTCGCGACCATCAAACGATATGCGTTGTGGAGAATATAAAAGACGTTATGTCGATAGAAAACACCCAGCAATTCAGAGGTTTATACCATGTACTAGGTGGAATTATTTCACCCATGGATGGCATTGGACCCAATGATTTGGAAATAGAAAGCCTTATTAATCGGGTCAGCTCAGATAATGTAAAAGAAGTGATTCTGGCATTGAGTACCACCATGGAAGGCGATACTACCAACTTTTTTATTTTCAGAAAGTTAGCGCCGTTGAACATCAAAACAACCACCATTGCCCGTGGAATTGCCATTGGCGATGAGCTAGAATATGCCGATGAAGTAACGCTTGGAAGGTCAATTTTGAACCGGGTGGAGTTTACCAATTCATTCAAATAAGTTATTACATTTTAAAAATTCAGAAATCAAAAAAGAATCATGAAAAAAACCGTTAAAAAGATTACGCTTGTTTACTACGTTATTTATGCAACTACCATATTGTCAACAGCTTTGGGCTATTTGCTCAACATGCAAGGCAAAACTGCCAGCATTGACCCTCAAAGTAGCGCGGGAATAGCATTGTCCAGTATACTAATCCTTTACATTTTAATCTCCATTCCAGGTGCTTTGGGTGGATTTCACCGAATGACAAAAAAATGGAGAACCATTGAGGATGAAACCTTGAAATTGGCTAAATATGAAAAAGGTGCTGTCCTACGTTTAATCGCCATCGGTGTTGGATTGGTGGGTAGTGTCATTTTATTTTATATAACAAATAACATTTCAATGATTTACTGTGTTGGAATTACTGCAATAGCTTTGTTGTTTTGTAAACCAACTGAAGATAAGATCATTGCAGATTTGAAATTGGATGAAGAGGAAGATGAAACTATTAATTAATTGCTTTATTACAAATATCAACCTGAAATTTTAAATTTATGATTATAGCAGTAGATTTTGATGGAACAATAGTAACCCACGAATTTCCGAAAATTGGGAAGGAAATTCCATTTGCCATCGATACACTCAAACGAATACAAAATGATTTTCAACATCGATTAATCCTTTGGACAGTGCGTGAAGGTGCTGAATTAGAGGCAGCTGTAGAGTATTGCCGTAACAAGGGATTGGAGTTTTATGCCGTTAATAATAATTATCCCGAAGAAAATGACACAATTATTGAGCCCCGTAAATTGTCAGCCGATTTGTTTATCGACGACCGCAATTTAGGAGGTTTACCTGATTGGGGCGTTATTTACCAGATGATAAAATCCCAGAAATGTTTTGAGCCAATTTCAAGTGAAATTGAGCCTGAATACAGACTTCCTAAAAAGAAGTTTTTCAAATCTTTATTAGGAAAATAGAAAATAATATAGAACCTAATTTCTAACAAGTGTTATTAGAAAACGAAAATATAGTTCTGAGAGCTATTGAACCGGAAGATCTAGACCGATTGTACATCTGGGAAAACAATTCTCAACTTTGGGATGTGGGAAATACGCGCAACCCTTATTCTCGCTATTTTTTAAAACAATATATTTTAGAATCAACTAAAAATATTTACGAAACCAAGCAATTGCGCTTGATGATGGTGAGTAAAGAAACTGGTGAAACGGTAGGTACGGTCGATTTGTTTGATTTTGAGATTCACAATAGTCACATTGCCCTTGGTTTATTTGTTGATGCAGCATTTCAAGGTAAAGGTTTTGCAAAGGCAAGTTTGAAGCTTGTAGAGGAATATGTGTTTGATTACTTGAAAGTTAATCAGTTGTATTGCCACATTTCCCAAAATAATACCGCAAGCATAAAGATGTTTGAACAAGAGAATTTTGAGAAAACAGGAATTCTGAAGCAATGGGTGAAAACCATTGAAGGTTTCGAAGATATTATTCTTTTTCAGCAGTTTAGAACTGATTATCTAAAACAAAAAACAGTAAATCAATAACGATTTGCTGTTTTTTTATGCTGTCTAATAAATTAACTCGCCGCCACCCTGACGGGCAATTACGGGTTCATCATCGGTACAATCCACAATCGTAGAGTGTTCCAAACCTCCAAATCCGCCATCAACTACCAGACTTACCATGTGACCATATTTCTCTTCAATCAATTCAGGGTCAGTAATGTATTCAGTCGTCTTTTCATCTGTGAATATAGAGCTTGTCATCATTGGGTTACCCAATTCCTTCACAATTTCCAATGCTATAGAATTTTTTGGCAAACGAATTCCGACTGTTTTTTTGTTTTTGAAAAGCTTCGGTAATTTGCTACTTCCGTTTAGAATGAAGGTGAACGGCCCCGGTAAATTCTTCTTCATCAGGCTGAAAGATACATCATCCATTTTGGCATATTCGCTAATTTGGCTCATGGCATAACAAACAAAAGAAAGGTTGGCCTTGCGCATATCTTTTTCCTTCAATTTGGAGATAAACTCTACGCCAGCGGCATTAAAAATATCGCAACCAAAAGCGTACACGCTATCCGTAGGAAAAATAATGATTCCTCCTTTTCGCACCACCTCCGCCACACGGCGAATTTCAATTGGATTGGGATTGGTATCGTAGATTTTTATTAGCATAAGCCACCAAGCCCCCGAAGGGGGATGTTTTTATATTATTTTGCTTCAAAAGTACAAAAAAATCCTGTAAAAATTGATTCACAGGATTTCTTTTTTTCTTAAAGTCCCCCATTGGGGGATTTAGGGGGCCTTAAAAAGCGTCAATAATTGCTTTGAAATCTTCAACTTTTAATGAAGCACCACCTATTAAACCACCGTCGATATCAGGTTGTGAAAACAATTCAGAAGCATTTTTTGCATTACAGCTACCACCGTAAAGGATAGAAGTTCCTGCTGCAATTTCAGCTCCGAATTTTTCTGCAATGATAGTACGGATGTATGCCAAAGTATCTTGAGCTTGTTCTGTAGAAGCAGTTACACCAGTTCCGATAGCCCAGATTGGTTCGTAAGCAATCACGATTTTTTTGAAATCGTCAGCACTCAAATTGAATACAGTTTCTTCTAACTGATTTTTCACATAAGCATTTT
Source organism: Paludibacter sp. (assembly GCA_037142715.1). Taxonomy (GTDB): domain Bacteria; phylum Bacteroidota; class Bacteroidia; order Bacteroidales; family Paludibacteraceae; genus Paludibacter. Next base: position 1,871 of record JBAXAD010000158.1, on the reverse strand, counting down.
GAGCGTTAGCGTTACGTACTTCCAACGCTTCACCGCAGCAATAAATAGGTGTTAAGCCTTCAGCCAAAGTTAATGCAACTTTTTCATTTAAGATGGCACTAGTTTCAGCATAATACTCGCGACGTTCTGAGTGGCCCAAAATTACATATTTAGCACCTGTTGATTTAATCATTGAAACACTAATTTCGCCTGTGTAAGCACCTGATTCGTGGTTTGCACAATTCTGTGCAGCTACAGCAATTTTAGTAGTGTCGATAGCTGCTGCTACGCTAGCCAAATGGATGTACGGAGTACCAATTACCACATCACATTTTAATTCTGCACCAGCCAACGCTTCGTTCAATTCGGTTGCCAAAGCCAACCCTTCTTGCAGGGTTTTGTTCATTTTCCAGTTTCCTGCAACAATGTTTTTTCTCATCTTTTTTACTTTAAATATTTAGTTTCAAATTAGTTATTAGTTTTTTTAATCATCGATTGTATTTGATTGGTATATGAAACGATTGAAATTCAATTTAGAAATCACGCCAATTTTTTTTATCTACTATCGTGCCATTTTTGATAAATACCAAACCAGGATTCGCACGAATAATTGTTTTTAGCGTTATCGGATCTGTTTTACAAAATGGATAAGTTACAGCAGTTTTCTGCTTGAAATTTTGTACGTCGTCATCCGACGAACCTGTTAATGCATAAAATGAAATGCCTGATTTTAAAGCCTTTTGATAAATTGCTTCTGCCTTTTTTGCACCTTCTTCCGATGTTTGGTTCAAATCGTACATTACCAACAAATAAGTTTCGCCCTGGTCATAAATTACTTTTTCGGTAATGTCTTTAAATTTAGCATTCACTATCGTAAAGTCATGGATAGGAGCTTTATAACCTTTTGAGATCAATACTGTTTTTTGGTCTACAAACTTCCAGGTGGAGTCACCTTTTGGATAATTTTCGAGTGTAAACTCCTTTTCAACGCCATTTTTCTTGTAAATAAATGTAGTAGTATATTTATCGGAAGGAGCATTTTCGGGAACAAACATGGAATTTGGAATATTCACCCCAATTTTATAAGGACGGAAATCAATAAGCGGCAAATGGCGATAGCAATAAACCGACAAACCTATTCCAATGCCAACAAACGCAACTGTAATTATCCATTGAATTTTTGGAGTAAAAGGATTGGTCAGTTTTTTGTTGAGAATAAGCAATATGACTACTAATATAATCAAAACCACGTTTTTATAGAAAGTAGCCCAGTTGCTAATAATCAATGCATCTCCAAAACAACCGCAATCGGTGACAGGGTTTTTGAGTGCAATATACAAAGTGAGCGGTGTCATTACCAGCATAAATAGCAAGGCCAGAATGCTTGTAATTTTAATTTGAACTTTGAAAAGTAAATTGAGACCAATTAGCAATTCAAGCGTTGAAAGTAGTATGGCTGTGGGGAAAGCAATGAAGGCAAATGTTTCGAATACACCACCAAATGCGCGGAGATAATCTTCAATTTTGTAGGTAAATCCTAGTGGATCAATGGCTTTTACGAATCCAGAAAAGATAAAAACAGCTGCGACTAAATAACGACTAATCAATAAGGCAATACTTCCAAAATTAATTTTCGAATTACTATTTGTACTTTTATATCGTGTTTTCTTAGCCATTATTGATTGTTTGAATGAAAAGCTGAATCAATTAATTGTAAAATAATTAAGTGATATTTTTTACTTATGAAATTTTAAAATGGATATGTTTGACAATACTAAATTAGTTCCCCTTCAGGGGTTAGGGGTTCTTCATTAGATTTGGGGCTCTTCTTCTCCAATTTTTATCAGCCCAAATACAGCATAATTTATCATGTCGAAATAATTAGCATCAAT
>JBAXAD010000157.1:0-8620 GCA_037142715.1 Paludibacter sp. | reverse complement strand
ATATTAATTGGTTTTTCTGTTAACCGATTGCTAAAATAAAAATAATATGCTGTGTCACTTAACTTATCAATAACTCCATCAATGTTATTGTTTAAAATTATTTTGGCTTTGTTTTTAAGTTCAAATATTCCATAACCTTTTGAATTCAAATAGCTTAAGATTTTATTTCTTTCTATAAGAATATATTCAATTTGTGTAATATCTTCTTTCTTAATATCCCAATCTTTTTTAGCACTAATCCACATCAATAAATAGAATTGCGTTTTTTTGCCAGTATCGGTTAGCCAACCTTCTACTATTTTACCGTTATTTAATTTGAAACATAGCTCAAAAGCAAAAGTAGGTAGATTTTTATTTATATAATGTGTTGCAGCTTTTTCGTCAACTATAGCATTAATAATTCCCAATTTCGGAATAGAAATAATTATATCAGACCCACTCAATTGATTTTCAATGTTATCAGTGCGTTCTGTTTTCGAAAATATTGAACTATTTGAATATAATTTTTCATCCAAAAATTTTGAAATTTCTCTTTCCACCATCATGTCACGACTTCTTAGTTCACTTGTTGCCATATTTAATGCTGATAAATTATAACTTAATTATGAAGACTTAAAACTGGAAAAACTTTTTTTGGTTGATTATTGAAATTTTCAATAACACAAAAGTACAAATTATTATTCGTTAAAATACTGGATGTATGAAAAATAATTAGCTTTCACTTTTGGGGAAATAAAAAACCCGCTGCAAGTATAACTTACAGCGGGTTTTAAATTATAAATTATGTGGTATTACATTCCAAAGCTTAACACGGCAATTTGATTGTAAATAGCACTAACGATACCAACTATCAGAATACCAGCGGTACAAATCACCAAACTGATTTTGGCTGGACCATCGCTGGTTATTTTTTCAATTGGGTTTTCATTAGCATTGATAAACATGGCTTTTACAACTAATAAATAGTAGTAAAGTGAAATGATAGTGTTTAGCAATGCAATAAAAACCAATACGTAGAATCCTTGTTGAATAGCAGCCGAGAAAATAAAGAACTTGCTGAAAAATCCTGCAAATGGAGGAATACCAGCCAATGAGAACAATGCAAGCATCATTACGAAACTCAATTTTGGGTTGGTTTTGTACAGTCCGTTGTAATCGCTCATTTGCACTTTTTTGGTATGTTGCTCAATCACCGAAAGAACACCGAAAGCTGCCAAGTTGGAGAACATATACACCAATACAAAATAAACGAGTGACGCCATTCCTAGCGCTGTTCCGCTGATAATGGCCAACAAGATATAACCCGCTTGGGAAATTGACGAGAAAGCCAAGAAGCGTTTTAGGTTTTGTTGACGGATGGCAAATAAATTCGCAACCGTAATACTTACCACTGCCAATCCGTAAAGAATTGGTTGCCATTGATTAATGATGTTTCCAAAAACTTTTACCAACAAGGTAAACAATACGAATACGGCTGCACCTTTAGAAATTACCGAAAGGTAAGAAGTAATGTTGGTTTGTGCGCCTTCGTATACGTCTGGAGTCCAAAGGTGGAAAGGTACCAATGAGATTTTGAAAAATAAACCTACTGAGAACATGATAAATGCCATTATTTGTAGTGGTGAGCCAGTGAAAAGTGTAGCCACATCATGGAAGTACAATGTTCCGGTTGTTCCGTAAATCAAAGACATACCGAACAATGAAATACTTGAAGCAAAAACAGCTGAAAGTATATATTTTGCACCAGCTTCTGCCGATTTACGATTGTATTTATCAAATGCCACCAAAGTAGCCATTGGGATAGAGGCAGTTTCCAGCCCGATGAAGAACATTAGGAAGTTCCCAGCTGAAATCATGAAATACATTCCCAACAAAGTAGATAATGTCAAGAAGTAGAATTCGCCACGTTTAATACGGTTGCTGTCTTCGTTCAGGAATTTGTGTGCCTGCAACAATACGATTAATGTACCAACGTTTAGGATTGATTTTACGTAGGTTTGCATTGGAACGTAAGTAAACATGCCACCTGCTACTTCGAATGCTTCACGGGGAATGCAATTCAGTACCGTGTGTACGGCAAAGAGCACCAACGCCACCGGTTGAAAATAGCGAAGCGCTTTTTCACTGGCAAATATATCGTAAACCAAAAGGAATACAATCACTGCCAACAGTGAAAATTCCTCGCTCATTTGTAAAAAACTACTGTAATCCATGTCTTTATTTTTAGTCACCAGTCAACGGTCGCCAGTCAACGGTCTTTAGTGAATTTTATGTTTTGTAGGGTCTGTAGTCCGGTGTCAGTTGACAGGGGACGATTTATTTGGCCAATTGCGTCATAACCGGAATCACACTTTCGCCAATCATGCTCGAAATCCAAAATGGAGCAGAGCCGAGTGCGAAAATTACAGCAATAAGCGTAATCACCGAAATACGTTCGTACCAAGTGGCATCAGTCAAATGCAAGTGGTGAGCGTCTTGTACTTTTCCAAATAAGATTTTACCAACCACACGTAAAATATATACGGCGGTAATTACTATTGACGTACAAGCTACAATGGTTAATACGCGGTGAAAAGTATCTGTTTGTTGGAAAGAACCAACGAAAATTGTCATTTCAGCAACGAAACCGCTCAAACTTGGTAATCCCAAAGAAGCCAAACCTGCAATTACATAACTCACACCCAAGAATGGAATCACTTTCATCAATCCACCCATTTCGGTAATCAATCGTGTATGCGTTCTGCCGTAAATCATACCGATCAAGGCAAAGAAAAGAGCTGTCATTAAACCGTGAGATAGCATTTGCAAGATAGCACCTGTCATGGCTGTTTGGTTCAACATCAGAATTGCAAATAGTACCAATCCGCAGTGACTTACCGAAGAATAAGCGTTTATATATTTCAAGTCGGTTTGTACAATGGCTGAAAAAGCACCGTACACAACACTAATACCTGTAAGAATAAGGAAAATCCATGATAATTCGTGAGCAGCTTGTGGCATTAAATAAATGGCAACACGGAAACAACCGTAACCACCCAATTTCATCAAAACGCCAGCATGCAACATCGAGACGGCAGTAGGAGCGGAGGCATGACCATCAGGAGACCAGGTATGGAAAGGGAACATAGCACCCAATACGCCAAATCCCATAAAAGTAAGTGGAAATAAATAATATTGTGCCGCCATTGGAATGGTTGTTTTGGCAATTTCCAAAATGTTCATGCTGGTAGCACCTGATTGGAAGTAGATTCCTAAAATACCTACTAGCAATAATGCTGAACCACCCATTAGCATCAAAGTCAGTTTCATGGCGCCATATTCTTTCTTGCCACTTCCCCAAACGCCAATCAACAAATACATTGGTATCAAGGCAATTTCGTAGTACATAAACATGGTAAACAAATCCGTAGAAATGAAGAATCCATAAACGCCTATTGACAATAACGAATACCACAAGAAAAATTCTTTTGGTAGTGGGTCAATTTTCCAAGACGCAAAAACGCCTGTGAAAACTATGATGGAAGTCAGCAACAACATGGCTACCGAAATACCGTCAATACCTACCGAATAATGGATATTGAAAGGTGCATACCAAACTGTGTCGGCCGTAAATAGCATTGTGGCTACATTTCCTGCAGCACGTTCGGTAAGGTACATGTAAGTAATTATACCCGAAAGTGCCAATAAAAGTGTTGCTCCCGTGGCCATAACGGCTTGGATTTGTTTCCGACTGCAGGCTATAAACAAGCCCATCATCATTAAAACCGGTATGAGTACGAATAAGGATAAAAAGTTCATATCTGAAAATTTAAAAATCGTTGAACTATTGAATTTGATATATTTAAGTGGACAAGTCGTTCCATATTGTTATTGGAACTGTCCCATTTTACATTTGTGCGAAAAATGCTATTGCTGCAATTAATAAAGTTCCCAATAAAAACACAAAAGCATATTGCTGTACTTGACCCGATTGGAATCTTTTGATTTTTGCTGAAGTCCATTGTGTAACCCCTGCAAATCCATCCATGGTGGCATCAATAATGTGACGGTCGAACCATGCAATAGGAGTAGAGATGTTCTTGAAAATGATTTTCTTGGTAATAAACAAATATACTTCGTCTAAATAAAAACGGTTGCTGGCAGCTTTGTGTAATCCGGTAAAAGTTGTTCCCAATCGAACGGGAATATAACTGTCTTTTTTGTACATGATGGTTGCCAATCCGATAGAAATCACTGCGATAAGTACACTAATTCCAGCCACCATTGGCTCTAAATGGATGATATATTCAGCGCGGTCGGCAGTTACAAATTTTCCGAAAGGAATAAATCCAATCACCATAGTTACAATAGCCAAGAAAGTCAATGGACCAGTGATTACTTTAGGTGATTCGTGTGGAGCGTGTTCATGTTTGTGTTCTTTTCCCCAGAATATGTTGTAATAAAGACGGAACATGTAAAAAGCAGTCAAGCCTGCAATGAAACTCATGGTAGCACCTAAGTATGGGCTGAATTCAAAAGTCGCAGCAAGAATTTCGTCTTTACTAAAGAAACCTGAGAAAGGAGGAATACCGGCAATTGCCAAACAAGCTACCAAGAAAGTAATGTTTGTTATTGGCATATATTTGCGAAGACCGCCCATGTTGCCCATTTCGTTGCTGTGTACAGCGTGAATAACAGAACCAGCACCCAAGAATAACAAGGCTTTGAACATGGCGTGAGTGAACAAGTGGAACATGGAAGCCATGTAACCTAATCCTTCGTGTCCTTCGTATCCGGAAACTCCCAAACCGACCATCATAAAACCAATTTGAGATATGGTAGAGAATGCCAATACGCGTTTAATATCAGTTTGAACACAAGCAACAACGGCAGCAAAAAGTGAAGTGAAAGCACCTACATAAGCTATTCCGTGTAATACATCCGGAGCATATTCATGATAAACAGGAAACAAACGAGCCACCAAGAATACACCCGCAACAACCATGGTAGCAGCATGAATCAAAGCTGAAACCGGAGTTGGACCTTCCATAGCGTCTGGCAACCAGATTTGTAATGGGAACATGGCCGATTTACCAGCACCACCAATAAAAATTAGTCCCAATGCCCAGCTCATTACTGAAATTCCCATGAAGGAAACACCAGCTGTGCTTGCAAATACGCTTGCATTTCCAGAAGTCAGGATACCGAAATCAAATGTTTTGGTGTAGAAAGAAAGTACCAGAATACCAATCAAGAAACCTAAATCGGCAAACCGGGTTACGATAAATGCTTTTTTTGCGGCAGCAACAGCTTCCGGTTTGGTATAGTAGAAACCTATTAATAAGTATGACGAAACGCCCACCAATTCCCAGAAAATATACATTTGAAAGATATTGGTAGCGATAACCAATCCCAACATTGAGAATGTAAAGAGCGAAAGAAAAGCATAATAACGTTGGAATCCCCATTCGCCTTTCATGTAGCTCAAACTGTAAATGTGAACCATCAATGAAACAGTTGTGATTACCACCAACATCATTACAGAGATTGGGTCAAGCAAAATACCCAAATCAATGTGTAAATCACTCGTGAAGCGCAACCATTCGATGTGAAGTGGAATTACTTTTTCAAAAACACCGGCAACTTTGTGTGTTGTGAAATACTCCCAAGCGGTAGTGTACGAAAGTGCTGTGATAATACTCAAAACAGTAGTACCGATAAATCCGGTAACTCTAGGTTTCCATTTCGAATCTACAACTCCCAAAACTATAAAACTAAGTAGCGGAAGTAAAATTATTAATAATGTATATTGCATATCTATGAAATTTGGCAATTATATGTTCTTTTAATTCAATAATTTGTCAACTGTCAACTGTCAACTGTCAATTCAAATTCTATTCCTTCATTTCGTCAAGGTTTCCAACTTCAACGCTTGTCCAGTTACGGTAAATGTTGATAATAATGGCAATGGCAACCGCTGTTTCGCAAGCAGCAATGGCTATTGTGAACAATGTAAAGAAGAAACCTTCCATTTGCCCCGGATACAAGTAGCGGTTAAAAGACACAAAGTTGATGTCGGCAGCATTTATCATTAATTCCACTGAAACTAGAATCATAATTAGACTCTTACGTGTCAAAAAGCCGTAAACGCCAGCAAAAAACATTATTAAACTCACCCCTAAGTAAGCTTCAATTGGAACAACACTCATAATAGTTGATAGTTGATAGTTAATAGTTGATAGTTGATAGTGAAAATTAGCAGTAATTATAGTTGTCAACTGTCAACTATCAACTGTGAACTGAATCTTATCGTTTTCTGGCAATCATCAAAGCTCCCACAATACAAGCCAACAGCAACACGCTGATAAACTCGAACGGCAAAAGGTATTGATATTTGTTGGTTCCCATCAATGTATGGCCAATGTCTTGAATTTTCATTTCGGTTGGTACAAAATAGGTGTATGCCTTATTAATGTTCCAATAAATTACATGTCCGCAAAACGCCAAACCTACCAATGATGTAAAAGCTGCAACGACTCTACGGATAGGTAATTCTGTTTTTACTTGTTCTCCTGGTCTGTTTGTTAGCAGAATTGCAAAAATAAACAACACCATGATACCACCTGCATAAACCGCAATTTGTACGGCGAATAAGTAGTGATAACCCAACAGCAAGTACAATCCCGCAGTTCCCAATAGTACGAATAATAAATAGGTTGCCGAGCGAATAATTTGCTTAGAAGTAACTGCCATTACAGAGAAAATTGCAATTACTGCTGCTAAAATGTAAAATATAATTTGTTGTGCCATAATTTTTTATGTCTGATGTCTAAAGTCTAATGTCAAATGTCTTATTTATGTCTTTATAATCTATATTTAAAAAGTAGTTTTCCTTAAACTTTTATTTTTTCTTGACTACTTTTTTTACTGGAGCTGCATTCTTAACAGCTGGTTTCGCAGCTTTTGCTTCGGCTACCGCTTCTACTAGAAGTTCAACAGCTTTTGGTGCTTTTACTTCGACCATTGGTTCTGTCACTACAACTTCCGGTACTTTTTCCTCAATGATAGGTTCAACTTTCACTGTTTTCGCTTCGGCAACGGCTTCAATTAAAAGTTCAACAGCTTTCGGTGATTTTTCTTCAATGATTGGTTCAACTACAACAACCTCAGGTACTATTATTTCTACAACAGGTTCTACAATCGGTTCAATCGTTTTTTCTGCTTTTGCTTCGGCCACTGCTCCAACCAACAATTCAACTGGTTCAGCTTTTACTTCTGGTGTAGCAACAACTTTTACCTCAGCAACAGGAGCTGCTTTTGGTTCAACTGGTTTTACTTCTTTTTTCTTCTCACGAAGTTTTGAACCTTCATGATTCAACGTTTGAATCAATTTGCTGCGTGTAAATACTGCATTTTCAAAAGTATTTTCAAACTTGATAGCATCTGATGGACAAGTAATAACGCAGAGGTTACAGAAGGTACACATACCCAAATCCCAAACGTATTTGTCTATGATTTTTTTCTTTTTTCCATCTTCCAAATCTATCATTTTGGAAATTACCTGAATGGTTCCGTTTGGACAGTTCATTTGGCAAATACCACAAGCAGTACAAGCATGTTCGTTATTGTCATCGTGCGGCATAACTAATTCGGCACGAAAACGGTCTGAAATTACCAATGTATCGCGGTTCTCAGGATATTGATTGGTGACTTTCTTTGTCCACAACTCTTTCCAGGTCACACTCATACCTATGAGTAAGGACTTGATACCACCGAATAAGCCTTTGAAGTATTTTAAAATTGAGTTCATATTTATATTTACAATTTTGAATCAAATAACCCCTAACCCCTAAAGGGGAACTGAGTTACCTTCGTCTCGTTATTTTTTACTTTTCAGATTGATATTTTCAATCTGTAATACTCTTTTATCGGTGAAACCTTAAATCCGTACTAACCTAATTCCCCTTTAGGGGTTAGGGGTCTAAAACAAACTTGGAAACAAATCCGTCAAGGTAAATCCTGTCAAAACAATGATTACCATTACAAATATATTCACCAAATTGATAGGTAATAGGTATTTCCATTCAAGGTTCAATAATTGGTCGATACGCAAACGAGGGAATGACCAACGAACCCACAAACTAAAGAATATCAATACTGAAGTTTTACCCAAGAACCACATATAAGAAGGTATGTACCACATTACTTGGTTGAAAGCATCCAAACCGTGAATTTGAATCGGCATCCATCCACCCAAAAATACGGTAGTTGCAATGGAAGCAATGATAAACATGTTCAGGTATTCAGCCAAATAGAAGAATCCAAATTGCAAACCAGAATACTCTGTGTGATAACCCGCTGTTAATTCCGATTCAGCTTCTGGTAAGTCGAAAGGTCCACGGTTGGTTTCAGCATGTCCAGAAATCAGGTAAATTAAAAATGCCACCAATGAAGAGATATGTCCGTTAAATAAGTTCCAGCAAAATTCTTGTTTGGCAATCATTTCTGAGAACGACATTGTACCTGTCAAAACCACAATGGTCATCAAGGCAAAACCAGCCGATAATTCGTAGCTCACAAACTGCGCACCACTTCGCATGGCACCAATCATGGAGTATTTGTTGTTACTTGACCAACCTGC
>JBAXAD010000156.1:0-8692 GCA_037142715.1 Paludibacter sp. | reverse complement strand
GAATAATTGGGGAAAATTACACTTTAAATTAAGGAGGAAAATCAAACGGAGGAGGTTGACAAATCTATAAAAAAAATAGCTATTTATTGAAGTAAATAATGGGAAGAGGCAATAAAAAAACAGGTCAATTCATCCGAATCGACCTGTTTTATTGCACTTTTTTAAATAAATGGATTGAGAACTTACTGATTTAATTCTTTTTTGCTCTGTAGTAATTGATTGTAGTAATTAATCTACAAATTTAGATTTACAATTTCGTATTTTTACTTAGATTTATCTCATGCTTTTTCTTCATTGCAACTGAAAGTAAAATAGAAAGCGTTAGTAATACAGCAATGACGCCCAAGGATGCAAAATTTGAAATGTGAAAGTCGTAATCAAAATGACTGCAAAATTCATTCACACACATTTTCACACCTATAAATGATAAGATTCCAGCCAAAGCATATTTCAAGTAATGGAAATACTCCATCACTCCACTCAACGCAAAATAAAGTGAGCGCAAACCCAAGATGGCAAATATATTGGACGTGAACACTATAAAAGTATCTTTTGAAACTGACAAAATAGCTGGAATAGAGTCCAATGCAAAAATCACATCAGAGGCTTCAATTAAAAGCAAGGTTATAAAAAACGGAGTGGCATGAAGAATTTTGTTTTTTCGCACAAAGAAATGGGGTACAGACATGTCATCTGTTACGGGCATTATTTTTCGAAAAAGTTTAATGACAACATTTTTATTGGGATCAAAATCCTCACTTTCATCTTTATCAACAAGCATGTGTAAACCAGTGTAAATAAGGAAAGCACCAAAAACATACATGATCCAGGCAAACCGTTCAATAAGCGCTACCCCTGCAAAAATGAATATCGCCCGCATCAACAAAGCACCTATTATCCCCCAAAACAATACTTTATGTTGATATTTAGGCTCAATTTTAAAGAACCCAAAAATCAATATAAACACAAACAAATTGTCAACACTAAGTGATTTCTCGAGTAAATAACCCGTCAAAAATTCAACTGCTTTTGTATGGTCAATAAAGAAATATACACCTAAATTGAAAATGAGTGAAAGCACAATCCAAAAAAGACTCCACGCAAGGGCCTCTTTTACCTTCACTACGGTGTCTTTTTTGTGAAAAACGCCCAAATCGAGCAATAGCATAATCAAAACAAAAACGATAAAACCCACCCAATACCAAATACCTTCTCTCATATCACTATTTTCAAATTGCAAACTACTTTATAGCCTTATTTATGTCTACAAAATTACAACATAAAACAGATATATCCAAAAATGGTTTAGAAACAGCCCTATTTGAAAAGGTTTATTGGATTAGCTGTTTATAAAAGTCAAATAAAAACAACTATCTTTGCACTCGAATTCACATATATTACTTTGGTTATAATGAACTTATATTCTCAGATTGTAAAAGATAATCGTTTGCACTGCCAATGTAATTTCTAATTTATTGACTAGGTTATGCTTCAAATAAAAATCTAATGAAAAATAATCAATCCAAAACTTGGTATTTTTACGCGATTATGCTCCTTTTATTCAGCATTTTCAGCTATATATTGTTCCAAAATGCCAACTCATTTCCCGCTGTTGCCAAGTTGGCTCAAAATCAAAGTTCTACTTTGGAACAAGGCAGCTTTAATGTGTTTATGACCTCAATTTTGCACCATATAGCTGAACCTTCGGCCATGTTGCTTCTCCAAATAATTTCCATTCTTATCGTATCACGTATTTTTGGGTTTCTATTTGCAAAAATAGGACAACCTACCGTAATTGGAGAAATTCTGGCAGGAATCGTGTTGGGACCTTCATTGTTAGGTTACTTTTACCCACAAGCTTTTCACTTTTTATTTGCAGCCAATTCGCTCGGCAACTTGTATATTTTAAGTCAAGTAGGATTAATTTTGTTCATGTTTACCATTGGTATGGATTTGAATATGGGGGAATTAAGGGAGAAAATGGGTAAAATATATGTGATTAGCCACGCAAGTATTGTTATTCCCTATTTCTTTGGAATGTTGCTGGCCTATTTTGTGTATCAGGAGTTTGCTGCTGCTCAAACTGATTTTCTATCCTTTGCACTTTTTATAGGTATTTCGATGAGTATCACCGCCTTTCCGGTGCTGGCAAGAATTGTACAGGAAAAAGGATTGACGAAAACTCATTTGGGAACGGTTTCTATTGCCAGTGCAGCCATCAACGATGTTACGGCCTGGTGTTTATTGGCAGCCGTAATAGCCATTTCCAAAACTGGTAGTGTGATTAGCTCATTGTACACCATTGGGTTTTCGGTAGTTTATGTGCTGATAATGTTATACGTAATACGTCCATTTTTAAAACGTGTGGGCGAAATTTACAGCAACAGCGAGGTGTTAAACAAAAGTATCGTTGCATTCTTGTTGTTGATGCTGATTCTATCTGCATTTGCAACGCAAGTAATTGGTATTCACGCATTATTTGGAGCTTTTTTGGCGGGTGTAGTCATGCCGCCACTACCAAATTTCAGAAAACTTATTATAGAGAAAATTGAAGATGTTTCGGTTACATTGCTTCTTCCACTGTTTTTTGTATTTACAGGTTTACGCACCGAAATTGGCCTTTTAAACACGCCTTATTTGTGGATAATATGTGGCATGTTTATTTTGGTAGCCGTAATGGGCAAGTTTGTTGGAGGTGCTTTTACCGCTAAGATATTGGGAGAATCATGGCGCGACAGCCTTTCTATTGGCGTATTGATGAATACTCGCGGATTGATGGAACTGATTGTGCTAAATATCGGGTATGAAATGGGCATTTTGCCTCCTCCAATCTTCGTAATGTTGGTAATAATGGCTTTGGTAACTACTTTTATGACTACCCCGGCCTTGTCAGTTATCAATAGACTTTTCCCCGAAAAGAATATCGAAGAAGAATACAAACTCCAAAAAGCGCAAGGCATATTTAAAGCATTGATAGCTTCAGGAAATCCAGAAAATGGCAAGGCATTGCTCAACGTGGCAAAAACGGTGTTGGACGGCACAAAGAACAGTCTGGCAGTCACAGTCTTACACATTACACCGGGTACGGACACTAACCCAATATACGGTGAACAATTCTCTACCGAAAGTTTCAAGGGTGTGAATGATGAGGCCAGCTTGCTCAATCTACCCATTGAAACTGTTTATAAAGTAACAGACAATATCGAGTTGGGAATTGTGAAAAGCGTGAATTATAATAATTTCGACTTTTTGCTGGTGGGTGCTGGCGTTTCATTGTCGGGCATTCCATTTTTCAAACAAAGTCAGTTGTTTGCCAAAAGCAAATGGCTAAACTTTTTAGCTACAAAATTGACTCAAAAGCAATCATTTTTCTTTCCAGGGACTTTAATTAAAGACAAAACACGCTATTTTATTGAGCATAGCAATTGTAGTGTGGGCGTATTTGTAAACCGTGGGTTTACAAGTATTACTTCAACGCTGGTTTTGCTAGAAAATGAATCGGATGATTTCTTGCTGCGATATGCTCGTAGATTATTAAAAAATAATCCTGCAGTGGTTATCAACATCATGGATGTCAACAAATTGTCAGCCAGTAACGAAACCATTCGCAAAGCCATTAATGAACTTAAAAGTCAATTCCCAAGTTCGGTACGCATCATCAAATTCTCACGTTTTAGTTCGAGTCTGCTTTCCAAATACAGTTTTATGCTCATCAGTTATCAAGCTTGGAACACGCTTTCATTGTCAGACAAAAAAGAGCTGGAATTTATTCCATCTACATTGATTATCAACAAGAAAGTGAGCCGTTTTCATATTGGAGCGCACAACAAGATTGTGGAAAATGTGGTGGTGGAAGGTGAGGCTGAAGAAGTGTAGGTTTATATAGAACGCAAGATTTAAGAGCCAAGATTCAAGACTGAATATACAGTCTATTAAGGCATTAGAGATTATTATGTCAGATTAATTAATTCGTTGTATATAATTTGAAATCACTCTTGAAACAAATGAAGAATAGCACGCGGTCCCGAGATAGCTATCGGGATTGCGGGTTAAGCGGATTTAATACGGATTAGAAAAATACTACGTATTTTGATTTCGCTCCTAAAATCAATATACGAAGTAAATTTAATATCCGTATTTTTTAATCCGCTACATCAGTGAAATCAGCGTTCCATTCTTATTATTCTTATTAGTTTCATTATATTTTTAGTCACATATTCGGAACTGGGATGCTCTTTAGTTAAAAACTCAAGCTCAAACTCACCAAAATTCCCCACGGGATAATTTTGTCCTTATTCAAATCTGAAAGTCGCCACACCGATTGCACCGTGAATAATTTCAAAATATTGGTCACCCCCACTCCTACTTCCATGTAGGGTTTGTTGAGTGGTTGCATAAAGTTTGGATAATCCAACAGTGTTCTATGCGAATCGCTTAAACCACCATAAGTTGCATGAAATGAACACATTTCGCGCAAATTCAAGCTTCTAATAAGTGGAATCTGATTCAACAACAAACCATTCAACATTAACTCACTGTGCAGATTAACATATTTATCGGTGGCATATTCCATTAGTCGCATCAGGTTGAAATAATAAAAGCTATAACCGCCAGTATCCGTACCAAAAGGACTTTGGAGCAAAGGATAAGGTACTTTCCCAAGAATCAATCCACCTTCCAGAATGTAATTAAATTGACCAAAATCCAACCGCACATATTGTTTTATGGCAGCTGACAATTTCGCGTAATTACCTTTTTCACTTCCCAATTGGAATTTACCAACTTCCATAACGCCATACAGTACTGGCTTATAATTGCCGATATAAATCCGTTGTAAATGGTCCTCGTAAGTTCGTTCGCCAAATGAAAACCGATTTTCGATGGTGGCAGACTGATATTGAAGTGACGCCATTGAGCCATTGACGTTTGTCATTGGCAATAACTCATTTGAATACAACTGGTTGGCCCTCAAGAAAACTTTACTTTCAAAATTCGAATTCCAATCATTGGAGAATGTAACCAAAAACTCTTTTCGTTCGTTCATTCTGTTGGCCGACCTAAAAGCTAAAATTGTACTTGCAATATCCTCATCACCAGACACAAGCGTACCTTCGTGATAAATAAAGTTATTGTAATCATAATTGATGATTCGATAATCATTTACGTAATTTACCCCAATAACCCGTTTTTTTTCTCCCGGCAATCTGAACTGTGCCAATCCATTGTACTTCAATTCTTTATTTCTAAAACCATAACCAGCGTACCCACTCAATGAAACATCTTTCCAGAGTTTTTCGTTGGTTCGAAACGGTAAATTCAATCTAAACCCTTCAATATCTGAAAATCGCGCAAGGTTTTGAATTTTACCATAATCAATTTTACCCAACGGTACATAGCCCGTCAAAATGGTATTTGCCAGAAACTTAGCCGCCTTCAGAATGGGCGTATTGTTCAACTCCCCCAGCTTTTCGTTCAGTGTGGTTTGGTCATAATCGCTATTGGCAAATTTCTCGGGTGGTCCAGTAATTGTATCGGCAGATTGATAAGTGGCAGTTCGCTTAATAAAAAGTTCGGGCTTAGGATGTAATTTGTCAGCCAAAAGAGAGTAGGTCATATTCAGCGACATTTCTTCAGCCGCACGCGTCCAGCGCTTGTTGGGCAATTGCTCGTATTGTTGCGAAATACGCAAATTGTGAATGAAATTGATGTTGGCTTTAGCGGGTAATTCAGCCTCTACATGGGTAATGGCCAAAGTGGCAGAGTCAAACATAAGTCGTCCATTGAAAGCAAGATTCTTCTCGTTTTTTGTTCGGAAATGAATATCGTATTGTTTACCTGTCTTATAAAAAATGCTGTCTGCCAGATAAAAATCGTAATAGGCATACCCTAACGAAGAAAGCGGACTTACCATACTTTTGCCGAAAACAGTGATAGAATTGTCGTAAAAATTCAGGTCGGTTTCAATTTCACCAACCAATTGTGCAATGATTTTTTCGCCCACTTCTGGTGATGAGAATATATCTTTATGTAACAGCTGTCGGTCATTTCCAACAAGTTGATAAGTATTTTCGGACATATACAAAGGTAATACCAACGAAGTATCAGCTTGATTGAGTGTTCCCTTTTTAAGTTGTTCGTATATTTTTTTATTCAGCGATCGTTGATTGAATTTACTCAACAACACCAAATTTTGCTCCTTACTTTTTGCCTTGAATCGAGCTTGTCGACTTAAATCGTTGGCATTTTTGGTGAGTCGTATTTTTTTTATCCAATCCAAAGCAGGATTGGACCCTGGCGTGACGAAAACTTCTTGCAGCAAGGTATTGTCTTCATCCAATTGAACTTCAACGCCTACTGCCTGACCTTGCTTCAGCTTGATTTCATGGTCTTTATATCCGATGGACGTAAATACAAGCGTGGTTTCTTTGCCCGAAGTGCTGATTTTGAAATACCCTTCTTCGTTGCTTTGCACACCTATTTCGGTGTTTTTGAAAAATATATTTACGGCAGCAATTGGACTTTTATCTGCACGATTCAGAATTTGCCCAACCGCCATTGTTTCGTAAGCAAATGCACAATTATTTGCCAACAATAAAATTGTCAGCAGAAAAGAGAAAATATGTTTGTTAAATAAAGCTTTTATATTCAAAGTCTTGGGGTTGAAAAATCTAAAATCTAAATGGTAAATAGTAAATGAAAAAATAGTAAATCATTTGGGTCTGTTCATTGGGTGACAATCCAAAATTGTCTTTCTCAAAAAACTCATATCAATGTGTGTGTATAGCTCTGTGGTAGTGATAGATTCGTGTCCCAGCAGTTGTTGAATGGCACGTAAGTTGGCACCATTTTCCAATAAATGGGTAGCAAACGAATGCCTAAAAGTGTGCGGACTTACAACTTTCTTTACACCAGCCAAAGTGGCCAAATCTTTCACTATCGTAAAAATCATGGCTCGAGTAAGTGTTTCTCCTCTGCGATTTAAAAACAAACGGTCTTCATGTCCTTTCTTGATTTTCATCTCATTGCGATCCAACTTCCAAAGTTGTATTTGCATGATGGATTGCGGCGAAAGAGGCACCAACCGCTGTTTACTTCCTTTGCCTTCTACCAGCATATACCCTTCGTCGATATAAAGTTTGGATAGCTGCAAACCAATCAATTCAGACACCCGCAGCCCCGAACCATACAACACTTCGATGATTGCCTTGTTGCGCTGCCCCTCTTTTTTGGATAAATCTATGGCTTTCACTATGTTGTCAATCTCTTCCAAAGCCAACACTTCTGGCAAACGTAAGCCAATCTTGGGACTTTCCAGCAATTCTGTAGGGTCGTTATCGCGCAGGTTCTTATAAATCAAGAAATGATAAAACGATTTTACGCTCGATAAAATCCGTGCTTGCGACCGTGGATGAATGCCCAAAGTGCTGATTTCAATTATAAAATCGCGTAAATGTTCGGTTTCAGCTGCCTCCAACAGAATGTGAGCATCCTGCAAATACCCCAACAATTTATGCAAATCACTCTCGTAAGCCTCTATCGTATTGTTCGATAAGCCTTTTTCAAGTTTTAAGTACAAATGGTATTCGTCGAGAATTGGAAGCATGATTTCAGTTATCAGTTATCAGTCAGCAGTTATCAGTTAACTGTTGACTGATAACTGCTGACTGATAACTGTCAATTAACTACAAAGATATAAAAAGTAAATTGAATGCCGGAATTGATTCAATAAAACAACAGCATTATTGAGGTTTAGAAAGAAATACAACCATATACATTTATCAAAACAAAACGATAGTATTTTGCTTTTGTACTAATTTATCTTCGTACTTTTGTACACTCAAATAGAATTTGCCAAAATGCAATACATTTGCAAAGGTCCAACCCATCTCATAATTACTTAATGCTCAAAATAATAAAACCCTATATGATGCCCATTGCCATGACTCTGGGTGCTGTTTTTTATCCATTCTTCGGCGGATTGTCATTTTTAACGCCCTACCTGATTTTCGTCATGCTTTTTATGACTTATTGCAACTTAAAACTGACGGACATCCGCTTGTCAAAGTCGCATTTATGGCTCATTTCAATACAGATTCTCGGAAGTTTGGGCATTTTCTTGTTGATAAATCCGTTCAATACCACCTTGGCGCAGGGCACAATGATATGCGTTTTGGCTTCCACCGGCACCGCAGCACCCGTAGTTACAGGCATGCTTAAAGGAAATGTGGCGAGCGTAACAGCGTACAGCCTATTGAGTAACATGGCAGTGGCGGTGGCTGCTCCCATTATTTTCTCACTCATTGGCAGTTACAACAGCATGCCGTTTCTGGAATCATTCACAGCCATTGCACAACGGGTTTTCTTGTTACTTTTTGTTCCCATCGCATTGGCTTTTTTATTGCGGAAAATCACACCAACGGTTACTTCCAAAATTGGCTCATATTCAGGTGTTGCCTTTTACCTTTGGAGTTTGGCATTGTGCATAGTGACTGGGCGAACCGTAGAATTTATATTGAAACAAAACAGCGACAGTTATACCACCGAAATTCTCATAGCTGTGGGTGCAATGCTGATGTGTATTGGTCAGTTTTTAGTGGGTCGCCGCATCGGAAAACAGTACGATGACACGGTTGCGGGCGGACAAAGTCTGGGACAGAAAAACACCATTCTTGCCATCTGGATGGCGCAAATG
>JBAXAD010000155.1:0-8727 GCA_037142715.1 Paludibacter sp. | reverse complement strand
GTACTGAATACGAGCCAGTTACGCACATAGAAAGTGTGTCGGTAAAGAACCTTATTAAGGA
This sequence comes from Paludibacter sp., assembly GCA_037142715.1. GTDB lineage: Bacteria > Bacteroidota > Bacteroidia > Bacteroidales > Paludibacteraceae > Paludibacter. The sequence continues at coordinate 8,666 of JBAXAD010000155.1, read as the reverse complement.
TTATGGCACGCCGCTATTTGTGCTGTCGGAAAAGCAAATCCGCAGGAATTATCAAAATGCTACTCGAATATTTAAAACTCGCTACCCAAAAGTACAGTTTGCTTGGTCGTACAAAACCAACTATATGAACGCTGTGTGCCAAATTTTTCATCAAGAAGGTTCTTGGGCAGAAGTAGTTTCGGGATTTGAATACGAAAAAGCTTTGCAAAATGGGGTTCCGGGTAACAAAATCATCTTCAACGGGCCTGATAAAACCGACGAGCAATTAATTAAAGCTGCTCAAAATAACTCATTGATTCACATCGACCATTTCGACGAATTGTATTCATTGATTCGATTGAGCGAAGAAAATAATTTGAAACCCCGTGTAGCCATCCGTGTAAACATGGACACAGGTATTTATCCTAAATGGGACAGGTTTGGATTCAACTTTGAAAACGGACAAGCATGGAATGCCATCACCCGCATTATCAATTCCGAAAATCTCGATTTAGTTGGTCTTCACTGCCACATTGGTACATTTATGTTGGCACCTTCTGCTTATGCCATTGCTGCCACAAAATTGTGTGAACTGGCTTGGAGCATCAAAGAAAAATACAATAAAATAATTCAATATATCGACCTTGGAGGCGGTTTCCCATCGACTAATACCTTGAAAGGTGCTTATTTACCAGGTTCAGATACTGTGCCTTCTATCGACCAATTTGCTGACGCCATCACAGATGTGATTCTGCAATATGGATTCAAACATGATGAATTACCGTTGCTGATTCTTGAATCGGGACGAGTGTTGATAGATGATGCTGGATACTTATTAGGCTCGGTGTTAGCCACCAAACGCCTTTCGGACGGACGCAGATCGACAATCCTTAATTTTGGTGTAAATACTTTATTCACCGCATTTTGGTACGAACATAAAATTAGTCCAGCACAATCATTTGGTAGCCACACCGAAGAAATGGTAATGTATGGACCGCTTTGTATGAACATTGATATTGTACGTGAAAGCATCACTTTTCCATTGCTTCAAAAAGGCGATAATGTGGTGGTACACAAAGTGGGAGCTTACAATATGACGCAATGGATGCAATTTATTACACTGCGCCCAAACATTGTTTTAATTGACAATGATAATAATCCGCACGTAATTAGGACAGCCGAAACATTGAACGATTTACAAGCAAATGAACTTATACCAGAACATTTGATGAAAAATCCTTTGAAATAATTATCTTTGCGTAGGGACAGGTTGCAACCTGTCCCTACAAATAAAATAATACCCTATGTACCAACGCTTAAACACTTTCCGAAACCTTATTCTTCCAGGAATATTAAATAGTTATTCGGTCATTTTCTTTTTCAATAATCAAGTTATGGGAGCCATCATTTTGCTGGTTTCTTTTTTCAATTTTTTTGCCGGACTGAGTGGATTAATTGCAGTATTGTTCAGCATTTTGATTGCCAACGGGATGGGCTTGGACAAAACGCAATTAAAACAAGGACTATTTAGCTTCAATGCCTTATTCCTTGGTATGGGTATGGGCACTTTCTTCGACCCTAGTCTTGTGTTTTTTAGCTTGTTGTTACTTTCGGCACTCATAACACTTATTTTATCAGTTACACTTGGTGGTTGGCTCAACAAGTATGGTCTTCCAGTACTCAGCATTCCTTTTGTCATCACGTTTTGGTTTGTGGTTTTACCATCCTCTCAGTTCGAAAACCTTGGTTTGACACAGCGTAACATCTATTGGATGAACGATTTATATGCCTTGGGTGGAAATACATTGCTCAATTTTTTTCAAACATTAGATAATTTACCCGTTCATAAAATGGTAGACATTTATCTGCGATCATTGAGCTCCATCTTTTTTCAAAACAATATAATTACTGGAGTAGTTATTGCAATAATGTTGCTTATTAACTCTCGTATAACATTTTCTTTGTCAATAATTGGCTTTCTGTCGGCCTATTTATTTGCACAGTTTACGGGTTCAGCAGCTGCCAGCATTACCTACTATAACATTGGTGCCAACTATATTATGGTGGCCATTGCCATGGGCGGTTTTTTTGCCATTCCTTCGCGCTATTCCTATTTGTGGGCCATAATGCTAGTTCCGCTCACATCATTGGTTTTGCTTTTTATGAATAAACTGTTGGGCTTTATACAGTTGCCTGTATTTTCGTTGCCATTTTCTTTTGTCACCATATTTTTTCTGTATTTCCTTATTTTACGCAAAAGTCCAACGAAATTTCTGTTGACGCCTGTGCAATTCTATTCACCCGAAGTTAATCTCTATACGTTTAACAATAACAAAGACCGACTGTCCAATTTGCTCTATTTTCCTTTGTACTTGCCATTTTGGGGCGAATGGACGGTGACGCAAGGACACGATGGAGCGTATACGCACAAAGGAGATTGGGGGAAAGCTTTTGACTTTATGTTGGTAGACGATATGGGGAAAACTTATTCGGAAAGCGGAAATTTTTGCGAAAATTATTATTGTTACAACAAGCCTATTTTAGCACCAGCCGACGGAATTGTAGAAGAAATTTACGACAATATCGACGACAATGAAATTGGCAAAGTAAACACCACTGAAAATTGGGGTAATACTATTATTATTAAGCACCTAAATGGACTTTACACCCAAATGAGTCATCTCAAAAAAGGGTCGTTTAAAGTGCTAAAAGGAGATTTTGTTCATGGGGGCGATATTGTTGCATTGTGTGGAAATTCAGGTCGATCGCCTGAACCTCATTTGCATTATCAAGTTCAGATTACACCCTTTTTGGGCTCTAAAACAATCGATTATCCTTTTGGTTATTATCTTGAAAAGAAAAATAATAAAGGGGATATAACTCAGTTTAGTAAACCAGCTGAAGGAGCGATAATTGCGGGAATTGAAAGTAATAAATTAGCCAAAAAAGCGTTTGACATTATGCCAAATTCAACCTTTGAATTCAGTTATATGAATGAAAAAGGAGTGGAAATAATAGAGAAATGGGAATCGTACACCGATGCTTACAACAATAAATATCTATATTGTAAAGAAACGGAATCGAGTGCATTTTATGTAAACGATGGTTCTATGTTTTATTTTACATCCTTTTTTGGCAATAAGAAATCCTTGCTTTATTATTTTTATCTAAGCGCCTACAAAGTGCTTTTGGGGAACTTGGACGATGTAGAATTGAGAGATGCCATGCCTTTAAATATTATTCGTAACAAGAAATTAGGAGTATTTCTGCATGATTTTGTGGCTCCGTTTTATAATTATATGCGTGTGTGGTATTCCATTAAATTGACTCATTCAGACAACACATTTGATACCAGTTTGCTGGTTTTAAACTCCAGTATTGATTTATCTGTGTTTGGTAAATTGCGTAATGACAGTGAAGGTTCCATCACTTTGAGTCAAAATAAAATTACTGAATTTACTTACAAAACTACAAAGCTAAATATCCGCGCAAAATGCATAAATTAATAATTATCACGATGCTATTTGTGACAATGGTTGTGCAAGCGCAAAAGCCAATCACTTTTCAGTCAGCTGATAGCATTAGTTATCAATGTTATTTGGTTGGAGACTGGGACAAATTGATTAACTTTGGGAATGAAGCCATACTGCAAGGTGTTGAATTTAAAACACTTTACCAAAGGATGGGTTATGCTTATTTTGTGAATAAAAATTATTTCGCTGCGCAATCAAAATACGAAAAGGCGTTGAAATTTGATGAATCTGATGAAGGCACAAGGTTGTATCTTTATTATTGTGGAATAAATACCGGTGATGATGCTGCAACAGGGTTTCATGCCAACAAGATGCAAAAAGAAACCCAACAAAAATTGGGACTTAAACCTTTTAAAATCGTTAGTGCTGTGGATGTGGAGTACAATTACAAAAACAATCTTGTTAATTTGCGTTCTAATCCCAATTATTATCGATTGGGAATAAGCACGAAAATATCACATCGGTTAAGCTTATACCAAACGGTTTCACAGTACTCTCAAACTGTAAATAGCTCAACATATACTACACAGACAGAATATTATGTGGCATTGAATTGGGCGATGAATAAGCACTCTGCATTAGATATTGGATATCATTACGTGGATACAAAGGTAGATACACAAACTTTTCCTGGTAATATGTTTTTTTCCAGATTATCTACCAAAATCAATCGATTTGATATAGGAATTAACGGTTCATTACTTAAAAACCAAATGGAAACCACCAAGCAAATAGGACTTAGTGCTGGAATAGTGCTACCTGGAAAAACTAATATTCATCTTAAAAGCAGCTTCAATACACTTAGAAATAATGATAGTACCCGATTGATTTTCACTCAAGCTATAGGCGCTCAAATTCTTAAACCACTTTGGGTGGAAGCAAACGTAACGTTGGGCAACTTAAAAAACTACAACGATAATAACGGGCTTTATTTATACAATTCGCTGGATGCAACCTTGTTTAGAACTGGCTTGACAGCATTTTTGAACATAAGTAAAAAAATCACATTCGTAGGAAATTATACCTATGACAAAAAAGAGTTAATATATACAGATAAAACAATTTACAATTATAATCAACATTCATTTTCAACAGGAATAATATGGAAACTTTAAAAAAACTATCAATCGTAGCATGTTTCGCTTTGCTATTTAGCAGTGCCATGGCACAAAGTTCATCAGTAATGCAAGCTGCATTTTCTAAAAGTTATGTCTCTGAACAAGTTGGTAACTTTAATGGAGCAATCAACGATTTAAAATCGGTGTATAAAGCCAACGATTATGTCGTAAATGTCAGGTTGGGCTGGTTGTATTATAATGCAAAACAATACGCAGAATCTATAAAGTACTACGACCTTGCCATTGCATTGCGCCCTTTTGCCATCGAAGCACGTTTTGGATGTGTGAAACCATTAAGTGCCATTGAAAATTGGGAAAAAGTGAAAATACACTACATTCAAATTCTGAAAATTGATCCACAAAACACCGTGGCCAATTATTGGTTGGGCGTAATGTATTACAACCGAAAAGATTATGCTAATGCTTGTAATCATTTTGGAAAAAACATAAATCTTTATCCATTGGATTATGATTCAATCATCATGTTGGCATGGTCCAAACTGAACAGTGGTAAGCAAGCCGATGCGAGCGTATTGTTCAATCAGGCATTGGTAATACGCCCTGCAGATAGTTCGGCCTTGGCTGGTTTGAAACAGATTAGATAATTTTTCTCAATCGATAAACTTTTGAAATCAGTAAAACGTTCTATGTATGAAATAACTAAGTCATATATAGAGCCGAAAACTATTGTAAACGGGGAGATCCGAAAAGCCTTAAGATTAGGACAATTTAATAATTATCCAAAATGAAAAAGTTTTTGATTATTATTGCATCTGTGGCGATGGCTGGATATTTGCAAGCCCAAACTCCTACCGAAAAGAAAGTAACAACAAAAGAAGTTGTTAAAAAGGAAGTGAAGGCCGAAAAAGTTGTTGCCAATGAACGAAAAGAAGTTCAGAAAACGGCACTTAAAGAACATGTTTGTACACCCGCTTGCCAAAACGGCAAACATGTATACAAACACGGTGAAAAAGGCCATGTGTGTACTAAAGAATGCAAAGCTAATATGGAAACCAAAGTGAAAAAAGATCTGAAAGGGAACGTTGAAAACAAAGTAAACAAGGAAGTAAAGGAAAGTAGCGAAAAGAAAAAATAGAATCTAATGATTAATTAGGTGACAATTCATTTTGTCACCTATTTTTTTTTTAATACAGAATGTTTTCTAAATTCAATTAAAGGCTTACCAAGTAAAACAAAAAGCGATTTGAATCTGTTTAGATTTTGTAGTATTAAAGTTTGAGTTGGTGTTGCACAAAAAAAGTAAATACAAAAAATAGAAATATGAAAGCATATAAATTATTTACACCTGAAAAGGTTGGGAAGATTGAGTTGAAAAATCGAATAGTGATGGCACCAATGACACGTTGCAGAGCCATAGGTAATGTTCCCAATGAACTAATGGCTGAATACTACCGACAACGATCGAGTGCCGGATTAATTATTTCTGAAGGTGTATCGCCATCGCCCAACGGATTGGGTTACGCTCGTATCCCAGGTATTTTTAGCGAGCAACAAGTAGAAGGTTGGAAACTGGTAACCAATGCCGTACATCAAAATGGCGGAAAAATATTTGTTCAGTTAATGCATTCTGGGCGAATAAGCCATCCTCTCAATATGCCACAAGGATCGCAGATATTAGCACCTTCAGCTGTAAAAGCAACAGGCCAAATGTGGACGGATGCCAAACAGTTGCAGGATTTTCCAATACCAAAAGCAATGACCGATGAGGATTTGTTGCTTACATTCTCTGAATATATTGCAGCATCAAAAAATGCAATAGCAGCTGGATTTGATGGTGTGGAATTGCATGCGGCCAATGGTTATTTATTGGAACAATTCCTATCGCCAATAAGCAATATTCGTACTGATAAATATGGTGGAAGTATAGAAAATCGATGCAGATTTGTATTGGAAGTAGTTACAGCAGTGGGATTTGCAATTGGTAAAAATAAAACGGGCATTAGATTGTCGCCTTATGGAGTGGCAAGTGATATGCCCCATTATCCCGAAATTGATGAAACGTATATCTATTTGGCTGATGAGCTCGAAAAAATAGGAATTGCTTATATTCATTTGGTTGATCATTCGGCAATGGGAGCTCCTAAGGTTCCAAACGATATTAAAATAGCCATTCGTGAAGGTTTTGAAAACACTTTAATTCTATCAGGTGGTTACGATAAAGAACGAGCTGAGACCGACATTGAAAATGGCATGGCTGATTTAATTGCATTTGGGCGACCATTTATTAACAACCCCGACCTTGTGGAACGTTTAGAAAATAATTGGCCTTTGTCACAAGACCTAAAAATGGATCTTTTTTATAGTGCCGATGAGAAAGGGTATACAGATTATCCCTCTTATAATGCATTATGATTCTATTTTTGATACTTTCTATAAGCGCATATTCTATTGATAAAATATATTTTTTCAAAAAAAGAATTCGATAAAATTAGAAGAATAAGAAAAAAAATCTATCTTTGACCCCAAATAGAAACAAGTTGAAAATTTATAAAAAAAACGGACATTATGAAGACTCAAGAAGAAGATTTATTGGTTTACGATGAAGATGAAGCAGTTGCTTTCATTCTAGAATTTATACCAACAGAGGCCAAAGAAAGAATCGATGAAGATAAAATTGAATATGTTTTGGATGTGGTGTATGATTATTATGATGAAAATGGCTTAATTGACGAAGATTCGACCGAGGAAGCCAGCATTGACGAAGAAGAAATGTTTAAGTTTATACTCAAATGTTCCAAAAAAGACAAAATGGAATTGAATGAAGATGATATTCAGTTAATTTTGGATGGTGAGTTCGAGTATGGAAAATCACTTGGTATCTATAGAGAAGACGAAGATTAATTTTTTTTCAAGCAACAATTGTATTGTTAATTGCATAACATTATTGAAATATTGAAACACCAATGCAATGTAAATCACATGCTTGGTGTTTTTTATTTTATGTATATTGCTTTCTGAAAAGCAGTTAGTAATATCATAAACACTTAAAATTTCATCAATTCATTAAGCAAAATTTCCGCCTAAAATCGGAATTTGGAGGTCATTTATGTATTACCTTTTCTACGCATTCGTATGGCTTATCACGTGGCTTCCGTTGCGGGTACTCTATTTATTTTCGGATTTGTTCTATCTAATAATCTATTATATTGTAGGTTATAGAAAAGCAGTAGCACGTGAAAATCTGAGGAAATCATTTCCGAACAAAACTGAAAATGAGCTACGAAAAATTGAACGACGATTTTATCGATTTTTCTGCGATTTGTTTGTAGAAACTCTGTATGAAGTACATTGTAGTGAAGATGAGATTCGTAGGCGTATGAAATTTGTCAATGTTGAAGCAGTGCTTCGACACTACGAAGAAGGCAAAAGTGTAATGTTGATGACAGCGCATTATGGTAATTGGGAATGGACTTCTGCGCTTTCATTACATTTACCCAAAGATAAGCCGCTTTATGGGATTTATAAACAACTGAGAAATAGCAAGTTTGATACTTTTATCTGTCAACTTCGAATGAGATTCCAAGGCCAGAATATCGAGAAAAACGATTTAATTCGTAAATTGGTTCAATTGAAACGCGATGGGAAATTGGCTATGTTTGGCATGATTTCCGACCAAACTCCTAATGCAAGAAGTGTTCATCATTGGACTCATTTCTTAAATCAAGACACAGCAACACTTACTGGAACAGAATTGCTGGCTCGAAAATTCGATTACCCAGTTTATTTTGGTCAAATAACCCGCACTAAAAGAGGTTATTATACTTGCGAGTTTATTCCAATTGCGCTAGAGCCCAAATTGACAGCTGAAAACGGAATAACCGAAATTTATATGTCACTGCTGGAAAAAACTATTCAAGCAACACCCGAGTATTGGCTTTGGACGCATAAACGATGGAAGCTTCAAAAAGAATAATTATTTCGAGTTTTGCGTTCAGTAATTTATTCACAACATCAATATAAAATTCATATTGAATTCATTTTCAAATTATTATTAATTAATGACTACAGCTATTGT
>JBAXAD010000154.1:0-8794 GCA_037142715.1 Paludibacter sp. | reverse complement strand
CTAATAATACTACCTAATTTTGAACCACCGCCAGTGATTACAATTCCAGCTCCCAATGGGAACTCCAATTTAGTTATCGTTTCGAAAATTGGTTGAAGAATCTCTTCCAAACGGGCTTCGATAATGGTTGCTAGAAACTTGGTGGAAATACGAACTTGCGGATTATTTGGGTCTACATCAGGTATTTGAATATAAATTGGGTCAGTAACCATAGACTCCAATGCTACACCTTTTAAGCATTTCAATCGCTCGGCATTTACTTCCGTAATTCCCAATTCTTTTATATCTTTGGTAATATTTTTTGCTCCCAAAGGCACAACTAAGAGATTTTGAAGTACACCTTCTGAATATACTGCCAAAGTGGTGGTAGTTGCCCCCAAATTTATCAATGCACAACCTATTTCACGATCTTCTTCTTCCAATAAAACAGTTGAAAGTGCCTCTACGGCTGTGGGTGTATGTTCAGTTCGTAAACCAGTTCTGTCAAAACAGCCTTTCAAATTTTCATTAATCAATGAATTGCCAATCACTAGGTTGTAATTTGCTGTAATTTGAGAACCCGTTTTGCCCACAGGATCCTCCAATCTCTTACCATCTAGATGATAAGTGAGCGGAACAATGTCGAATATCGTTAAATCAGACTGTTGAAAATTGCGTTTGCATTCTTCAGCCATTTCGGATATAAGTTGTTGTGTTACAGTATTTGGTTTTCCAACAAATCGACTAACTGAAGATGCCACCAGCTTCATGGTTCTTGCACCAATAGCCACTGAAACCATCGAAATGTCGTGAATTTTAGAACTGTTTTGCAATAGCTTTTTTAAATCTATTACCTTTGAAGATGCACCAGTGCGTTGCTCTACAATACCATGGTTTACATCATCGGAAAGTTTGGATTCTTCTCCTAATATTTTGAGTGTTCCGTCGGGCTGAACTTCTGCAGCCATAGCCGAAATGCGCGTACTTCCTAAATCAATGGCTATAAATTGTTTGTTTGAAATCATAATTTTGGGGCAATAATACTATCTTTTTTCACAACAACAGCTATCACTTTGTGAGCTGGTTCTACGCCAATTTTGGTACAAACCACTTGGTCTTTATATTCTAAATCAATAATTTTGTATCTGTTCCAACCAATGACTTTAAATCCTTCGGTGTACAACTTGTTTAATTTCTTTAGTTTAGCTTCATAATTGTCTAATTTTCCGAGAAGAATGATAGCATCGCCTACCCTTGGTACCAATTCAATTTTCAAATCGTCACGGACATTAATTTGTTCAATTTGAGCATTCCAAAACGGATTATTTTCCAGAAAAGTAATGAAATCAAACATTTTACCTGTAGCCATCGATACCGTTATTCGTCCAGAAACAACAGGCACGTAAGCAGCGTAGTTTTGTGAAACAGGCATTGTTTTTCTGTCCGCATCTACATAATAACTTCCAAACCCAACGACACGAAATTTAGGTAGACGCTGCGTTATTTTTACTTTTACCGAACCCGCTGGTGTTTTGAAACATTCAGCTATTTTTATCATAGGATTTTTGTGCAGCTCAGCTTCAATTGTTTCAGTGCTAATGTGTTTGATGGTTTTACCGACAGGATTCAAATTGGCTTGATCCAATATCAGTGCAACGTCTTTTTCAGAAATTAGCAAAGTACTGGCCTTATCGATAATGGATATCTCCAAACTTTTGCAAACCTTTTCTTTAGCATTTTGAGGGAAATACCACAATGAAAACACCAAATACCCCAACACAAGTATTGCGAAGAACGATATTAATATGTATTTGAATGTGGGTTTCATTTGCTAAAATAATGTATGGTATTAACCTGATATATACAAATAAAAGTAAAGCTATAAAATGATTTAAATCGACTTTAGTAAGGTTGAAGACTGAATATCGTTTTAAATAGATAGACTTATATTCTTACTTCCAAGATGGCAAAGTCAGAATTTGTATTAAACAACTTCGCTGATTTTCACATCCGCCTTTTTTTTCAATAACTCTTTAATTTTTGGTACCATTTTGTCAATATCGCCTGCGCCAAATGTGACTAAAACGTCTAACTGCCTTTCTTTCAGCAAAGGTAATAGATTTTCGTTTGAGCACAATATTTTGTTTTCAAGTTTAACATCCTTCAGTATCAATTCTGAAGTTACACCTTCAATCGGTAATTCACGAGCGGGGTAAATATCCAGTAAAATCAATTCATCAAGCTGCGACAATGCCTCGGCAAATGCTTCTGCAAAATCGCGGGTACGACTATATAAATGAGGTTGAAAAATGCCTGTAATTTTACGGTTAGGATATAAATTACGAATGGATGAGATACTTGCTTTTAATTCGCTGGGATGATGCGCATAATCGTCCATAAATACCATATTTTCAGACTTGTACACCACATTAAATCGGCGATAAATCCCAGAAAAAGATGAAATTCCGGTTCTCAAATCTTTATTTGTAACGCCATTGAGCCAAGCCAAAGCCATGGCTGCAACGCTGTTTTCTACATTTATACGTGCCGGAACTCCCAAACGAACATCATCGATGCGGTCATTCGGAGCAACAAAATCAAAATGAATTTCGCCTTTCACCGTTTTGATGTTTTCAGCATGAAAATCACCACCTTCGTCCATCGAATAAGTGTAAAGTTTCACGGCTTTTTGCAAACGTGGAACAATATCAATTCCTTTGCGCATAATTAAAGCGCCACCCGTTTTTATGAGCGATGTAAAGTGTTCAAAACTTTCACGAAAAGCATCCGCTGTCTCATAAATGTCCAAATGGTCCGGATCGGCAGAAGTGATAACTGCCATATAGGGTGTAAGTTGATGAAAGGAACGGTCATATTCATCAGCCTCAATCACTACTAAATTACTTTCCTTGGAAATAAGCAGGTTGGTATTGTAATTATTAGCAATTCCACCCAAAAATGCGTTGCACGAAACCTGTGATTGATACAATAAATGTGCTGCTATGGTAGATGTCGTAGTTTTTCCGTGCGTTCCAGCAATACAAATTCCCTTGCTTTGCTGTGTGATATTACCCAATACCTGTGCGCGTTTATGAATGGTAAAATTATGTTCCTGAAAATAAATCAATTGCGGATGGTTTTGAGGAACGGCAGGAGTTATCACTACCAAAGTATTCTTTGGATTTAAAAAATCATCTGGAATAAAATCAATTAATTCATTAAATTCAATAGCAATTCCTTCGGCTTGTAAGTCCGAAGTCAACTTGGTTTCTGTACGATCATAACCTGCCACCGGAAAACCTTTTGAGTGAAAATAGCGAGCCAATGCACTCATTCCAATTCCACCTATTCCCAGAAAATAATATTTTGTAAACTTGTTCATCTTCTAATTTTTTCAATGTTTCCCAAACTAAATTTGATTTGGGTTATAATGAGTTTTATGGTTTGTTGATATCAACACTAATATTTCTTTTCCCCCTTTAGAGGTTAGGGATTCTTTATTAACTTCATCACTTCTTTTACAATTCTATCTGCTGAATCTTTTTCTGCCATTTTTAATATGTTTGCACTAAGCTTGGTCAATTCTTTATTATTGCTTATTAATTCTAATGCTTTGATTACCAATTGTTCTTTAGCATCAACATCTTTTATCAATACTGCTGCATCATTCTTTACCAACGCCAAAGCGTTTTGAGTTTGATGGTCTTCGGCCACATTCGGCGATGGAACCAAGATAACTGGTTTGGCCAACAGACACAATTCGGAAATAGAACTTGCGCCCGCTCTTGAAACCACTAAATCGGAAATTGAATAGGCCAAATCCATGCGCGAAACGAAGTCGGTTACCAACAAATTGGACGATGTAAAGGACTCGGCAGCTTTTCGAGCATCTTCAATATAAAACTTGCCAGTTTGCCATATCACCTGCACGTCTGCCTTTGCCAACTGTTCTAATTGTGCAATAATACTTTGGTTGATGGTTCTTGCTCCCAAACTTCCACCCACTACAAGTATGGTTTTTTTCTCTGGCACAAAACCGAAGAATTGATATGCCTCCACAGTTTTGGGTGCTATAGAAAATAAATCCTGACGAACCGGATTTCCAGTCATCACAATTTTGTCTTTTGGAAAAAACTTTTCCATTCCATTGTAAGCCACACATATCTTGGAAGCATTTTTCGCCAATAATTTATTGGTTACGCCTGCATACGAATTTTGTTCCTGAATAAGTGTTGGCACGCCTAAACTTGCCGCTGCACGCAAGGTCGGTGCGCTGGCATAACCACCTACGCCAATTGCTACATCGGGTTTGAAACGTTTGAGAATACGACGTGCCAATATCAAACTATAGCCCAAGTTCAACAAAACCTTGAAGTTTAGCAATAATTGTGAACGGTTAAATCCACTAACTGGCAATCCTTCAATAGGATAACCTGCGGCCGGTACGCGCTCCATTTCCATTCTGCCAAGTGCCCCAACAAAAAGAATATCAGCATCTGGCAATTGCTTTTTTAGTGCATTGGCAATACTAATGGCCGGAAAAATATGTCCGCCAGTGCCACCTCCGCTTATTATGAATTTGTTTTTCATAGAATTACCCCAAGTCCGCCATCTGGCGGAGAATTAAGTTAGTATTGATTTACTTCTTCTTCTTAATGATATTTATTTTCTTTATCCAAAGTTTAAAGTCGAAAGAACTTGCATATTTCTCCGCCAGCTGGCGGACTAGGGGCTCTTATAGACTTTCCAAAGCCACCACCGGAAGTTCTTCTACCACATTTTCTGTAATTTCTTCTTCTTCAGCTTGTTCTTCTTTTATTTGCCGAGTAATTCCAAAAATTATTCCAAAATAGATACAAGTAATCAATATGGATGTTCCACCGCGACTTATCAATGGCAAAGGTTGTCCGGTTACCGGTATCAAACTTGATGCTACCGACATATTTATAAAGGTCTGTATTACAATCATTAATGAAAGGCCGATTACCACAATTGCCGGAAATACAGATGTGCATTTTGTTGCAATTTTCCCTGCTCGAAATAGTAGAATCAAATATAGAACCATCACGAAAATTCCACCTATCAATCCCATTTCTTCAACAATAATGGCATAAATAAAATCCGAATACGCTTGTGGTAAAAAATCACGTTCCACACTGTTGCCAGGCATAACCCCAAATACACCGCCACGCGCTATTGCAATACGCCCATGTTGCACTTGTCTGTTATCATCAGTAATTGAATATTTTGCCGTTTTATCTTTTTTCTCGGTTTTAAATCGGTCAATACGTCCCACCCAAGTATAGGCACGGTCGAAAACTTTGGGCATATTCTCTTTTGGAATTGTTTTAATAGCTGTAAATCCCAATAAAAGTGCTGCTACCAAAGTTATTGCTAATAATCCCAATCTCTTCAAGGAAATTTCGCCAATGAACATCATTATAAATACCACTACAAAAAGAATAAATGCAGTAGAAAAATTTTCAAGTAATATGAGTGGACAAATTAAAGCCAATAAAATGAGCGTATTGCGAAAATAGATTCCTTCATCTGCTGGTACTTTTATTCTCGAAATAAAATCAGCTGCCACAATAATAACTGAAAGTTTGGCCAATTCGGATGGCTGAAATTGAACGCCAAAAATAACCAACCAACGGCTAGCATCGTTTTCGCTGACGCCTTTAAATTGTACCCAAATTAGCATTAACACCGATAATCCCAAGCCAAGATATGCCATCAGACGGATATACTTGTAAGGCACAAGATGCACTCCAAAAGCAATCAATGCACCTCCTGCCAAAAATCCGACGTGGCGAAGCATTGGGGCAGTATGATTGGTTGCCTTATATGCCAAAGTGCTTGATGCACTGTACATTTCGATGGCCGAAACAATACAAAGCATTATAAATACAATCCAGAGGGTTGCATCGCCTTTTAAGTGTTTTTTAAGCAGGTTCTCCATTTATTTAAGAGTTTCGTGTTTCGAGTTTTGTGTTTCGTGTTAGCGACCAAGTTCGAGTGAGTTTAATATGAGTATGAAAAATTTGAAAATTTGAGAGTTTGATGATATGTAGAGTTTGCACTACCATCTACTATCTACCAACTGCCTACTATTTCAAAGTTTTCTCACACAAGTTTTAAATTGTTTTCCTCTGTCTTCGTAGTTTTTAAATAAATCGAAGCTGGCGCAACATGGCGAAAGTAAAACAGTGTCACCTTCAGCTGCCATTTTATATGCCTCATTTACTGCATCTTCCATCGATTGTACTTCACGTATGTTTTGAATTTTTCCATCAAAAAATTCATGTAATGCTTTGTTGTCCAATCCCATGAGAATTAAACCCGATACTTTCTCGTTAACTAGTTCAGCTATTTCAGAATAGTCATTGCCTTTGTCGGTTCCTCCAAGAATTAGCACCACCCTAGTTTTCATGCTTTGCAATGCGTACCAACATGAGTTCACATTTGTTGCTTTGGAATCATTGATAAAGCGAATGTTTCTAACGGTTGCAACGTATTCCAGTCGATGTTCAACACCTTCAAAATCTTGTAATGATTGTCTGATATTTTCTTTTCTCACGTTTACAATTGATGCTGCCAGGCCAGCAGCCATAGAATTGTAGGTATTGTGAATACCTTGTATAGCTAATTCGGTAATTGGCATATTAAATAATGTTTTTATTGTTTTTATTATCAATTCATCGTGTTGAATGAATGCTTTTGTTTTTGCATTTCGCTCAATAGCAAATGGATACATGGTCGATTGAATGTGTCGTTTTTCCAATTCTGCTTTAATTACTGGGTCGTTTTCCCAAAATATAAATGCGTCCGCTTCCGTTTGATTTTGTGTAATTCGGAATTTTGAATCAACGTAATTCTGAAATTTATAATCGTATCTATCCAAATGGTCGGGTGTGATATTCAGCAAAATGGCTATATCTGCTTTAAATTCTGTCATCCCATCCAATTGAAAACTACTCAATTCCACCACATAATAATCGAAAGAAGCGGTTGCTACCTGCAATGCCAGACTTTGTCCTACATTTCCTGCCAATCCAACATTGAGTCCAGCTTTTTTCAAAATGTGATACAGCAACATGGTAGTTGTTGTTTTGCCATTGCTACCAGTAATGCAAATCATTTTTGCGTCTGTATATCGGCCTGCAAATTCAATTTCGGAAATCACCGATATGTTAAGCGTGTGCAGCTTTTTGATGATGGGTGCTTTGTCTGGAATGCCCGGACTTTTCACCACCTCGTCAGCATTAATTATCAAGTTTTCAGTATGTTGCTTTTCTTCCCAGCTGATTTCATACTTGTCAAGCATTGCTTTGTAATCACTTTTTATTTCCGACATATCAGAAACAAAAACTTCAAAACCTTGCTTTTTTGCCAGTATGGCTGCTCCAGTTCCGCTTTCGCCAGCTCCAAGTATAACTAATCGATTCATAGACCCCTAAAAAACTACCCCTAACCCCTAAAGGGGAATTAGGTTAGTATTGATTTACTTATTTTTTTTTTCTTTTATAGCAAAGTATATGTCAAATGAACTTGCCTATTCTCCGCCAGCTGGCGGACTAGGGGTTCCTTCTACCTAATCTTCAGCGTAATAATTGTAACTGCTGCCAATATAATTCCAACAATCCAAAAGCGAATTACGATTTTAGATTCTGGCATGGCTTGTATTGGGCGTTGAAAAAATGCTTGAATACCGGCATTTCCTTGTTTTTGGTAATGATGGTGCAAAGGTGTCATTTTGAAGATGCGTTTCCCTTCGCCAAAGCGTTTTTTCGTAAATTTAAAATATCCCACCTGAACCACAACAGATAAATTTTCAACGAAAAATACACCGCAAAGTATTGGAATCAACAACTCCTTTCGGGTAACAATGGCAAAAACCGCAATGATTCCACCCAAAGTCAAACTGCCCGTGTCGCCCATAAATACTTGTGCCGGATAGGCATTGTACCACAAAAATCCAATGGTAGCGCCAATAAAAGCACCCGCAAAAACCAGCAACTCGCCAGTGCCCGGAAGGTACATAATATTCAGATATCCAGCATAATTTATATTACCCGATACATACGCCAAAATACCAAGCGTGACTCCCATTATGGCCGAAGAACCTGTTGCCAATCCATCCAATCCGTCGGTTAGGTTAGCTCCATTTGAAACTGCCGTTACAATAAAGATGGTGACCAATACAAACAAAACCCAACCGTAATCTTGCGCTTTATCTCCAGCTTTTTTAAAAGCATCAGCGTAATTAAAGTTGTTGTTTTTCATAAATGGAATAGTCGTTTTGGTAGATTTCACATCGTCTTTTGGGTACAATACATGCTCCACACGTGCGTTTTTCTTAATCTCTACATTTTCGCGAATGACCATATCCGGACTCAAATACATGGTCAAACCAACAATTAGTCCCAATCCGATTTGTCCAACAATTTTAAAACGTCCTTTTAATCCTTCTTTGTTTTTACGAAACACCTTAATATAATCGTCCAGAAAACCAATGAACCCAAGCCATACTGTGGTGATAATCATCAACAGTACATAAATGTTTGTAAGACTGGCCAATAAAAGTGTTGGTATTAAAATGGCAATAATAATGATAACACCACCCATGGTTGGCGTACCTTTTTTGCTCATTTGACCTTCCAAGCCCAAATCGCGAATGGTTTCCCCGATTTGTTTCTTTTGTAAATAGTCAATAATTTTTCGACCAAATGTGGTGGAGATGATAAGTGCCAATATAAAAGCCAAACCTGTTCGGAATGATATAAAATTAAACAATCCTCCACCTGGAATATCG
>JBAXAD010000153.1:0-8857 GCA_037142715.1 Paludibacter sp. | reverse complement strand
GTGATGGCATCGCAATAATCTAATACATGGGGGCCTTTTAAATTTTTCCCTGGCTTACTAACACGTAATACCACCTCTCCTCCTTATGGTAAATCTTTGGTAAAAGATGTTTTGATGTATGGTGAACGCTTGAAAACCAAAGGATTGAATTTGTTGAGTGCCCCTGGTAACGACTTGGTGGCTGCTACAGCATTGGCTTCCAGCGGTTGTCATATGGTGCTTTTTACCACAGGACGTGGCACGCCATTTGGCAGTTATGTGCCCACCATGAAAATATCAACTAATACGCCTTTGTACAACAAGAAACGTGGATGGATAGATTTTAACGCAGGAACGATAGTTGAAAATGAAACTATTGAACAAGTAAAGGATCGATTTGTTGATTATATTGTAAGCGTAGCCAGCGGCGAACAAGTGAATAATGAAAAGAAAAACTACCGGGAAATAGCTATTTTTAAAACGGGAGTAACTTTGTAAATTCTGTCTGGTACAACTTTGTTTTTAAGAATTAAACTGTAAAGAATAATTGGAATCAACAATAGAATTAACTAATAATTTTAAAATACTAGTTTTATGAAAAACCTTTTTGATGTAAAGAACAAAGTTGTCGTAATCACAGGCGGAACAGGCATTTTGTGTGGTAGAATGGCTCAATACATGGCCGAACAAGGTGCTAAAGTGGTGGTTTTGGCCAGAAATAAACAACATGGCGAAAGTCTTGTGAAAGCAATAGCTGACAAAGGACAAGACGCCATCTTTTTGCAATCGGACGTAAACAACAAGGAAATGTTGGAGCAAAATGCCGTTGACATTGTTGCAAAATATGGTCGTATAGACGTGTTGGTGAATGGTGCTGGCGGTAATATGCCTGGTGCTGTGATTGGACCAGATAAAACTATTTTCGATTTGGATATTGATTCCTTTAAAAAAGTGGTGGATTTGAATCTTTTCGGAACCGTTATTCCAACCATGGTTTTTGCTAAAGTAATGGTGGAACAAAAACAAGGTAACATTATCAATATATCTTCTGAATCTGCAATTCGTCCTTTGACGCGTGTGGTGGGTTATGGCGCTGCAAAAGCTGCTGTTACTAACTTTACGAAGTATTTAGCCATTGAATTGGCCACAAAATATGGCGAAGGGTTGCGTGTAAATGCAATGGCGCCAGGATTTTTTATTTCAGAACAAAATCGTGCATTATTGACAAATCCTGATGGTACATTTACTGCCAGAGGAAATACGATTGTGGCACACACACCATTTCACCGCTTTGGTGAACCTGACGAATTGCTTGGAACTTTGCATTATTTAGCAAGCGATGCTTCAAAATTCGTAACAGGTACAATGGTTGTGGTTGATGGCGGTTTTGATGCATTTTGTATTTAGGAACCCCTAACCCCTAAAGGGGAATTATGCAAGTTCATTTTACATGTTTTATGGCTAATAAGACACAAGAAAACCAATACTAACATCTCTTAATCTCCGCCAGCTGGCGGACTAAGGGTCATTCATTTTATTATGTATTTATGTAAACAATCTTGGAGATGGTACGGGTCAAATGATCCCGTATCGCTCGCAGATATTCGTCAAGCTGGTGCTACTGATATTGTTACTGCCTTGCACCAAATTCCAAACGGAGAGGTTTGGCCGGTAGACGCTATCATTGAACGCCAAAAAATTGTACGTGAGGCAGGACTTGTTTGGTCGGTCGTGGAAAGTGTTCCTGTACATGAGGACATAAAAAAACAAACTGGTAAATTCAAGGAATACATTGAAAATTACAAGCAAACTATTAGGAACTTGGCTTCAAGAGGTATCAAAATTGTTACCTATAACTTTATGCCAATTCTCGATTGGACACGTACCGATTTGGCTTATACTTTGCCTGACGGTTCTAAAGCTTTGCGATTTGAAATGGCAGCTTTTGTGGCATTCGATTTGTTTCTTTTGAAACGACCTAATGCCGAAAAAGATTATACTGCTGAACAAATTGAAAAGGCAAAAGTTCGGTTTGCACAAATGAGTGACTCTGAAAAAGAAACACTTACGCGCAATATGATTGCTGGATTACCCGGAGCTGAGGAGAGTTTTACCATTGAACAATTTCAGGCTGCTTTGGATACTTATGCCGAAGTGACTGAAGTTCAATTGAGGAATAATTTATTCTATTTTATTAATGAAATAACAACCGTTGCCGATCAGGTGGGCGTTCAAATGGCCATTCATCCCGACGATCCTCCGCGTGCTATATTAGGTTTACCACGCATTTTGAGTACAGCCGATGATGTTCGCAAACTTTTTGCAGCTGTTCCAAGTCTTGCCAACGGAATTTGCTTGTGTACAGGTTCGTTTGGTGTTTCGTCGATTAACGACCTGACTTCAATGTTACGCGAATTCGGGGAACGACTTTATTATGTACATTTCCGTAGTACTAGACGCAATAATGACGGTGATTTTTATGAAGACAACCACTTGGAAGGTGATGTGGATATGTATGAAGCCATGAAAGCGTTGTTGGTTGTACAATATTCTTACAAACGCAATATCCCGATGCGACCCGATCATGGACACCAAATGCTGGACGATTTGCACAAAAAAACCAATCCTGGCTATTCAGCTATCGGAATGCTGAGAGGAATGGCCGAACTGAGAGGACTGGAAATGGGAATCTCGAGAACGTTATTTTAAGAGAACCCCTAGCCCCTAAAGGGGGATTAGGCAAGTTTATTTTTCATTAATTTTTTACTTGAATGTTCAAAAAATAAATCTAATATTACAAATCAATACTAACTTAGTTCCCCTTTAGGGGCTAGGGGTTGTTATTCTTAAATTATCTAATCATGAGTATAGAATTAAAAAAAGATTGCGCATACTCCCTTTTGGTAGCTACCAGTATGGGTGTTCGCATTACGCCGGTCAATGGCCAGCCCGTTCATAGCAGCAGTTTGTATCAAATGCAAGCTTCGAGTGCCGAAACAAATGTGGCGAGTGTTTCATCATATTTGGGCTTGCCGGTAAAAGTGTTGACTACTTTTGTAAAAGATAGTCCGATTGCACAATTTATCAAAGCTGATTTGCGTGCACGTAATATGATGTTCGAAGGGCCTGAAGTGGCACAAGGCGATCCTTGGGGTTACCGTCACCAATTCAATATTGCCGACAGCGGTTTTGGAACGCGCGGACCACGTGTTCTTAATGACCGTGCTGGTGAAGTTGGACGAACATTGAACGTAAATGACTTTGATTTGGAACGTATTTTTGCCAAAGAAGGTGTTCAAATCCTGCATTTGTCTGGTTTGATTGGCGCATTGTCAGCCGAAACAAGTAATTTCTGTTTGGAATTGGCTCGTTATGCTAAAAAGAACGGTACAAAAATCTCCTTCGACTTGAACTATCGTGCTTCTTTCTGGAAAGGTCGTGATGCTGAATTGCGTGCTATCTTTACCGAAATCGCTTCGGTTTCAGATATTTTGATTGGCAACGAAGAAGATTTTCAACTTTGCTTGGGCATTGATGGTCCAGAAGCTGGTGGAAAAGGCATTGAAGCAGAAATTGATGGTTTCAAGGGCATGATTGGACGTGTGAAAAAAGCATTCCCCAATGCATCTGTTTTTGCCACCACATTGCGTCAGGTTATCAGTACCAACGAACATCTTTGGGGTGCAATTATGCTTGATGGTGAAACTTGGTCTGTTATCGAACCACGTAAAATCAATGTTCTGGACCGTATTGGTGGGGGCGACGGATTTGTGGGCGGAATGCTTTATGCCATCCTTAAAGGTTGGGAATCAGAAAAATGGACACAATTTGGTTGGGCTTCAGGTGCATTGGCCACCACTTTCCTTACCGATTATGGTCAACCTGCCGACGAAGAGCAAGTTTGGAGCATTTGGGGTGGAAATGCCAGGGTTAAAAGATAAAATCATTTACTATTTTTTCATTTACTATTTACTATTTCTTGATTTCCTATTTATTCACTGATAATTAACGAATTAAGATGAATGCTATTGAATTAAAGAAGCGATAATACATTTACTATTTTTTCATTTACCATTTACTATTTCTTGATTTCCTATTTGGTCACTGATAATTAACTAATTAAGATGAATGCTATTGAATTAAAGAAGCGATTACAAACTTTTGCATTACGAATAATCAAACTCACAGAAAGTTTACCAAACACTGTTACAGGTAGAACATTAGGAAATCAAATAATTCGTTCTGGAACATCACCAGGTGCAAATTACAGAGCTGCTTGTTTGGGTAAATCTGATAAAGATTTTCTTAACAAGTTGAAAATGGTAGAAGAAGAATTGGATGAAACAATATATTGGTTGGAATTAATTATCCAATCTGGTTTAATAAATGAAAACCTATTAAGTGATTTAATGACTGAAAATCATGAGTTATTGAAAATTATTGTAAGTTCAATAACTACAATGAAAAAGAAATTAAACCCCTAATCATTTACTATTTGTTCATTTACGATTTACCATTTAATTGTTTACTTACAATTTCGGCAAATTTCAAACAGTAAATATCTTTCTCTACAATGGTAAATGAATAAATAGTAAATATCTTGTTTTCAATAGTAAATAGTAAATGAAAAAATAGTAAATCTCTTAATGGTAAATTGTAAATGATTAAATAGTAAATTCTTATTATGTTGTATTACGAAATAGGTTCCATACATCACGAACTCAATGGCGACGACCTTAAAAAAGGTTTATTCGAAGCATTGAATAAAATGGGCAAGCGAAATAAAGTGCTTGCTATTCCGCCCGATTATACCCGATTGCCGAGTCGCTCTGGTGAACTTACCGAGTTTGCCTGGCAATTTTACGGCGATGCATTGACGGATGTTTTACCAGCTTTGGGAACACATTCACCCATGACCGACCACCAAATTGCGCACATGTTTGGCACAATGCCAGCATCACTGATTCGTGAGCATGATTGGCGCAATGATGTGGTAACGGTTGGAACTGTTCCTGCCGAGTTTGTAAAAGAAGTTTCGGGTGGTGCCGTTGAATTTCCTTGGCCGGCTCAGGTAAATAAACTACTTTTGGAAGGAAATTTTGACTTAATTCTATCCATCGGACAGGTTGTACCACACGAAGTGGTAGGAATGGCCAATTACAACAAGAATATATTTGTTGGAACTGGTGGTGTTGAGGGCATTAACAAGAGTCATTTTGTGGGTGCAGCTTATGGCATGGAACGCATGATGGGCCATGCTGATACGCCTGTTCGTCGTATTTTCAATTACGCATCTGATAATTTTACCAACAATTTACCCATTGTTTACGTTCAAACAGTAGTTGGATTGGACAAAACGGATGGCAAAATAAAATGTCGTGGCTTATATATTGGCAATGATTTTGAAGTTTTTGATAAAGCTGCCAAGTTGGCCTTGCAAGTAAACTTTGAGATGCTCGACAAACCATTGAAAAAAGTAGTTGTTTATCTCGATCCAACGGAATTTAAAAGTACTTGGTTGGGCAATAAATCAGTTTATCGTACCCGCATGGCCATTGAAGATGATGGTGAGTTAATTGTATTGGCACCTGCCCTTGTGGAATTTGGTGAGGACAAGGAAATTGACCGACTGATTCGCAAATACGGATATTTTGGTACGCCACAAACACTGAAAAGTTGTGACGAGAACGAAGAGTTGCGCAATAATTTAAGTGCGGCAGCGCATCTTATTCATGGTTCATCGGAAGGTCGTTTTAGTATCACTTATTGCCCCGGAAAAGGTGTCGAAAACCTTACCCAAACAGAAATTGAAAGTGTAGGTTTCAAATATGCAGATATTGATGAAGTAACTGCAAAATATAATCCTGACAAACTGCGCGATGGATATAATACCATGGCGGATGGAGAAGAAATTTTTTATATTTCGAACCCTGCATTGGGGTTGTGGGCGTTTAAGGATAGATTTAAATATTGAGAGAACCCCTAGCCCCTAAAGGGGAACTATGCAAGTATTGGTTTGTTTAAACTTAAACTAATATTTTTTCCCCCTTTAGGTGCTAGGGGTTCTTCATTTATTTTTAAGAAAATGTTAGAAAACAAAAGTAACTTAGTTCCCCTTCAGGGGCTAGGGGTTATTAACTGGGGAATTATTGGTTGTGGTAATGTTACCGAACTCAAAAGCGGTCCTGCATTCAACAAGGTAGAGCATTCGCATTTGGTGGCTGTGATGCGGCGGAATGCTGATTTGGCTAAGGATTATGCTTTGCGTCATAATGTCCCCAAGTTTTATTCTGACGCTGATTTGTTGATAAATGATGCTGAAATAAATGCTGTTTATGTAGCCACACCACCCGATACACATGCCTCGTATGCCATTGCTGCCATGAAAGCTGGCAAGCCGGTTTACGTTGAAAAGCCTATGGCGCGGACGTATGCCGAATGTCAGGAAATGATTCGGGTATCGGAGGAAACTGGAATGCCGTTATTTGTAGCCTATTATCGAAGGTCTTTACCCGCTTTTTTGAAAGTAAAATCCCTAATAGAAGATGGCGCAATTGGCAAACCATTATCGGTGAACATAAGATTATTGAAATCGGCAAGAGTCAATGACCAGAAAGAGGAACTTCAGTCGTGGCATGTCAATCCGAATATTGCTGGTGGAGGTTATTTCTATGATTTAGCATCTCACCAATTGGATTATCTCGATTTTATTTTGGGACCAATAAAAGACGCCAAAGGAATTGCTCAAAACCTTGGGGGATATTATCCTGCAGAAGATATGGTTTCTGCAGTTTTTACCTTCCAGTCGGGAGTAATTGGTATTGGTAGTTGGTGTTTTATTGCTTCCAAAGAAAGTGAGGAAGATACAATTGAGATTTTGGGAACAAAAGGGAAAATTATTTTTTCATGTTTTCAGCATGGAGATGTAAAATTGACAACTGCAGAAGGCGAAGTGAGTTACAGTTTTCAAAATCCAGTAAATATTTCATTTCATTTGATACAACAAGTCGTTGATGAACTGCGCGGAGAAGGAAAATGTGACAGTACCATGTATTCTGCTGCCCGTACAAGCTTGGTGTTGGAGGAAATAGTAAAAAATTATTATGAGGATTTTAAATGAATTTACCACTAAGGTACTAAGAACATGAAGATTCACTAAGTGATTTTCAGTTTGTTTTAACTGTAATATTAAGTAATCAATACTAACATCTCTTACTCCCCTTTAGGGGCTGGGGGTCGTTTTTTTATCATTTTATGAAAATAATTATTGACGATAAAATACCTTATATAAAGGGAGCATTCGAAGGAGTGGCTGAAGTAATTTACTTGCCCGGTTCTAAAACAACACCAGAAATTGCGAAGGATGCCGATGCCATTGTAACCCGTACCCGCACCATTTGCAATGAAAAATTGTTGGCTGATTCGGCCGTCAAATTCATTGCCACAGCCACTATTGGCTACGACCATATAGATACCGATTATTGCGAAGCGCAAGGAATTAAATGGACCAATGCACCGGGATGTAATTCCAAATCGGTGGAACAATATATTGCTTCAACATTAATGGTATTGGCCGAAACAAGAAATTTGCAACTGAAAGATTTGTGCATTGGCGTTGTGGGTGTGGGCAATGTAGGCAGCAAGGTGGCAAATGTTTGCAATTTGCTGGGCATGAAAGTGCTGCTCAATGACCCACCGAGGGCTCGTGCCGAAGGTGGAAATGCTTTTGTGAGTTTAAAAGAAGTTATGGAGCAAGCAGATATTATTACGCTGCATGTTCCCTTAAATATGAAAGGCGATGATGCTACTTTTCATTTGGGGAATGAGACATTTTTATCACAATTAGCTAAAAAGCCAGTTCTGATAAATTCTTGTCGTGGTGAAGTGATTGAAACGCAAGCCGTAAAACAAGCATTAAAAAATGGTCAACTTTCGGGTTTCGTTTGTGATTGCTGGGAAAATGAGCCGGATATTGATTTGGAATTACTGTCCTTGACAACCATCGCAACTCCTCACATAGGGGGTTATTCTAAGGATGGTAAAGCTACTGGAACACAAATGAGTGTGAAAGCCATCAGTGATTTCTTTGGTTTAGGGTTGAACAATTGGCAGCCTTCAGGGGTTGAATCACCAGCAAATCCAATAATTGAAATTGATGGAAAAGGATTGAACGAACAAGATATTATTGCGAAAGTCATTCTTTCAACCTACGATATACGCAATGACGATAGGGCATTCCGTAACAATACAACGCTTTTTGAACAGTTACGTGGTGATTACCCAACTCGCAGAGAATTTCCGGCATTTACGATTAATGCCAAAAATATTGAATCAAAAACATTGGATAAACTAATGAAATTGGGGTTTAAATACTCTCAACTTTATAAAGGTAACTTTTTGAATGAACAAATAAATTGAAAATTAAATAATTATACTAACTAAAATTTCCCCTTTTAGGGGATTAAGGGGTCTTATTATGAAACAAAAAGCAGACATTGGATTAATTGGTTTGGCCGTAATGGGCGAAAACCTTGTATTGAACATGGAAAGCAAAGGCTTTACAGTAGGCGTTTTTAACCGTTCGGTAGATAAAGTGGATAAATTTATTGCAGGACGTGGGGCAGGCAAAAATTTTATCGGCGCACACTCTATCAAAGAACTTTGCGATTCGTTAGAAAAACCACGCAAAGTAATGATGCTTGTAAAAGCGGGTCAAGCAGTTGATGACTTTATCGAGCAACTTCTTCCACATTTGGAAGCGGGTGATATCATTATTGATGGTGGAAACACGCATTTCCCTGACACCATTCGTCGTGCAAAATATGTAGAAAGCAAAGGTTTATTGTTCGTTGGAACTGGTGTTTCGGGTGGCGAAGAA
>JBAXAD010000152.1:0-9118 GCA_037142715.1 Paludibacter sp. | reverse complement strand
ATAAACAGAGTAATTTTTAATATAAATAATTTGGAATAACCATAGAATTCGGGATGGGTAAATCTTTAATTTTGTAAAGTAGAAATAACAAAATATTGAACAACAAAACACATAAATAAATTACAAGGATCAAAAAACATCATTGGCAAACTTGAATAAAAGATGGCATTAGATTCAATTGTAAGGTATAAAAATTAGCCCTTATCATTCCACGAAATTAATAGAATGATCATAATCCATCTTAATACTTCAAAACTTATATATAATGAGAAACCACTCTTTAAAACAAAATAATATTTAATCAATGTTATATTATTTGGTGATTTTTAAGCCTAAAACAAGGGTAATTAGATACCAATAAGCTATTAAATAAGTGCAAACCATTATATTTCCTAAGTGCAATGGAGTATTTATTACAAGATAAATGCTCCTAAAGAACTAAGAGTTCAGTCTATTTATAATGATTACAACTTTTATTTTCAACATCTTAGCTATATTAAACAAATTACTAGACAGTGATGATTGTAAGATCATTACATGAAAATATCAGGCTAACGATTTAGAAATAAGTAGCAAATAAATCAGTATTGCTACAAATTATACTACAACAACTACATTTTAGGCATTGAACTATATGTATTATATTTGTCCAATAATTCCATTTCATACATCCTTATAGGAAGCTAAACACTAAAATTCAATCAATCAAAATACAAACAACAACATTATAATTTACGCTTTATTTTCAACAATAACAATGCAGAAAAAAAATACTTACAAATAAAACAAATGCCTTATGAAACAAAAAATCTTTACACAAAAATTTAAATTGCTGCTAGTATTGGCGTTTGCGATGCTGGTGGGGCAGAATGCTTGGGGACAAACCTCTTTATCTTTAGTAGGTACATCTGCTACTCAGGATTTCGATACAGGATTTAGCGCTGGAGGCACTTGGACTGACGGCTCTACCCCACTATCTAATTGGTATGCCTTAGGTGGAGGAGCAGCAGGTATACCAACTGCTTATACATTAAATAATGGTGGAACCTCAGGCACCTCTGGTGATGGTTCATTGAAATCATTTGGTATTACAAGTAATACCAATAGAGCTTTAGGTTGGATACCAAGCATTACGACAAGTGATATATCATATTTCGGCTGGAGATTAAAGAACAATTCTGGTAGTACTATTAAAATTCTTGAAGTTAAATGGAGAGGTCAACAATGGAGAAAAACTAATGGTCTTACAAAATCTTTAGTTTTGGGTTACCAAATTGGAAGCAGTATAACAAACCTATCTACAGGTATATATACCGCATTTAGTACATTTACAGCGCTTTTTTCTGGCACTGGTACGACTGCAAGTGCATTAGATGGCAATGCCAGTGGAAATTACACTGATAAAACTGACTATATAACTGTAAATCTGGCGGCAGGAGAAGAAATCATGCTTCGTTGGCAAGATACAAGAACTGGTAATTCTGAGCAATTATTAGCAGTTGACAACGTAATTGTAACACCTCAAAATGACCAGATTATTACATTTAATGATAACTTAACCAGTAAGATTTATGGTGGTTCAACTTTCAATTTAAATGCAACAAGTAGTAGCGGACTACCTATAACATATACGAGTAGTAATTTAAACATAGCTACTATTAGTGGATCAACTGTTACAATGGTAGGATCTGGCAAAGCAGTAATAACAGCATCACAAGCAGGAAATGCTTCATATTCTCCTGCAACTAATGTAACTCAAGAAATATGGGTAAAACCCAAAGCACCAACAATTGCAGTTCCAACAAATATAACAACTACTTCATTCGATATTAATTGGAATCCAGATAATGGTCTTAATAATGCTAATACATCTTATAAAATAGAAATAGACACCGACCCAGCATTCGCTTCTGTAGATGAAATTTATATGGGTCTAGGTACAAATACTGCTAATACAGATGCTGACGGAGGATTTACTTATGTACCTGATACAAAGTATTATTATAGAATTTATGCTGTTACAAACACTTTATTTAGTGCATATTCTCAGGCTTCATTTATTATTACCGGTCCTAACACTCAGGCATATAATATTGTAGCAACTCCTACATTTACTACCTCAGCTCTAACCTTTGTATCAGGAGCATTTAATTGGTCAAATGGTGCAGCAACTGGTAGAGTTGTTTTCTTAAAAGAAGGAATAGGTGCAATAACACCTCCTAGCGATAATACAACTTATACAGCAAGCACAAATTGGTCGTCACTTGGAACACAATTAGGAAGTTCTGGTTATTATTGTATTTATGCTGGTAGTGGAAATTCTGTAACAGTAACAGGTTTGTATCCAGGTAGAACTTATACAGTTCAGGCTTATGAATATCAAGGTAATCCTGGAACTGAAATGTACTTAACTGAAGTTGGCGCAAATAATCCAATCACTTTTGTACCATGGCCTACTACAACATGGACAAATACTACACCTGGTCATGCAGCTGAAAATTGGAACACACCTGCTCGTTGGGATCATAACACTGTACCTACAGCGGCACTACATCCTGCCGTATTGGTATATATTGATGGAAACTGTCAAGTAACAAATACTGCAGAAAGTAATAACTTAGAAATTAAAGCTATTCATGGTGGAGTAACGCCTATATTATCAGTAAATACATCTAATTCATTAAATGTTGTGGGTGCATTTACCAATAGTGGTCTTCCTTCAGCATTAGTTGTAAAATCTGGAGCAGGTGTAGCCAATGGTAGTTTAACATGGGGTTCAGGAACAGTACAAGGAACAGTAGAAATGTATTCAAAAGCATATACAGATGCTTCTAGCTATCCAGCTAAAAACAGATGGCAGTATTTTGGTATACCTGTTACCTCATTAACCTTAAGCAACACATTTGCAAATTCAGACGAACGTGTACGTAAATATACTGAAACTTCAGGTGCAGGTGTAGATGCAAATGGTTTATGGGTACCAGAGGATATCAATCATACCAATATCCCTAAATTAGATGGTACTACAGTAATGGTTCCTGTAGATGGTTATGAAGTAGTACAAACAAATGCAAAAACATACAACTTTGCAGGTACATTGAATCACACTTCAGTGAATAAATCTTTAACCTATACATCTGGTTACTATCAAGGAAGTCAAATCATTGCAAATCCATTTACTGCAGCAGTAAATATTGCAGGACTTACATTCAGTGGTAATGTAGAGAATGCTGTATATCTTTACAATTCAGGAAGTCGCGCAGAATGGTCAAGTCAATTGGCTAACGATGCAGGTTCTAATCCAGGCACTTATGTGGTTTCAACTCCATTAACTGCGGGTGTATTAGGTGTTCCAGCAAACATACCATCTATGCAAGGATTCTTGGTAAATGCAAGCAATACAGGTAGTTCAATTGGAATGCCATTGAGTTCATTAGTAAGCAATTCTACTGCACAACGTGCACGAGCAATTTCAGAAAAAACTGCTACAATGATTGATGTTATTGGTACACTTTCATCAGACCGTATGTGGATTTTCTCTGATGAATCGTGCACAAGTAAATTTGATAATGGTTGGGATGGTTCTAAAATCTTAGGGTCTGCACTTAACACACAGATTTACGGAGTGGGAGAAGATGGCAATTACCAAATTAACGCAGTAAATGATATAAACAACACTTATTTAGGATTCCAAGCTGGTCAAGAAAGAAATTTGAAAATGATTTTCACACACCAAAATATGGATACAAAATATGGTAATATATATCTAGTAGATTTAGTAGCTAACAAAACAGTAAATATTACTGCAAGCGGTACTGAATATGCATTTAATACCGAGGCGACACCTACTGCAGTAAATCGTTTCAAAATCATTACTCAACTTACGGCAGTAAAAAACCCAAGTGCAAGTTCTCAATTGAAATTGGTTAGCTCACAAAGTTCAGTGATTGTATCAAATCCAACTAACGAAGCTGGTAGCCTGGTGATTTACAATTTATCGGGAAGTGCAATGCAAACAGTAAGATTTGATGCCAATGGTCTGGTAACCATTCCTATTAATTTAGGAAAAGGAATTTATGCAGCCAAAGCAACAACTGCAACACAAGAAGTAACTGAAAAATTAATCATTCGCTAAATAACAAGAATATGAGAAAGAGTTTTAAATTAATCGTTTTTATAAGTGTATCAGCAATACTAAGTTTGGTATTGGCACTATTTATTGCCCCATTGAAAGGTTCGTATACAAAATATTCAAACAAAATAACAAATAAAATCGTTACGGTAACTGGTGTTGATTTTAAAGGTGCTAACAAAGGCATTGGTGCTGTCAACGGCAATAGAATAGAATCAACTATTCAACTTGGGAACATTAAAACTGGAAAAAATAAGATTGTAGCTAGCAGTAATGTAAATGCTGAAAATAGTCAAGTAAGCAATATTAGTTACAGCTTGCAAGCTTATGCGCAGAGAAACCAAGTAATTGGCAGCAATGCTGGTATTGGTTCTGCAGGTTCAGGTGTCTTGGCCAATTCATCAAGTGCTGTTTCGTCGAATGGTGTACAAGGATTGATTGGAATTAATTCAACTCCAAGCAAAAACAACACAAGCGTTAATGGTCCTGCATTGATTGGATTCAATGTTTTGACAACTGATCTTGCTTCTGCTGGATTGTCGGCAAGTCAAGGTGCTGGTGCACAAGGTGCTCCTGCTCCTCCTCCAGAAGAAGGTGGTGGTTCTCCAAGCCTTCCTTTAGGAGACGGCACTAGCATGTTGCTAGTAATGGCAATGATTTTTGGAAGTTGGAAAATGATATCCAACATCAAAGCATTAAAAGGTTCAAAAATTTAATGACAAGCTATAAATCAAACTTCATTTAAAAAGTAAGATTTACTAAGTTTCAATATTTATCAGAAAGAGTCGTCATGAAAATGTCGGCTCTTTCTTTGTTTATAGTAGTTTTATCATTTTGTTGCGTACACAGTCATACATTTATTAGATATTGTTATTCCATTGTAGTGGTTTTTTTGTACTTTTGTGGACTGAACCAAAAAAAGACTTTATGCAACCAAGTATTATCAAATCGGCGATGTTCAATGGGCTCATAATGGGCGTACTATTCTCCATAAATTTTCTACTTTCCATTTCAAAAATCACCGCATTTGTCTTACTTTCTTATGTGCTTATAACTTTAATTCTTGTTGGTATTTACAAGTTGACTATCCGCTATAGAGAAATAGAATGTAAGGGCGTAATTAGCTATTGGAAATCATTTTCATATACCCTATTAACATTCTTTTTTGCAGCCATCATTTCGTCGGTTGTCAAATACA
Source organism: Paludibacter sp. (assembly GCA_037142715.1). Lineage (GTDB taxonomy): Bacteria > Bacteroidota > Bacteroidia > Bacteroidales > Paludibacteraceae > Paludibacter. The sequence goes on along the minus strand of JBAXAD010000152.1, from coordinate 3,788 downwards.
TTTATTTTCAATACATTAATCCAGCTTACTTAGAAGAAATGTTTCAAGAAAGCATGAAATTGATGGAGAAAATGAAATTCCCTATGAATGATGCTTCCATTGCTCAAATGGAAACGATAATGAAACCTGCCAGCTTTACTTTGCAATATATTTGGGTGAATGTTTTTGTGGGCACTTTGGTGGCATTGGTGATGAGTGGATTTGTTAAAAAGACCCCCAACCCCTAAAGGGGAGTAAGAAATATTAGTACTGATTTATATATTAGTATGTCATAAGAATATATTTGAAGAATAAGAGAATTGAGTTAATAACAATCAATACTAACATAGTTCTCCGCCAGCTGGCGGATTAGGGGTCATAATATGGACATATCTGTAATCATACCTTTGTACAACGAAGAAGAATCACTTCCAGAGCTTTTTGATTGGATTGAGCGGGTGATGAATGAAAATAAATTCAGTTTCGAGGTCATTTTTGTGAATGACGGTAGCACTGATAATTCGTGGAACGTGATTGAATCGCTTCAAGAAAAGTCGTCCTGCGTACATGGCATCAAGTTCCGTCATAATTATGGCAAATCACCAGCCCTGTACTGTGGTTTCAATGCTGCCAAGGGCAATGTAGTAATTACCATGGATGCCGATTTACAAGACAGCCCAGACGAAATACCAGGCTTGTATGCCATGATAATGAATGAGAACTACGATTTGGTTTCGGGCTGGAAGAAAAAGCGCTACGACTCTAAATTCACAAAAAATATCCCTTCAAAATTATACAATGCCACAGCTCGTAAAGTTACTGGACTGAAGCTGCATGATATGAATTGTGGTTTAAAAGCCTACACCAACGAGGTAGTGAAAAACATTGAAGTGTATGGCGAAATGCATCGCTACATTCCTTTTTTGGCTAAGAATGCAGGTTTTACGCGTATCGGCGAAAAAGTGGTTGAACATCGCAAACGCCAATTTGGGGAAACGAAATTTGGGTTGAACAGATTCGTGAATGGATATTTGGATTTGATGACTTTGTGGTTTCTATCGAAGTTTGGCAAAAAGCCCATGCATTTTTTTGGATTGTACGGCAGCTTGATGTTTTTGCTTGGGTTTATGGCCGTAGTGGTGGTAGGTGTCAACAAACTTATTGCCATTTTTGAACATGTAAAAGCACCTTTGGTTACAGATAGTCCTTATTTCTATTTGTCAATATTGGCAATGGTATTGGGAACTCAATTATTCCTAACTGGTTTTTTGGGTGAAATAGTAGCTAGGAATTCTACCGAAAGAAACAATTATAAAATCGAGAAAACTATTTAAAGGGTTTTGTGTTCCGAGTTTCGTATTTCGAGCGTACAACCGCTTTATGCGGTTTGACGCGTTAATGTTTTGTATTTCGAGTTAGCTAACAACCAATTACAATTTAAAAGTACACATGAACATCCTAGAAATAACCATTCCGGCTTTACTTGTACTTCTAACAGCTTATTTGTTGATAGATAAATTGTTGCGCAACGAGGAAAAACGACGTAACTATGAATTGCGTAAGGAGAACAATGCCACCCTCACTCCTATCCGACTTCGTGCTTATGAGCGATTAATATTGGTATTGGAGCGAACAACACCAAATACGTTGATATTGAGCGTTGCCAAACCACACATGACAAATATGGAACTTCATACACAATTGTTGGCCAGCATACGACAAGAATTTTCTCACAATTTATCTCAACAAATATACGTGAGCGATGAAGTTTGGAATTATATACGCGGAGCCCAAGAAAGTTTATTGAAACTTGTAAACACCTGCGCACCGCAATGTGATCCAAACGAATCAGCATCATTATTGGCAGAACGTATTATTCAAGTATATGGAAATAGCGAGCAAACACCAACTGATTTGGCAATGGAGAAATTGAAAAAAGAAGTGAGAATGCTGTATGCTTAGTGATTAGTGTTTAATGATTAGTGATTAGTGAATTAACAACCAATACTAACTTCAATTCTCCGCCAGCTGGCGGATTAGGGGTTCTTCATTTATGAAACACATACTATACCCAATATTATTTTTATTCTTTATATTCGGCATTTCCTGCACGGCAGATGAAGGGTGTAGAAAGGATAAATATGTAAAAATGGGAGTTGGATTTTATACGCGAACCATAAACGCAACTACAAATAAAGTAACAATCACAAACTTGATAGTTGACAGTTTAACCGTGCAAGGAATTGACACTGCCGGTGTTCTGAAAGACTCGATATACAATAACAGCCTAAAAATCAGCAAAATATATTTACCGTTGAATAAATTTGTGACAGTTTCGACTTTTAAGGTCAAATTCAAACAAACAGTAGATACAATTACCATTGCACACACCAATTCAAATATGTATCTATCGCTCGAATGTGGTTGCCTGAAAGTACATTCAATTGATACAGTACTTACAACCAAACATTTTATCGACTCGGTGAGCATTAAAATTCACAACGTAAATAACATCAATGCAGAGCATTTACAAATATATAATAAGCCTAGTTCTTAGTTTGAACCTTTTTTATGGACAAGCGCAAGATAAAAATGTAGACACACTGCAGGTGAAAACCAAATGGTGGAACGGCTTTATTGTACAAGATGATTTGGCATCACTGGTTAGTTCTGGCTTACAGAAAGGAGAAACTTATTCGATGGAAGGCGGTGTTCAAGTAAACTTGAAAAATAAATACTTTCCAATTTTCGAACTTGGGTTTGCTGGTGCAAATAAAACCTCGGTTGATGAAATTGGTTTTAAAGCCAATGGATTGTTTGGTCGGTTGGGTGTAGATTTCAATTTAAGAAAATCAAAGAAAACTTCTAAACCATCGAATAATCTATTTATGGCGGGCATGCGATTGGGAATGACCAGTTTTGCATACGATATTACAAATATAAAAATTACTGATGACTACTGGGGCGGATCTGAACAGCTGGATTTCAAAAACCAAACGACAACAAAAGTGTGGTACGAAATAGTTGTAGGAGTAAAAGTTGAAGTCATTAAAAATACTTACATGGGCTGGTCTGTCCGCAGTAAAAATTTATTGAGCAAAGATGCTGTATCAGAAGTATTTCCTTGGTATATTCCTGGTTATGGAGTTAATACTTCCAGCAATTGGGGAATAAATTACACTTTGGGATATCGGTTTCACTGATTCTTTAGACAAACAAAAATAAAACAAGTAGAAAATTAATAATTCGACAATAAACATTTAATTATCAACGCATGAATTCAACACAAACTTTAAACCGTGCAGCGGACAACATCCGTATTTTGGCTGCATCGGCTGTAGAAAAAGCCAAATCGGGTCACCCAGGTGGCGCAATGGGTGGCGCAGACTTTATCAATGTTCTTTACTCCGAGTTTTTGGAATATGATCCAAAAAATCCAGCTTGGGAAGGTCGCGACCGTATGTTCCTAGATCCAGGTCACATGTCACCAATGTTATATTCGGTGCTTGCTTGCACTGGAAAATACACGATGGCTGAGCTTGCACAATTCCGTCAATGGGATAGCCCAACTCCAGGACACCCTGAAGTGGATGTTATGCGTGGTGTTGAAAACACATCTGGTCCTCTCGGACAAGGTCATACTTATGCAGTTGGTGCTGCTATTGCTGCAAAATTTTTGAAAGCACGTTTTGGCGAAGTAATGAGCCAAACCATTTACACTTTCATCTCTGATGGTGGTGTTCAGGAAGAAATTTCGCAAGGTGCTGGTCGCTTGGCTGGTCACTTGGGATTGAACAACTTGATTATGT
>JBAXAD010000151.1:0-9323 GCA_037142715.1 Paludibacter sp. | reverse complement strand
AGCCAGTATTTGGCCCGAACAAATGTACCAGGATTGCAAAGCATTGAATATAACTTTGATTTAAATCCTGAAAAATTATAGAAATCCTGAAAGACTTGCCTAAAAGTTTCTCAGGATTTTTTGTTATTTAAATAGAAGTAAATTTGTTAACTTTACATCATTTCAACTCATTTATGACTGTTTTTTTGTAATTTCGCACTCTATTAGTCAAAATGTAAAATCGGAAACAAAATGAATATAGATTTTCAAAAAACGGGTGGTTTAGTTCCCGCCATTATCCAAGATGAATACACGTCTAAAGTGTTGATGTTAGGATACATGAATGAAGAAGCATTGGCCAAAACGCAAGAAAGTGGTCAAGTGACTTTTTTCAGCCGATCAAAAAACCGCTTGTGGACCAAAGGTGAAGAAAGTGGGAATTTTCTGAACGTTGTGTCAATTACTCCCGATTGTGATAATGATACTTTATTAATAAAAGTGCATCCAGTTGGGCCGGTTTGCCACACTGGAACTGATACTTGCTGGGGCGAAAGTAATGAGGGTGACATCACATTCTTGAAATACCTGCAAGATTTTATCACCGTTCGACACCAAGAAATGCCCGAAGGTTCGTACACCACTTCGTTATTCAAAAAAGGAATCAACCGTATGGCTCAAAAAGTGGGTGAAGAGGCTGTAGAAACGGTTATAGAAGCCATCAACGGAACCGAAGAAGGTTTTATTTATGAAGCCTCCGACTTGGTTTTTCACCTTATCGTTTTGCTCACTTCCAAAGGATATTCGCTTGACGATTTGGCACGCGAATTGAAGAAAAGACACAAATAATAGCAACCAACAAAATGGAAAAGAAACTGCTTATAAAATATGTCGACGTTGATATTTACCAACAAGAACTGCTGGTGCTCAAGGATGTACAACTCGAAATTCATTCGGGTGAGTTTGTATATTTATTGGGTAAAGTGGGGAGCGGTAAAAGTTCATTATTGAAATCATTCTACCACGAAGTACCTGTTCTTTCGGGTGTGGCTGGTGTGCTCAATTATGATTTACTAACCATAAAAGCAAGCGAAGTTCCATATCTGCGTCGTAAAATTGGCATTGTTTTTCAAGATTTCCAACTGTTGCACGACAGAACTGTTTATGCAAACCTTGAATTTGTGTTGAAAGCAACAGGCTGGAAAGACAACGAAAGTATTGAAGAACAAATACATAATGTGTTGGTTCAGGTGGGTATGCCGAACAAAGGATATAAAATGCCGCATCAACTTTCGGGTGGTGAGCAGCAACGCATTGTGATTGCACGTGCTCTACTCAATTCGCCAGAAATGATTATTGCCGATGAGCCAACGGGTCACCTTGACCCAGAAACTGGTAGAGAACTGGTAGAATTATTGTACAATATTCGACTTTCTGGCACCACAATAATCATGGCTACACACAATTTGGCATGGATGGAAAAATTTCCTGGTCGTGTGATTAGAATAGAAGATGAATGTTTAAAAGAAGTTACAAACGCCATCAGCATTGAAAAAGTAGTGATTGAAGAAGCTGTTGTAGTGGAAGCTTTAATTGAAGAACCAATTGTGGTTAAAGATATTATTGAAGAAAATACCACTGAAAAACAACCCGAATAATACTAATCTGTAAATATTCAAACATCTCACAAAACAATATAAATGAAAGACTTACTTTGTCCACAATGTAAAATACGCCGATTTCAAGTAAAAAATCTGCTCGGTGATTTTATAGTTGTAACTGTGAATGAAAACTATGAAATAATTCCCATTCATGCAGAGGAGTCTCTGGAAGGATTTGATTTGTCAATTGTTTATTGCTTAGGATGTTCGTGGAGTGGTTCTGTAAAATCACTAATACACTAAGTTTCTTATTATATCTATGTATAAACATATTTGCCTTTACCAATACTTGGTAAAGGCATTTTTTATTACACGTAAAATTCACTCCAAAATCATCACATATTCTTTATTAAAATACTCATCAACTGCGCCTTGGTATGAACACCTGATTGTTTATGAATGACAGCTCCCTTCTTGAAAATCATCAATGTTGGTACACTTTGAATTTGATATCGACTTGCCAAAGGTTGGTTTTGGTCTACATCAATTTTTATCACCCGCACACGTTCCCCTAGCTCATCGACCAGTTGTTTTAATATTGGAGATTGCATTTTGCAAGGACCACACCACAGCGCGTGAAAATCGACAATTACAGGACGATTTTCGCTAATAATCGAATCAAAATTTCCTTTCATTTGTACAGTTATAATTAGCTAAGTTTGCTCAACTCTTTCAACCGTGCAAAATACATGGCAAACGAGCGATACAGAAAGTGAGTCCATTTTCCGAAAGGAACAATGATTAAAGCCCACTGAACCAGTACAGTAAGATGGAAAATATACAGCCACTTATTCATTTCAAGTAAATCGAGGTCGATAAACAGACGAACCATAAAGGCTGTCAAACCCATTAGGAACAACCATACCACAAAGAAAATGTCCGAAGGTTGCGAATGTTTGTTCGCTTCTTTCATTTTCTTCATTCGGCTCGAAACAAAATCTATCGTTACCACAAATACGATGGTACTCATTACGTAGCCCAAAATGATAACGAACATGTATTGCGAAGCAAACCAGTCGAGCACCACCGTGGTGAAAAGTAATGACAGATAACCAATGACGAGTATAAAGTGCTCGAACCAGCGGAATTGATTGTCGTCGCATCCCAACGCACGTTTTTGAGTGAACATGTGTACAAATAAATCGCCACTCGCTTTTAAGTAATTTTTCATCGATACTTTCACCTTTGGTTTTAGAATCGTGAAGTTCCACATACGATAGATATTGGGCAATAAAATTACAAATCCAACAGTTCCAATGGCTATCATTTCGAACATGTGACCGAAATGAATCATTTTTTCCAATTCAAAACCAACCGAAACAACAAACGCCATTACCCCTACAAAAGTCAGGATAAACGCTGTAATACTGATGGGTAATGATTTGTACAACAATCCCGAAAGTCCAGTCCAGTCGTACTGAGCGGTGAGATAGCGCCGAAGCGACATCATCAACTCACCCGGTTCAGCCTGTCGAGGACACTGTGTGGAACATTCGCCGCAATAATAACATTCCCATGGTTTCAAGGACGCTTTGATTTCGTCTTCCAGTCCTAGGGTGGTATAACGAATCATTTCGCGTGGAAATGAACTGTCGGCAGTCGATAGCGAACAGGTTGCCGTACAGTTTCCACAATTGAAACAGGCATTGAAGTCGCTAGACCCATATTTAGATAATTCAGTTGCAAATTTTGGATTTACTCTTGACATAATATTAATTTACTATTTTTTCATTTACTATTTACTATTGCAAATCGCATGCTCTTTTCCCCTCTCCTCTCCCGCAAGCGGGACAAGTATTCGAGGGGTCAGGGGTGAGGTGTTATTTTCTTTTGTAATAAAAATACTCCTCTTTTGTATCCATTCCAGCCGGAACAACCACACCATAACGGTTCATGGTCATCAAGTGGAAAGTGACAATTTCGCTGGCCACTTTAGAATTGGCAGCAATTTGCGGAATAGTATTTTTGTCGTCGGTCATGCCAGCCAAAATCTCCCGCCAAACAAACGGATATTCTTTCATAGCGGCCCCCCCGCCCCCTGAAGGGGGAGTAAGATTGTCAGTAACTTCACCAGCTTCTTTTTCCCTAATTACCACATCCTGCATAAATCCGTCTATCATCGATTCGATTTCATTGTCGGTGTATTGCGCTATTTCAATGGCATTTACAGGACAAACCGGAGCACAAATTCCACAGCCCGTACATACGGCTTTGTTGACACCAGCCACATGCTTTTCACCAAATAAAACTTCTTTAATGGCTGTATAATCGCACACATCCGAACATTTTCCACACCAGGTACAAGCATCAGTATTAACCCGGGCGGTAATTGGGTCAACCATTACCGTACCGCTTTTGAGCAAGGCAGTAATTTTTGAAGCACCTGCCAACGAAGACTGAACTGATTCGCTCACATTTTTTGGTCCTTGGCAAGTTCCACCGATATAAACTCCTTTGATAACAGTTTCTACGGGTTTCAATTTTGGGTGAATCTCGTTGAAAAATTTATCACGGCCAATTGGAATTTTGAACAATTCTGAAATGGTCGTTGCATCTTCTCGCGCCACCATACCGGTAACCAACACTACCAAATCAGTTTCAATTTCCATTTCCATTTTTGCTGTCAGGTAATCTTTCACCTTCACGATAGTAGATTTTCCATCAACAGACACAACAGGCATTTCTTTTTCTTCGAATTTGAAGTACAAATCACCTTGTTTGGAGGATTCAGTGTACATCAATTCCTGTTTGCCATAAGTCCGAATATCACGGTATAAGTGGTAAGTTTGGATATCTTTGTATTTTTCCTTCAATTGCAAAGACGTGTGAATGGTTGAAGTGCAGCATTGGCGTGAGCAATATTTATTTTCGCCTTTTGTCTGACGACTTCCAACGCAATAGATAAACGCCAAACTATTAATTTGTTTTCCATTGTAAACCAATTTACCGGTATTCATTTCCATCAATCGGTTCAATTCGGGCAATGTCACTACATTCGAAATGGTTTTGTAGCCAAACTCACCTTCTTTGGGTTCATAGTGATCATAACCAGTAGTTACCAACACCGAACCTGCAATAAGTGAAAGTGTTTGTGCTTCTTCATTTAGATTCAATGTTGAAGCAAATTTACCTGTAAAGTCAGTCGCATCTTTCAACGCTTCTGCAACAACTACCGGCACATCAGGCAATGCTTCAGGATAATTTTTATAAATGGCTTTACGTTCCACCAATCCCAGATTGAAATCATCGTGAACAGTCACCGGACATTCGTCCATGGCACGTTTCACCGCTTTTTTATCAGCATTTGGGTTGATATGACGTGGTTTTACTTTGATGTCAACGCTAAAATTACCCAAACTTCCAGACACTTTTTCCACCGTTGCTCCAGTGAAAATGGTGATATTCGGAAACTTCTTCATTTCGTTGTACAAAAATGCCACTACTTCTTTTCCGTTTTGATTGGTTGGGAAAAGTTTTTCTTTCTGTGCAATGCGTCCACCAACGAAATAATCTTTTTCAATCAGAAAAACTTCATTACCCGAACGTGCCAAATCGATGGCTGCTTTCATTCCTGAAACCCCTGCTCCTATTACCAAAGCAGATTTTTTCACCGTCAGTTCAATGTTTTCCAACGATTCGGAGAAAGCAACTCGGTTGATACCGGCACGAATAAGACCGGCAGCTTTTACGGTTGCTTCACGCGGACGGTCGCTGTGTGGCCACGAACATTGCTCGCGGATATTCACTTGAACATAGTTGGAAGGATTCAAACCTGCACGCGATGCTACATTTTTGAAAGTATGTAAATGCAGTTTTGGCGAGCAAGAACAAACCACAATAGCATCCAACTTATTTGCTTGTATGTCAGCCACCATGTCCTTTTGGTTAGAGTCGGCACAAGCAAACATTACATCTTTGGAAACAACCACGTTTTCCTCTTGATGGAACATTTTGCCCAACTCTTCCACATCCACGTAATCGGAAATATTCCCGCCGCAATGACAAATATATACACCTATTCTTTGTTTCATATAAGCCCCCTGACCCCCTAAAGGGGGAAAACTATTAGTTTGTTAATGATTATTTTATTGCAATTTTAAAGACTTTTCCCTCTTTAAGTCCCCTGAAGGGGGATTTAGGGGGCCGGTTCTCCTATTCAAATATCCCGCAACTTCTGATGCTGCAGCTCCTGCCGACAAAATTGAATCCGGAATATCTTTTGGTCCCGAAGCAGCTCCTGCCACATACACACCTTCGATACTTGTCAATGCCGGACTTATCAATTCGTCCGTTTGTTTTACAAAATTGAAAGGATCCAACTCCAACAGGCTATTTTTAAACATTTGTGGAACTTCTTTATTTGGAACAACGCCCACCGAAAGTACCACCACATCATGTTTAGCTTCTTTCACCACACCTTTTGTAACGTCTTCATAACGGATAATCAAATCGCCGCTACCGTTTTCATTTTCACGAATTTTGGCTACTTTTCCTTTCACAAAGTTCACGCCCATGGCTTTCGATTCCATGAAAAACTCTTCGTAACCTTTACCAAATGCACGAATATCCATGTAGTAAATGGTAATGTCGGCCATTGGCAATGCACCCATCAGTAATTGAGCTTGCTTGATGGAATACATACAGCAAATTTGTGAACAAATAGGATTGTTTTCGCAATCGGCACCGCAACCTGAATTCTCAATTGCAGAATCGCGGGAACCGGTACAAAGCACGTAAGCGATATTATCAGGTGTTTTGCCATCGCTCGGACGAAGTACATTGTTGAACGGACGAGTCGGTGCAATCAATCTATCCATTTGCATGGAATCAATTACATTGGCATATTTCGCATAACCATAATTTGGCTTTCCTGTTGGTGGGAACAATTTATAACCCGTTGTAACCACCACCGATTTTACGGTTGTTTTCAGAATTTGAGTTTTCTGACTAAAATCAATTGCATTAGATGGACAAGCAGCTACACATTGATGGCACTCGCGGCAATTGCTGCAATCCAAACAACGGTCGGTACTGGCTTTCAATTCAGCTTCGGTATAAGTTTGGTCCACTTCATCCCAGCTGGTCGCACGTTTATTAAGCGGCATCATTGCATTTGGAATTTGTGCAACCAAAGCTGGTTTGCCTTTGCTGAGTACTTTTGCTTTGTCGATAGCTGGTAATTTATCGCCATCCTGAAAATCAAGCATGTTCAAACCACGCAAGTATTTATCCATGTAGAAAGCGGCTTTTTTACCTTGTCCTGCTGCTTCAATCAAAGTGGTAGCGCCGGTAACGGTATCGCCACCTGCAAATATATAGTCAACAGAAGTTTGCAGCGTTTTTTTATCAGCCACAATGGTTCCGTTTTTATTCAAATCAATTTGTCCTGCAAAAGGCGAAGTGGACGGTTTCAAACCAATGGCTTCAATCACATAATCCACATTTTCAATGTATTCTGAACCTTTTACAGCTTCGGGAGAGCGACGACCACTGGCATCTTTTTCGCCCAATTGCATTTTCACCAACTGCACTTGTTTGATATTTCCGTTTTCACCAATGTATTTCACCGGATTGCGAAGTATCATTATTTCAACACCTTCTTCTTCAGCTTCGTGAATTTCGGGAGCAAAACAAGGCATTTCTTCACGGCTACGACGATAAATGACCGTCACTTTTTCGGCGCCCAAACGCAATGAAGTACGAGCAGCATCAATGGCCGTGTTTCCACCACCAATAACCATTACGCGTTTACCTTTGAGGTCTTCTTTTTTTCCAATATTGGCTTCACGAAGAAAATGAAGACAGTCAACAATTCCTTTCAAATCAGAACCTTCCGTTTTTGAGGAAACAGCATCGTGCGTTCCAACAGAAACAAAAACGGCATCAAAACCTTGTTCTTTCAATCCTTTTAAATCTATAATCTTTTTGTTTACTTCTATCTTAACACCAAGAACAGTAATATTTTTTAAATCACGATCCACCACGCTTTTTGGAGCACGATATTCCGGCAAAGCCAAACGTAACATACCTCCAGCCGCAGGAGCCGCTTCAAAAATGGTAACCGAGTGACCCTTCAATGCCAAATGATAAGCGGCAGTAATTCCGGAAGGACCAGAACCAATTACGGCAATTTTCTTGTCCGTTTTATTTTTTATTTCTACTTCGGGAGCTTCAGGATATTTTTCGTAATACCAGTCGGCAAAGTAGCGCTTGATTTTGCGAATATCCACTGACGAGTCAACGCTAGCACGTGTACAGGCATTTTGGCAAGGTGAGTAACAAGCACGACCTAAACTTCCAGGAAATGGAATATCTTCCAAGTGAAGTTTCATCGCTTCCTCATATTGCCCGTTGCGTGCCAAAGTGATATAACCATAGGCTTTTACGCCACCCGGACATTCGTTGATACAAGGAGCAGAATGGTCCATGCGATCGATGGTGGCAATACGTGGATTGGCAAGGTTGAAAGGAATATAGGCTACTTTTCGTCCTGCCAAATTGGCATTGTAATCATCACTGCGAACTTCCGGACAAACCGCCTCGCACTCAGCACAACCGGTACAATCTTCAGCAATAATGTATCGTGCTTTTTTAGAAATTTGTACATTGAAATCGTCACCAACTTTATTGATGCTATCAATTTCGCTATTCAATGCAAGCGTAATTTTTGGATGGCGAGCAGTTTCCGACATTTTTGGTGTGGTAATACAAGCGGCACAATCGAGCGTAGGGAACACCTTGCTAAGCTGAATCATTTTACCACCAATAGACAGAGCTTTATCAACCAACAGTACTTCGTGACCCATATCTGCCAGACTCAAAGCTGCTTCCTGACCAGCAATTCCGCCACCAATAACTAGGGCGTCGAAATGGCCCCCTAACCCCCTAAAGGGGGGATTGGTAACCCCTAGCCCCTGAAGGGGAACTAAGTTAGCTTCGTTTTGTATATTGTTTTTTATATCCTCTTTCATCATATTCGTTTAAAGTAATCAATACTAAAATTAATTCCCCCTTTAGGGGGTTAGGGGGCTTCTTTCTTATTCCCCTTTAGGGGTTAGGGGTTCTTTTGCAAGGGGTTGTTCTAATTCGCTCAATATTTTCCCGTAATTTGCCATGTGACTCATAAACGGTTCGGCACACACCGAGCAAAGAGCCGCCATACGCACACGTCTAGGATTAATATTTTTCTCTTTCATCAATACTTGCGAAGTTTCAACAATTGTATTGGTATGGTCGGCACAACGAGAACTGAAGGAGCATTCGTGTCCATCGGCGGCAATGAAAACACCGTCGAAACCACTCTCCAGTGCGTGCAAAATCCATTTGGGCTTGATACCCGACGAGCAAGGTACACTGATGACATATACGGAAGGAGCGTAATGAATTTTTCTCAAACCAGCCTGATCAATTCCTGGGTCGGAAATTTTATCAGTAGAGAAAACCAGTATTTTTGGTGATGTTGTCATAATGATTAAGCCCCCTCAATCCCCCGAAGGGGGACTTTTAGATTAGCTTTGGTTTAAAAGCCCCCAAACCCCCGAAGGGGGCTTAAAGACCAAGTTTATGACAAAAAACAAAGCAGCCGAAACTAATTTCAGTCCCCCTTCAGGGGCTAGGGGTCAAATAAATCTAACAGTACCAAAACGGTACTCCGAAATGAGCAAAGAGCAGACCAAGTATGTCTGT
>JBAXAD010000150.1:0-9416 GCA_037142715.1 Paludibacter sp. | reverse complement strand
TCAACATGCTGACCGATACAAGCACAGGCATCATATTCTCCCACACGGATAACGCGCAAAGTATCTGATGCTTCAGCTGGAAGCTTGGATAAATCGGCTATTTTAGCGGCCTCTTCCCTACTCATCAATTCTTCAAAAACAGGCAAATTAGTATCAATCACCTCATTCACTCTACTTATAATCACAGAAATCTGTGCTTCGGTAGGTGCTGCATTTAGTAAATAGTCACATTTACTTTTTCGTTTTTCTATATGCGCATTTACCGACCTTCCGCAATCAAACATACGCACCATGGTCTGGTTTAATATGTGCTCGCAAGTATGCATCGGCTCATTATATATTTTCTTGGCATGGTTTAAAGTAGTTTCCATTGTGATGTTTAAAAAAATTGAATGCAAAGATAATCATTCGGATTGAAATGAAAAATTACATTTTTGACATGATGGGAAGTAACTTCAAATTAATGAAGAAAAAAAAGTGTGGTTTCAACAGTTAAGTAATAGAATAAATATAATGTCTTATAAATTAGTTCTTAAACATGGTATGCTTTTTTTTATTATTATCACTATTATCAGCTGTTTTTTACAAAAGCTATTTTGCACCCACTGCAAAACCATTAACCTATTTATAAAAACACTATTTTGCACCTACTGCAACATGTCCATGTAGTTTTACAAACACTAGTTGCACATACTGCAAAGCAGTTAAAACATTTTCATAAACCATATTGCAATTGTAAATTTTGTAGCCCCTGTCCAAGCGGATATATAATTTATTAAGTGTGTGTATTGTCCGGAAGTTTATTATTTTTCGGAACTCAATGTTGTTTGATTTTTTTATGTCAGTTCCGATTGCTATTGGTATCAAATTCAGTTATTGGCGAAAATGAAGGAAATCGAGGGACAAGCGACATCCTTGTCGCTTAAAATAAAAAAAAAGAAAGCGACAGAATGTCGCTTGTCCCTCATCAAACTAGGCTAAACCTAAATTACACCTAAATAAACCCACCCAAGCAAAAATAAAAAACCGGTTGAATTCCCAAAAGGGTATTCAACCGGTTGTCAGCAAACAAATTTTCAATAGTCAGGTTAATGTTCGTATTTGAGATTAAAGAGTATTTTTTAGAAATGTAAGGTCAAACGAATGGTTCCCGAAGGTCCAAAAATCGAATTGATGTGGTCTGTATCAAATCCAAATGAAGAGTTGCCACCCGTTTTGGTAGTGGTAGTTGTGGCAGCAGTTCCACTCCATGATTCTGTTGTTCGTTGACCTTCGCCAGTTGAGGTTAAACCAACCCCCCAGCCAAATTCGCCACCGATGGCCATTTTTGGAAGAACAAAATACTCAGCACCAATGAAGCCCCTCACGCCAATGCCAAAGGTAGTGCCACTTTTATCTTCTGTAGTGCGAGCGGCAGTTGTTGATGTCATTGCATTTCCATAAGTGTAGGTAGAGCCTGTAGAACTTAAATTTAATCCGGCTTCTGCACCGTAGAAACCTTGTAAACGGGTTTTACCTTTCCGCCATTCCTTACCTACTGTTAATCCAATATCGGAACCTGTATCAGTTCTTTTATTGTCAACCTGTGTGGTAGCAGATCCCGTGGCAGGTACTTTTGTTGTTAGCCCATCGCTGCTAAATCCCAACCGAACACCAGCACGATAGGCAGTTTCTGGATCGATAAAATACTTCCCAATAATGGTTTGATTGGTAGTTAGATAATTAAAATTTGGTGCAGCATTGAGGCCATTACCACCAATGAAATTGCCAAAATACGACAAGAAAGGACTGGCATTGATACTGATAGCCCACTCGCCAGTTTCGGGTAAAAACGGTTCACCTTTTTTTGAGGTAAGACCTTGTTGTTCTTGTGCAAAAATGCTTGAAGTAATAAACGCAGCAACCAATAATAAATTAATCTTTTTCATGTGTTGTTTATTTAGATTTTCCTACTCTTATGGCTTTTCGGCTTCGCCCCGTTTTGGATGGTTTCCGGACTCCACTAATATGACCCCTCCCGCTTAAGGGCGGGATAAATTGCGGGGGATTAAGCAAGTATTGATAAATGACTATTCCGGTTTAGTTGAAATTGCGTGAATAAATATCGGGTGCAAAATTAGTTGTTGAAATACAGCTTGGCAATGGTACAAACCCTGAAAACAGAGGGTTTTTGTAAGGGTTTATACTTGAAAAGGCATATTATAGTTAAGAAATGACATTTGACAAGTCAAGTATTATTCCCATTTTCACTAAATCTATCATGAAAAGTTATGGATACTGCTTATGATTCTATTCATTATATCATTTCTTTCGAGCAACTGTAAACAAATGTTGCATCAATTCGTTATATTTTAAACATTAAAAAAAACACATGAGTACATTAGAAATAGTTCAAGATAAATTGGCAAAAGTTTACAACGATTTGGAGTTTCTGCTTATTTGCCTTAGAGAAGTGATGATTGAGTCGGGAGAAGCTGAGTTGGCGAAAGACATTCCATGGATTTCAGACGCTAATGATTTTGAAAGTAAAGCATTTACAGAGAAACATCTGCATCTTTATTCTACTTGTTTTCAGCTTCTCAACATTGTGGAAGTAAATGGAGCGGTGCAAAATCGTAGGAAAACAGAAAACGAAAAGTCCTTGTCAGAAATCAATGGTTTGTGGTCATATAATCTTAAATTGCTGAAAGAAAAAGGCATTAGTGCTGAAGAAATAGTGGCTCAATTGTCCGAAATTCATGTGGAACCCGTACTTACCGCACACCCCACGGAAGCAAAACGGACGGTAATGTTGGAACATTTGCGCAATCTCTACCTTTTAGTGGTAAAACGCGAAAACAAAATGTACAGCAAAATGGAACAAATTCAGATCCGCAAAAACATAAAGATAATTTTGCATCGGATATGGAGAACTTCCGACATTTATACAGAAAAACCTGATGTAAGTTCAGAACTCGACAACATAATACATTATCTCACCCAAGTTTTTCCGGAAGTGATTAAACTCCACGACCGCAGACTGATACAGGCTTGGGAAGATGCAGGTTTTGACCAGCAATTGATTCGGAATGCAAACAGCTTTCCCAAAATTACGTTTGGAAACTGGGTTGGTGGCGACAGAGATGGACATCCATTGGTAACAGCCGAAGTAACACGCAAAACGCTGTTGAAACTTCGTGAAAAAGCTTTTGAGGTTATCAAAAAAGAATTGGTGGGATTGCAGAAAAACCTGAGTTTCAATGTAACAATTTCTCAGCTTTCGCCTGAATTTCAGAAAAAATACGCACACATTTATCATGAGATAAAAGAAAGAAAAGATGGTTTCAAATTGCAATATAAGGGTGAAGCATTCAAGCAATTTTTGGAGTTCGTACTTGCTAAAATCCTTGTAGCTACAGTTCGTGGCAAGTTTGAAGAAGATGAAGTAAGCTATCGTTTACCTGCGGAATTGATTTCCGATTTGTACTTATTGAAAAAAGGATTGATTGATTTTGGGGCTTCGGAAATTGCCTATACTGATATGAACGATGCCATACGAGTGGCCACGACATTTGGGTTTCACCTTGCAAAATTGGATATTCGCCAAAATAGTCGGTTCAAAGAATTGGCGTTGTCGCAACTTATGAATGCAGCACAGTTGGATGGCGATGCATTTTTATCGTGGGGAGTGAACGAAAGGGTGAGCTTTATTAATGATGAGTTGAATTCTAGTCGCCCATTTACGTTAGCAGGCACAGAATTGGAGAACGAAGCGAAAGCTACCATTGATGCATATCGTGTTATTTACGAACACATTAATAAATATAACACTGAGGCAATTGGTTCTATCATTGTGAGCATGACACGTAATGTTTCCGACTTGCTAGTGGTATATTTATTGGAGCGTGAAGCAGGTTTATTGATAAAAACAAAGGACGGATTGGCATCGCAAATACCTGTAGTGCCACTTTTTGAAACAATTGAAGACTTGGTGAATAGCCCCCAGATTTTGGATGCATTTCTGTCACACCCCGTTACTAAAAACAGTTTGAAATGGCAACAAAAAAGAGATGGGCTGCCCTCTATGCTGCAACAAGTAATGATTGGATACAGCGACAGCAATAAGGATGGCGGTATTTTTGCCAGTCAATGGTATTTGCACGAAGCGCAAACCAAGCTGGTAGAAATTGGCAAAAAGCACAATGTAAAAATCCGCTTTTTCCACGGCAAAGGTGGTTCAATCAGTCGTGGTGCTGGCCCTACGCATTGGTTTCTGAAAGCACTTCCTGCAGGTTCTATCAATGGTGATATTCGACTGACCGAACAAGGTGAAACCATCGAACGAAAGTATGCCAACAATTACAATGCGGTGTATAACATCGAGTTACTAACAGCTGGAACGCTTGCTGCAACTATGCTGAACAAAAATAATGGACAGAAGGATCATGAACTTTCATCGGAGCTGAATTACCTTGCCAACCGCAGCATGGAAGTGTACAAGGAACTGACGCAACAGCCTGGTTTTATACATTTTTACGAAAAAGCTACACCCATTGATGCGCTCGAGCAGAGTAAAATTGGAAGTCGTCCATCGCGCCGTACTGGTACCCGCAGTCTTTCTGATTTGCGAGCCATTCCGTGGGTTTTCAGCTGGAGTCAGTGCCGTTTCAATATCACCAGTTGGTACGGTGTAGGCACCACATTGGAAGAAATGTACGAAAAAGAACCTGAGAAATTTGAACGTTTCCGTAAATTTGTAGAAACAGATTCATTTATCAGGTACGTACTTACTAATGTGGATTCGAGTATTGCCTCATCTGATGAAAAGATCTTCAAAAAATATGCGAACTTAGCATCAGAAGTGCCTGAAAGTGCGATGTTTATTAGCAAAATGACTGATGAATTGGCAAAAACCAGGCGTATGATTGATGTATTGTTGAATATTCCGTTGGTGGAAAGACGTGAAAACCATTACTATTCAACACTTTTGAGATCGGAAGCAATGGAACCGCTGCATCAACATCAGGCTTTGTTGTTGGATAAATGGCGGAAATATAATGCGGAAGGAAATACCGTTGAAGCCGACCATCTGTTGATAGAATTGTTGCGCTGTATCAATGCAATAGCAGGTGCAATTGGGTTTACTGGGTAAGAACCCCTAGCCCCTAAAGGGGGATTAAGCTAGTGTTGGATTATTATAAACTTCTGATTATTAAATTAATGATTTCCGAAGAAACAGAGCATTTTTAATTACTTAAATAATGTCTAAACTGTTTGTATTTTAGTATTTATCAGCTATATTTGCACGTATATTTAAATAATCTATAAGCATGAAAACTGTAATTGTAAAAATGAATGAACGCGAATTACGCCGTTACAATTCTTTTAAAGAAGCTGAAAAAATTGCACGAGCTATTAAACGAGGGCTACGCGATATAGAACTTTCGAATGTGGGCAAAAAATCGCTTAAATCTGCACAACAATTAGCTGACGAAATTTAAAGTAACCGATGACTTTGTTCGAACATTACTTCAACCTTTTACAAACAGCAAAAAAAAATAACCTGCTAACATTTTAGCAGGTTATTTTTTTGTTATAATGAATGTCTAATCCAATTATTGATACTGAATATAAATTGGTTGTGGTTTCAGTTTCATTAAATCCGCTGGTGTCAACATCACATGCGGTTCCTTTTTCAAGTCGTTTTTGTAAAACAGTTTGAATCCAGTAAATTGTACAGGTTCTTTGTAAATGTATAATTTATAAGTGCTTCGTTTCAGTATTGGCTCTCCCCAACCGTCCATATTCATTACTATTTGTACTTCGGGATGTAGTTTAATATTTTGGTGGTTGCGCACCATACCTTGGGTAAAGCGATGCACTACAAAGATTTTTGGTGCCAAGTGATTGTCTCGCACCAATTTGGCCAAATAATCGGAGCAGAAATTGATATCTACTTCATTCATCGTTCCAATTTTCGTACCTGGTCTATTTCCTTCTTTCATCGAAAATTCAGGATCAATACCAAGATTAACTTGAGGCATTTTCAAGTATTTTTCCAACAAGGGCACTTCTGCTTGCACATTACTCAATGCTACTTGTACATCCAAAAACACGATGGCATTTCCCATTTTAGCTATTGCCAATGCCGAATCAATTTGATGTACTGGCATACGTGTTCTATATTTTCCATCTTTTCCAGGAGTACCCGAAGCTACCACCGCAATGTAATGAATGGCAGGAATTACTGGAGTAGTTGGATCCGCTTTTTTCCATGCTGCAAGTTCTATATTTAGTTTTCTCCACAATTCCTTTGGTGGATATTCACCCAATACTCCCATTTTTTTGGAATAAAGGTTACCATAATACGCCACAATTCTATGGAAAGGCAGAATAGCTCCCTCTAGAGGAAATGGTTGTTTGATAATGGGCCAATGTCCAGTAGTATCACCATTGGCGAGGGCTAAGTTTTTCTTCCGATACGCAGCGGTATCGGTTGGGATGACTTTCTCTACTGGCTTTTGTTCTGCTGCTTGCACGCCAGATTGAACTCCTGATTTTTTCTCAGTACCTGAATCTTTTTTGTTTGAACATCCAGTAAGGATTAAAATAAAAGCGAGAGCAATTATTTTAAGTTGAGAGGTGATAGTTGATAGTTGATAGCTCATGAGGATATTTTAAAGTGATTAATTAGAGGATATTAAATGGTTATTGATTGTTATTGGGTTATTGATTATTATAGATAGCATTAGTTAAAATAATATATGACAAAACTAGCTTAATTCCCCTTTAGGGGCTAGGGGTTCTTTCTCACAAATGCTCTTCGCATTGATTTGAGCAAACCTTGTGCTGTACATTCAGGTACAATTATGCGGCGAATGCTTTGTAATGGTTGAATAGTATCACGTTTTGAGAAGAGTGAAAATGATAGCTTGAAATTAATTTTGCTCAGCTCCTCGGTAGCTTTATGGTCATAAACGCCATTGGGATATGCCCAATATTCAACTGGTTTACCTACAATTGCTTCCAGCTTTTTCTTAGGCTCAACCGCCTGTTTCTGCCAATCTGCAGCTTCTTTGTATTTAATTACCATGGTATGATCCCAGCTGTGCAACCCTACTGTGTGGCCTGCCTTTGCCAATGATGCAATTTGATCCTTAGTCATGTAATTCTTTTTATTATAAGTAATGGTCATAATAAAGAAAGTACCTCTAAAACCATGCTTTTCCAACACGGGAGCGGCAATCAAGGCATGTTCTACCCTCGAATCGTCAAAGCTAATAATGAACGGTTTTGCAGGTAATGTTTTATTATACACCAGATAATCATACAATTGCGCAGGTGAGATGGAGTGGTAGCCACTATCGGCAAGAATCTTTACATGTGCATTAAAAGTGGCCGGACTTACGGTATAATCGCCTTTATTGCCATCCGAAATTCGGTGATAACAAAGTACAGGTACTTCCGTTTTGGCTAAAATCTGTGCAGCCGTGTTTTTTTTCTGATTTTCAACTACATTTTCTTTTTCTGCAACTGTGCTAGTAGCGGGAACAGAATTAGCAACTTTTTGATTCGATTGTTTGCAACTAATGGCGGTAAAAGTCAAAAGGATTGTACCGATGAGGAAGATTTTTTTATTCATTATTTATTTTATTAATTAGAGAACCCCTAGCCCCTAAAGGGGAACTGAAGTTAGTATTGGTTTGTATAATATATTTATTATTCTCTATTTCAATGCTTTTATACTCGTTAGCGAACTAAGGATTTTTTCTTTCCCCCCTTTAGGGGTTGGGGGTATCTTCATCGATTGATAAATAACCTCTTCAATTTTTGGACGAATACTCTTCTTGGCCAATTTATTTACGCCATCATTTGGATAAGTTCTGTTACTCAAAAACACATAAACCAAATTATTTACCGGATCAACCCAGCAACAAGTACCTGTATAGCCTGTATGACCATAAACGGCAGAGGGTGCGGAAATGCAACACGGACTATGTAGTGGATTTGTAAGTACAGGTTTGTCGAAACCCAAACCCCGTCGGCCACTTGCCGATGTGGTGGTGGTAAAAAGGTTACAGGTTTCTGCGCTAAGGTAGTGTTTTCCATTCAATTCTCCACCATTGAGTAACATCTGATATACTTCAGCCACATCTCTGGCAGTTGCAAATAAACCGGCATTGCCCGAAACTCCTCCCAAAAAGGCTGCATCTGGATCGTGCACATAACCCTGTAATAATCCGTTTCGCAAAAAATCCCTTTTCAATGTGGGTGCAATCTCTTCTTTTTTATGCGTCCGCAAAGGCAGATAAGCCATCTCATTCAATTTCATTGGAATATAAAACTCATTATTCAGAAAAACATCCATTGTCATTCCGCTAATGGTTTCAGCAATTTCTTTCAACAAAATGAAGTTCACGCAACTATATTCGTAAGTTTTCGCATACAGATGTGCTTTGGCAATCATTTGCATGGCAGCATCATGTAGTTTTACATTCACATAAAAGCTATCCGAAACTTGCGAAGGATATTCTGCTGAAGGAATTTTGGACACCCAGTCTTCTCTATATTTTAAAGTTTTACTCGCCAACCGAACTGTATGTGTTGAATCTTTGGCAGTTGCCAAAAAAGATGGTGTATTGTTTTTTTCAAGTGCCAAAGTGTGGAAAGGAAGTCCCGCTGGCAAACCCGATTCGTGAAACAAAAGTTCTTTAATTGTGATGTTTTCCTTGTTGGTACCCCGAAGAAAAGTAAGATAATCTGACGCTTTATCGGTGAGTTTTAGTTTGCCATTGTCGTAAAGTTTCATGATGGCAAGCAGTGTGCCAGTGGTTTTCGAAAGGGAGGCCAAATCATACATTGTGCTTGGCAGTACCTTGTGCACTGATTCATAAGTATAATTTCCGAAACATTTATCGTAAATTGGTTTGCCGTCTTTCATCACAAAAACCTGACATCCCGGAAAAACCCTGTCGGCAATTCCATCTTTTACTATCGAATCGATGCGGGTAAGGGTTGCAGAGTTCATCCCTACTTCTTCTGGCAAATAATGCGGAAAAGTATCGAGATTGTTGCTGTCAATATGCGTGCGAATAATATTGTTCGCTTTGGCTGGAGTAAAAAAATGATTCCCCGCCTGATCCACTGCTATGATGGAAAATAAAAAGACGAGTAGTATTGATATTTGTTTTTTCATTCTTAAAGTTAAACTGTAAATCAATTTCATCCAAACACAAAATACTTAACTCAGTAATTCAAGCTTGAAACAAAATCCTTAACCTGCTCCTCTTAATCAAGCAGATTATATTTTTCAAATGCGATACAAATATAACATATAACTACTGAAGTTGTACCATAAAGTGCCATAAATTCTCTTTATAAAATCAATGGTTCGTTATAAAAAAGTTATTGTTAAGCAGCAATTTTGCCCCAATTCC
>JBAXAD010000149.1:0-9440 GCA_037142715.1 Paludibacter sp. | reverse complement strand
GTTTTATATATTTGTCTGTGTCCAATAAAGTGGCATCAACTACAGCCTTGTAAGTTAGAAAAATTCCTATTGGCAATAAAATACCAGAGCTTAGCCACATGCCTTCTGCTGTGGTCCAAATTCCTTCACGAGCCATTTTATAACCAGTATTATCAATGATATAATAAATAATAAACATGATAACCGAAATTACAATAGGAGTTCCCAAGCCACCTTTGCGGATAATGGCACCAAGTGGAGCGCCAATAAAGAAAAATATTAGACAGGCAAACGAGAGCGTAAATTTTCTATTCCATTCAATTTGATGACGTCTTACATAACTCACAGGCTCATCCAACATCATTGCGTTATATTGAATCAAATCTTTCATCGATTTTGCTTTTTCAATTGAAGCTGCACATGCACGCAACATAGATTCTTGATTGAGAGAAACAAAAAGGGAATCGGGGTCAATTTTTGAAGTGTTCGTTATTTTAATATTTGGTTTGCTAATTGCAAGCTGTTTACCTGGAAATTCTTCTCTGCCCAGAAAATGGGTTCTAACTACTTCTTTTCCTTGTTCTTGGCTTCTTTTGGTTGCTATTTTACCCACTGAATCTATTGATTGTGACAGTTGTTTCACGTTTTTACTTACATGTTGGTCATGCAGTAATGACTCGTCAAAGCGGTTGAATTCAGTATTGAAATCGAGTAGTATTTCCTTCAGTTTAAATGTTTCACGCCGATATGGAACGCTTGAAGATGAGTTACTTATGCGTTGTTTTTTTAGATTCTCAAAGCTTTCTCCATCGTATAATGAAAGTAGTAAATATTTATTATCGTTTGAAAATTTAACCCGTCCCGAGTCGGCTACCATCACCGTTGCATTGTCAAAACCGCCAGAAAAATCATATATCATCATGTCTTTCAATAGCTTATTGTGTTTTTGACGAACATAAATATTCACACCATTAATCCCAGAATAAAATTCACCAACAGGAATATCAAATTCTGGGGATTTTTGCTTGAGCGAAAAGATGAGAGTCCATAATTTGGTTTGAGCAATGGGAAGTACATAATTTGAAAAATAAAATGCACCTACACACACCATGACTATGAATATAATGAGCGGACGCATAATTCTAAACAGTGAAATTCCTGCCGCTTTCATGGCTGTAAGCTCGAAATTTTCTCCCAAATTACCAAAAGTCATCAACGATGCCAACAGTATGGCCAAGGGTAAAGCCATGGGAACCAGCGAAAATATGGCATAAGTAAAAAATTCTGCCAGCACCGACCAGCTAACACCTTTTCCAACTAATTCTGCTACGTGTTTCCACAAAAACTGCATCAACAGTATGAAGATGCAGATGAGAAACGTCATCAAAAAAAGCGTTACAAAATTTTTAAATAAGTAAGAATCTATTTTTTTAATTCTAAACATGCCTATTTTTTTTCGAGCAACAAAATTACTGCAAAAAGTTCAATAATCAATAATTTGATTAGAGAAAATAGTGTAATATTAAATTGTTCTAATACAGTATTTTACAAAAAAAAACCATTCGAAGTTTTCAACGAATGGTTTCCTCTCTATTTTAATGTTTTGTGTGATGTTTCTTAATAAAAACAGTTGAATCATTCAATTCTAATTTGAATTTTAATTGCTATCCATTTTATTTTCAGTAAATTAAATGCCTGTTTTTCTTCTCAGAACCTCAATTTGTTTGTTCCAAAGCAAAGTCAAATCCTCAATTTCGTCTGGCTCAGCATAATCTGTGACAATCAGCGTTAAATCTCCAGTAATTTCTACTAGTCCTATTTTAAGCTCAAAAAAACAATCGCTGTCTTTATCCTCTTCCCACTGAAACCGGATATTATAATTGGTTTTTGATTCTTTGAAAATCGCAGTTTGTTCATATTGTTCCCATGAAAAAGTATATTCATTTTCATTAACCGTAACTCCATCTGCAAACCATTCCGCAAGCCCTAAAGGTGTACCAATAGAATTCCAAAGTACATTAATTGATGCTGATTTAAGTTGATATTCAATAGTAAATTTAATCTTTTCCATAAAAAAAATGTTTTGGCCTTGAAATGGGATTTAAAATGAACTCATTATCCCTTTTTTTATTCGTTCGCAATGTACTCATAATTTGTCATAAATCACTGAAATAAATATAATTATTATAATTAAAATTTAGGCTTCCGCCAATGAATATTTTCAATTCAGGGCTTATATTTATTTTCAATACTTTACAAACTACATGAATTCAGGCGTTTAAACTGCTTTTTTCAAAACACAATGGCAATAATTGTTTTACATTTTCAATCATAAATACTTGCTCTGTACCATAAAGTAGAATGCGTATGTTTTTCTCGTAGCGCATTTCCGTTTCCAAAAGTACCTGACGGCATGAACCACAAGGTGTTACAGGCTCAGCCAGAAATTTATTATTTGTAAATGCAGCTATTGCCAAGGTTTTTGGTGCAACATTTGGATATTGGGCATTGGCATAAAACATGGCCACCCGCTCTGCGCAAAGTCCTGAGGGATAGGCTGAATTCTCCTGATTGTTTCCAGTTACAATTTCACCGTTATCCAATTCTATCGCCGCTCCTACGTGAAAACCCGAGTAAGGTGCATAAGCATTGTGAACCTGCTCTTTGGCCTTGTTTAATAATAATTGATCCTCACTACTTAGTTCATCAAAATGATAAATGGTGATTTTAGATTCTATTGTTTTATTTTGCATGATTCAATCATAAATTATTTTGTAATTTGAAATATGAAGAGTTAAAATATATCTGAGTTTATTTTGTTTCAGCGCAAAAATATAAAATTATCTAATCAAAACGGTCTTTTCGAGTAAATAGTTTTAATTTTGTAGCAAATAAAAATCAAAATTTCAAGAATGAAAATCAGAATTCCAAGTTTATTTTTAGCAAATTTCTTGTTTATTAGCATGTTAGCTTCATCTCAAAGTCTTAACAAAGCCTACCTATCGTACATTGACCAATATAGCCAATTGGCTCAAAAACAACAAAAAGAACATCGAATTCCATCAAGTATAATATTAGCACAAGGTCTTTTAGAATCTGGAGCAGGTCAAAGTACTTTTTCAAAATCTTCCAATAACCACTTTGGTATAAAATGTTCGGACTGGACAGGTGATAAATTTTATTGGGACGATGATGCAAAAGGCGAATGTTTTAGAAAATACGAAAAAGTGCTGGATTCTTATGAAGACCATGCCAAATTTTTGATAAATAGAACTAGATATGCGTTTTTATTTGACTTAAAACCAACCGATTACGAAGGTTGGGCTTTTGGTTTGAAAAAAGCTGGATATGCTACCGACCCAACTTATGCTTTTAAACTCATTTCTATAATTGAAAATTATGATTTGCATAAATTAGATTTGGGAGAAAATTACAGCGTTGTCAATTCCGAAAATGTGAATACACCTAATCCTAAAAATAATGCTTCTGGATCAATGGGCTCAATTGCGCCTTATGTTAACCATGTAGTGATGAAAGTAAATGGAGTAAAATTTGTAAGTGCCTTGCCTGGAGATTCTTATCGTACTTTGGCCGATGAATTTGAAATGAGCGAAAATCGACTTAGAAAATATAACGATGACAATTCTACCTTTGAATTAAATACAGGCAAGCGAATTTTTATTTCTGCCAAAAAGAATAAAGCGCCCAAAGATTGTGCAAATCACAGGGTTACAGAAGGTGAGTCAATGCTAAGTATTTCACAAGATTACGGCATAAAAGTTGTTGAATTATATGCGCTAAATAATATGACATTTGAAAAAGGGGCTGAATATGGCAAAGTATTATTGTTGAGATAAACTTTTGACTGTAAACTTACGAATTTTTAATTTCAACACTAATTCTAATGCGAAAAAAAAATACCGAATTGTTGAGCGATGTAATCAGACAAGTGCTTAAAGAACAACATCTTGATAAAGCATTGTACGAGAAACGATTGATAGATGCCTGGCCTTTGGTATTGGGTAATAATATTGTGCAATATACTTCTGATTTGCATATCAAAAATAGAGTACTTTACGTTGCTTTAACTTCCTCGGTACTTCGCCATGATTTATTTCTTTCGCGCAATGAAATTAAAAACTCATTGAACAAACAAGTGGGAGAAGATGTGATTGTCGAAATTATATTCCGCTAAATAATCATTATTAAATTTATAAATGGCTTATTTATTGTAAGTTAAAGTCAAATTTCTACCTTTTCTTTATTTTTCGTACCTTTGCATCCCAAATAAAATAATAACTTAATAATGAATTTAGAAATTACCATTGGAACCGTAGTTGCCAAGGCCATAGAGTCACTTTACGGATTGAATATAGAAGTAAATCAGATACAACTTCAAAAAACAAAGCGTGAATTTGAAGGCGACCTTACCGTTGTTATTTTCCCATTCGTAAAAGCAGCTCGTAAATCGCCCGAACAAACTGGTCAGGAAATTGGAGCGTTTTTGCAACAGCACAACCCTGTTATTTCGGCTTTTAATGTAATAAAAGGCTTTTTGAATTTGAGTATCAGCCAAAATTATTGGCTCGAAACCTTGAATGAAATACACGCAGATGCCAACTTTGGAAAAATGCCAGTTACGGATGATTCCGAGTTGATGATGATAGAATATTCGTCGCCCAATACCAATAAACCGCTGCATTTAGGACATATCCGCAATAACTTACTCGGCTTCAGTATTGCCGAAATTCAAAAGGCAAATGGTTGGAAAGTGGTGAAAACCAATATCGTGAATGACCGTGGCATACATATTTGTAAATCGATGTTGGCATGGAAATTGTATGGCAACGGCGAAACACCCGAAAGTACAGGTATGAAAGGCGACCATTTGGTAGGTAAATATTACGTTACTTTCGATAAATATTTCAAAGCTGAAATTGCAGCGTTGATGGCGAAAAATATCAGCGAAGAGGAAGCAAAAAAAACGGCACCACTCATTTTGCAAGCGCAAGAAATGCTGTTGGCATGGGAAAATAATGACCCAGAAGTGCGCCAACTTTGGGAAATGATGAACGATTGGGTCTATGCCGGATTCGATAAAACATACAAGCAACTGGGAGTAGATTTCGACAAAATATATTACGAATCAGAGACTTATCTGGAAGGAAAATCGGAAGTGGAAAGAGGAGAAGCCAACAAAGCTTTTTATCGTCGCGAAGATGGTTCTGTCTGGGCTGACCTCACAGGTGAAGGTTTGGATGAGAAATTGTTGCTGCGCTCGGATGGAACTTCGGTGTATATGACGCAGGATATTGGTACCGCCAAACTTCGTTACAACGATTATCCCATCAATAAAATGGTGTATGTGGTTGGTAACGAGCAAAATTACCATTTTCAGGTGCTTTCCATTTTGCTTGATAAATTGGGTTTTGAATGGGGAAAAAGTTTGGTACACTTTTCGTATGGCATGGTAGAATTGCCCGAAGGTAAAATGAAAAGTCGCGAAGGAACGGTGGTTGATGCGGATGATTTGATGGAGGAAATGATTGAAACCGCCCGAGAAACGTCGCAAGAATTGGGTAAACTTGACAATTGCACACCTGAAGAGATTGAAACCATTGTGCGAATGGTGGGTTTGGGCTCACTGAAGTATTTTATTCTGAAAGTGGATCCTCGTAAGAATATGACCTTTAATCCAAAGGAATCCATTGATTTTAATGGTAATACAGGCCCATTTATTCAATACACGCATGCTCGTATCAAATCTGTTTTGCGTAAAGCCACGGAGCAAGGAATTGATTATAAATCTTTAGCAAATACTGAAATAACTATCTCTGAAAAAGAGAGTTATCTGGTTCAATTGCTTACTGAATTTCCTGCTGTTGTTCGTTTGGCGGGTGAGGAATTTAGCCCGGCCTTGATTGCCAATTATATTTATGATTTGGTGAAAGAATTCAATCAATTTTATCACGATTTTACGATTTTGAAAGAAGAAAACACGGACATTAAACAATTTAGTTTGGTTTTGTCGGAAAGGACGGCAGCCATACTCAAAACTGGTAGGGCACTGTTGGGAATTGATGTTCCAGAGAGAATGTAATTTCATTTACTATTGTTTCATTTACAATTTACCATTATGAAGAAAGTAAACCATTTGCTGTTTTATAGCCTTGTGATATTGATAGTTACAAGTTGTTCGACAGGTAGTAAGGCTTATAAACGAGGCGACTATTTTAAGGCTTGCATAGAATCTATTGACCACTTGCGCTCCAGCCCAACCAGCGAAAAGTCGCAAACAGTTTTAATAAATGCTTATCCGCTTGCCTTGAAAATGGCTGAACGAGAAATTGCAAACGCCCAAGCTGCCAATCAGCAAGATAAGTTCGATGTGTTGGTTTCTCAATATGAAAGAGTAAACCAGTTGGCCAATGAAATTTACCGTTGTCCAAAAGCCAATGAATTGATTGCCAATCCAAAAGAATACATAACGGAACTTGCAGATGCTAAAAACAATGCAGCCGAACAAAATTACGCCTTGGGTCTGAAAGCGTATGATTTGGATAATATTGAACAAGCCCGAGTGGCTTACAATTACTTCGTGAAAGCCAATCAATACGTAAATGGCTACAAAGATGTATTGCGAAAAATTGCTGATGCGCGCTATGAAGCTACTTTGCGAGTGGTGGTTCAAAAACCGTTGACAAGTGCAAATTATCAGTATTCTGCAGACTTTTTTTATACTAATTTGGTGTCGGAAATGAGTCAGAATGCTCAAAACCGCTTTGTACGATTTTATACCGAAGATGAGGCTTATAAAGAAAATATGAAGAATCCACATCAATATATTGTGCTTAATTTTGAAGATTTCACGGTTGGGAACATCAAGGAAACCATGAAAACTTTGGATGTAAAACGCGACAGTGTGGTGGTGGGACAAGTGCAGGTGGAAGGAAAAAGTTACAATGCCTACAGCACCGTAAAAGCACAACTCAATACTTTCAGGCGAGAAATTAGCTCACGGGGTATACTTAGTTTGCGGATCGTTGATGCACTAAATAGTCGAGTTATTCAGCAACGAAATTTCTCTGGCGAATACGTTTGGGCTACAACTTGGTCAACCTTTAAAGGCGATGACCGAGCACTGAACAAAGAACAAAAAGATATGTGCAACAAACAAGCGCAAATTGCACCACAGCAACAGGATTTATTTATCGAATTCACAAAACCCATTTATACACAGGCTGTTTCGTATGTTCGGTCGGCTTATGTGAGGTATTAGAATGGATGGAATAGGAGCTTAATCAATATTAAATAGAATCGGCTGAATTTCTTTATTGAAATTCAGCCGATTTTATTTTAAAAATATCCCGATGGAAAAACTTTCATTTATTTCCCCGTCACTCTTTCCAGTCGCTTCATCATGGAAAAAATAAACATGGCCGACACGATGCAGCAAAGGAAGAAAACACCCCAAAGTAAATACAAATCAATGCGTCCCCACAGCAAACTGCCAATGAATAACAGCTTGTTGCCTACAGCTGTAGCCAATAACCATCCGCCTTGCATCAAGCCTTGAAAGCGGGGTGGTGCCACTTTGGATACAAATGACAGACCCATGGGACTCAAGAAAAGTTCGGCCACGGTGAGAATTAAATAACTGCTCATTAACCAATAAGGCGAAACACGTGAGGCATCCGGTGTGTCAGCGCCGTTGAGCAAATAAGGCGAAACAACATGCAACGATGCAAAAAGCACCACCACAAATCCCAAACCAGCCAG
Organism: Paludibacter sp.; assembly: GCA_037142715.1. Taxonomy (GTDB): domain Bacteria; phylum Bacteroidota; class Bacteroidia; order Bacteroidales; family Paludibacteraceae; genus Paludibacter. The sequence goes on along the minus strand of JBAXAD010000149.1, from coordinate 1,682 downwards.
TATCATTCCGAAACCGATTTTCTTTGGCGTTGAAGGCTCGATTCCCTTTTTGTTCAAAAAGCTGAACAATCCCATAACCAATGGTGTGAGTGCAATGATAAACAATGGATTGAACGATTGGAATACTTCGGGCGCAATTGGATTTTCGAGTCCATAACTGCCCACATAATGAGTACACAATGCGCCGGCAGCTAAGGTAACTACACCTGAAATGATTCGACTTTGCAGCTTGATTTTGCTTTTGAAAACAAGAATTAATCCAGCAATGGTGGCAATAACGCTTAATATAGAATTGAGATTGAAGAACAAATTGGTGAGCGGGCCTACTTGTTTAGCTACATAATCGCGGGCAAAAATGGTGAGCGTCAAACCATTTTGGTGGAAGGACATCCAAAAGAAAATGACCACCACAAATACAAGAATTAGCGAGCTAACCTGTGGGCGTTCGTCCTTGGTTGACACTTGAAAAATGTAGGAAACAAAGGCGATAAACAATCCAATTGCCAAGCCAAACTTATAATCCAAGCCTGGAATTAATTGTAATATAAATGCCGTGATTCCCATTAATACAATCGAAATGACCAATGCGAGTCCATTTCCTGATACTTTTTCGGCAGTTTCAATCGTTATTTTTTTTGCCTCCACTTTAACTGTTGATTTGCCTGGCAAGGCTTTATTGAAAACAATATAAACCAAAAGCGAAATAACCATTGCGCCAGCAGCAATAGCAAATGCCCAATTGTAGCCACGTGCAAAAACATCAATATATTGTAGCGCAAAAGCATGCAAATCGGTTACTGGAACTTTGCTAATCACTGCATTATTGGCCAATTTTTGAAACTGGGCTGTATCGGTCAAAGTGCCGTTGAGCATTTGATGACAAAGCGACGGCAAACTCCCATCGTGCAGAAAGCCATTGGTTTGGAGCCACCAATTGCGAATTCCAGTGGCCACGAAAGGAGCGAAGAAGGCGCCTACATTGATGCCCATATAAAAAATCATGAAGGCCGAATCACGGAGTTTGGCATATTTTTCATCATCGTACAATTGGCCAACCACAGCTTGTAGATTCCCTTTGAAAAGTCCATTTCCCAACGAAATGATTCCCAATGCGGCCAAAGAAGCGTATAGTGACATGTTGGGCAATGCAATTATTACGTAACCAATAAACATGATGATTTGCCCCAACAAAATGATTAATTTGTACTGCTTTTTCCAATCGGCCAACATACCGCCAGCCAAGGCCATAGCGTAGATGCCAAAATAAAACCAACTGTAGTAATCACCTGCAGCTTCGACTGATAAACCGTATTTTACTTGCAAAAACAAGACTAAAATGGCCATCATGGTGTAGAAGCCAAAACGCTCGCCCATGTTGGTGAAAAATGCTACTAATAATCCTTTTGGATGGTTTTTTAACATAATGAATTGCTAATTAATGACTCTAATATAGCTTGCAAGCTTAGAATTAAAGAACAGATTGATACAAAAATGCTAATTGTTTATTTAAAATGCAAATATAGTATAATCGTATGAATAATCAATTTTTATGCAAATAAATTTCAAAAATATCATTTAGAAATATGTTCAAACTACTTTGAGCGTTTGATATATTATTGTTTCAAATTAACAATGCTTCGTTAAACTTAATGTTAATCAGTTGAATATCAAGAAAATAAACT
>JBAXAD010000148.1:0-9485 GCA_037142715.1 Paludibacter sp. | reverse complement strand
GGGTAGTTTCTAATTTCATCGTTCAGGCATTGCAAGGTCATGACATAACAATTTTTGGCAGCGGACTTCAAACACGTAGTTTTCAATACGTTGACGACTTAGTGGAAGGAATGACAAGAATGATGAAAACCGATGATTCTGTTATTGGACCAGTAAACATTGGCAACCCCAATGAATTTACAATGTTGGAATTAGCTACTAAAGTGATTGATTTGACAGGTTCGAAATCAAAATTGATTTTTCAGGATTTGCCATTTGATGACCCAAAACAAAGACAACCAAATATCAACCGGGCGTACGATTTACTTGACAAATGGACTCCAAATATCCAACTGAACGAAGGTTTGATTAAAACAATCAAGTATTTTGATGAAGAAATAAGCAAAAAACAGACAAGAAAATCCTGAATTATTAGCATTTTTATTAATGTAAAAATCAAGAATTCCACATTTCTAGTAAAACGCAAGTTTGAGAAAAACCTCTTACTTGCGTTTTCGCTTTTATGAAATAAATTTTAATCATTGAAGTTCCAAATCAGATTCAACCATTCTGTGAATTAGCTTTTATCAATTTGGAAATTCTGTTTAAGCCTTGCCATTTTAACCAAAAACAATAAAAAACAAAAATAATGTGCTGAAAATTTGGCTCGTACCTACTTGTTTTTGTTATTTTGCACCCGATTTGAAAGTTGAAATTCGTAAATTGTAAATTGTAAATAATTTAATCAGACCTTATGTCCAAAAACCTAGTCATAGTTGAGTCCCCCGCCAAAGCCAAAACGATAGAAAAGTTCCTCGGAAAAGACTATCAAGTTATGTCCAGTTTTGGGCACATTCGCGATTTGGCAGAAAAGGGCATTGGAATAGATTTTGAAAATAATTACGAACCACAATATGTTGTTTCGACCGATAAGAAAAAAACAGTTGCAGAACTAAGAAAAGCAAGTAAAGAAGCAGAAATTGTATGGCTAGCTTCCGATGAAGACCGTGAAGGAGAGGCCATTGCTTGGCATTTGTTCGAAGAATTAAAACTCAAAAAAGAAAATACCCGACGCATCGTTTTTCACGAAATCACCAAAGATGCCATACTTCACGCTATTGAAACTCCTCGGGATATTGATATAAACTTAGTGGATGCACAGCAAGCTCGCCGTGTTCTAGACCGCATTGTGGGTTTTGAACTTTCTCCAATTTTGTGGCGCAAAATACGTCCGTCACTTTCTGCTGGACGTGTGCAATCCGTTGCTGTTCGTCTTATTGTAGAACGCGAACGGGAAATAAATCAATTTAATGCTGAAGCAACTTATAAGGTAAATGCGGTATTTACATCATTAGATATCAACGGAAAACCTATAGAACTAAAAGCCGAATTGCAGCAGCGATTTGCTACCAAAGCTGAAGCGCAGGCATTTTTGGAAAAATGTAAAGATGCACAATTTAGTGTTGATAGCATTGTTACAAAACCTGCAAAGAAATCGCCAGCACCACCATTTACCACTTCCACTTTGCAACAAGAGGCTGCCAGGAAACTCGGTTTTTCAGTAGCTCAAACCATGCAAGTGGCTCAACGTCTGTATGAAGCGGGTAAAATCACCTACATGCGGACTGACTCTGTGAACCTGTCCGATTTGGCATTGGGTACTTCCAAAGCAGAAATTATTAGCATGGCAGGTGAAAAATACGTGCAAATACGTAAATTCACAACCAAAACAAAAGGAGCACAAGAAGCCCATGAGGCCATTCGTCCCAGCTACATGAATGCTCATACAACTGACGGCACATCGCAAGAGAAACGTTTGTATGAATTGATTTGGAAACGGACTATTGCATCGCAAATGTCGGATGCAGAATTAGAAAAGACTTCAATATACATCAGTATTTCAGGGGTTAAGAATCAATTCATTGCTTCGGGTGAAGTGATTGTTTTTGATGGTTTTTTGAAAGTATATCTGGAATCGACTGATGATGAAACTGATACAGAAAACGATTCGTTATTACCTGCAATGAAAAATGGTGAGAAATTATCACCAATTGAAATTATTGCACAAGAGCGTTTTTCTCAAAAACCTCCACGTTATGCTGAAGCTAGTTTGGTTCGTAAATTAGAAGAGCTCGGTATTGGTCGTCCCTCAACTTATGCTCCAACCATTTCTACAATTCAAAATAGATTGTATGTAGAAAAGGGTGACCGCGAACCAGAAAAACGTAATTTCAACATACTTACATTAAAAGCTGGTAAAATTACAGACCAAATAAAAGCAGAAAATACCGGTGCCGAGAAATCAAAACTATTTCCAACTGATATTGGCCTGGTAGTAACTGATTTCTTGACTGAATACTTCCCGGATGTTTTGAACTATAATTTCACTGCCGATGTTGAAAAAGAATTTGACAACATTGCTGATGGTGACATCAAATGGACTGCATCTATCGACAAATTCTACAAAAAATTTCATCCTATTGTAGAAGATACGATGAAAAATTCTGAACGCCAAGTAGGTGAACGAATTCTTGGTGTTGACCCCAAAAGTGGGCGTCAACTTTCGGTAAAAATCGGAAAATATGGCCCAGTGGCACAAATTGGAACAGTTGATGAAGAAGAGAAGCCAACATTTGCCTCTTTGCGTCGCGACCAGTCCATTGAAAGTATTAGTTTTGAAGAAGCATTGGAGTTATTCAAATTACCTCGTGAAGCGGGCGAATTTGAAGGAAAAGTAATGACGGTTGCTATTGGACGGTTTGGGCCTTATATTCGTCATGATGGGGCTTTTTATTCACTTCCAAAAACGGATGACCCCATGGATGTAACTACAGAACGTGCCATACAAATTATTGAGGAAAAACGTGAAGTAGAAAAAAACCGGGTAATTCAAATACTTGGTAATGATGGTGAAATTCAAGTATTGAATGGTCGATTTGGTCCATATTTCACACGGGATAAAGTCAATTACAAGATTCCTAAAACTACTGATCCAACTACACTTACGCTCGAAAACTGCTTGGAATTGATAGCTGCACAACCAGAAGCAGCCAACAAAAAGAAGCCATTCGGACGTAAAACGGCAGCTACAACTAAAGCAGCAGCAAGTAAAACTACTACAGCAAAAACCACAAAACCCAAAGCAAAGGCAAAACCCAAAGCAAAAGTAGCAGCAAAACCTAAAAAATAAAACCTCAAATACTCAAACCAATTGTAGTTTTATAGAAATCATTTACGTACTTACTTCTCGTTAACTACTTATAGATGAAAAAGATATTTATTTTTTATCTGTTGATAGAGTCAACATTTATTCTGTCAGCACAAAATCCATTTACGATTAAAGAAGGTGAAGCTTCAATCATTTATTCTTTACCAAAAACAGAATTTTGCATTGAGGTGCAAACGGAAAAAGTAACCCAAAAACCAGGTATATTTTATAGATATTCCGAACGTTACTTGGCTACTAATAAAGTAATTACCGAGAGGAAAACCACTTTTCGTTTAAAAGATATCCATTTAAAATCTCAGGCAGTTCCGGATCCAAATCGGACCTACAGCTTTTTACCTTCAAAAAAATCAGAAGCAAGCCATATTTCCATAAATTCTAAAGGTATTCTTAGTGGAGTAAATGTGCCATTTCAATCTGAAACTGTCACTAATGAAGCAATGACTGAGAATCAAATTGAAAATTCAACGCAAACAGCGCTATTACCGCTAGGTGAGGAATATATGATGGCAGGCTCTGAAGCTAAATTAGCTGAAGGAGCAGCAAAACAAATTTATCGTATTAGAGAGAGTCGTTTGGGATTGCTGACAGCAGATGTTGAAAAATTACCCTCAGATGGTGCATCTTTTAAATCTATGTTGGAGGGTTTAAACAAAATGGAAAAGGAGCTGACGGAACTTTTTATTGGAACTTCTACCTCAGAAATTCAAACACAGAAAATATATTTAACTCCTGACAGTGCAGTTGAGAAACAAGTATTATTTAGATTATCTGCCTTGTTGGGTGTTGTGTCAACTGACGATTTAAGTGGAATACCATACTATATTAGCATTAAACCAACAATAGTTGCCTCTGTTGCAGCCGACCCAAAAGCAAAACTAGAATCAGTAGAGATTTACACTATCTTACCTGCCTCCACGCAAGTTAGTATTGGCGATGGTATAAATACTTTATATTCTGGTCAGTTTTACGTGCCACAATTTGGCAAAACAATACCACTTGCCAAATGTTTATTACAAAAACCAAAAGTAATTATTCGTATTGATCCTCAAACTGGTAGATTATTCGGGATTGAATAAAAACACTTTCAATTTTAAAAAAAAACACTGAACGGTTAATCCATTCGGTGTTTTTTTTTGATGAAATTGAAATTTATCATAAATGATCAAATCATCAATATTTATTTTTTCTTCAACAAATCACGGATTTCAGTCAATAATAATTCCTCGTTACTTGGAGCTGCTTGACTAACTGGAACTTCTGGAGTTTCCTCCTTTTTCTTGCCAAATCTATTGATTGACTTAATGACCATGAAAATAACAAATGCAACAATTATAAAATCGAAGGTAACTTGTAAAAAACTGCCATAATTCAGGGTAACTGCGGCTTTCTTTACGCCACCTACCACTTCAGCAGCTTTCATTTCCCATTTCAAATCGGTAAAATTAACGCCACCAACTAATAATCCTATTGGTGGCATAATAACGTCAGCCACCAACGAAGCAATGATTTTTCCAAAGGCACCACCAATGATAACGGCTACAGCCAAATCAATCACATTGCCACGAACGGCAAAATCCCGAAACTCTTTAAGTAAGCTCATAAAGTATTATTATTAATAGTTTTAAACTTGAAAATAAAATAACGAAAGTCAGTGCCTATATCATGAATCAAACACTTATAGCTTCATATTGTTTTGGGGGAGTTTGCTTTTGCCAAAATTAACCAATATAATAAAAAAAAAACCGCTTCGAAATTAATCTTAGCGGTTTTTTATTATCTATTAATTAGATTTTAGATACTATCGATAGCATTCAAATCTTCAAAAGCAACTTTCAAACGAGCGATAAGTGTTTCTTCACCTTTGCGTAACCAAACGCGTGGATCATAATACTTCTTATTTGGTTTTTCAGCGCCATCTGGATTGCCAATTTGACCTTGAAGATAAGGACGATTTGCAGCTTCGAAAGCACGAACACCATCCCAATAAGCCCATTGTGTATCAGTATCAATGTTCATTTTGATAACACCGTAGCTGATAGCTTCACGAATTTCCTCGTGTGAAGAACCTGATCCACCGTGGAATACGAAGTTTACTGGATGTGCATCAGTTGAACCAATTTTAGCTTTGATATATTCCTGAGAATTTTTCAAGATTTTTGGAGTCAATTTTACATTACCTGGTTTGTAAACACCATGTACATTACCAAAAGAGGCAGCAACGGTGAAGTTTGGAGAAATTTTGCTCAAAGCAGCGTATACTTTGTAAACATCTTCTGGTTGAGTGTAAAGCAAGCTGTTATCAACATCGCTGTTGTCAACACCATCTTCTTCACCACCAGTGATACCTAATTCCATTTCTAAAGTCATACCCATTTTGCTCATACGAGTTAGGTATTTTTCGCAAATTTCGATATTTTCATCAAGAGGTTCTTCAGAAAGATCCAACATGTGCGAGCTGAAAAGTGGTTTTCCAGTTTCAGCAAAATTCTTTTCGCTTGCATCAAGAAGTCCATCAATCCAAGGAAGCAATTTTTTAGCTGCATGGTCAGTATGAAGAATCACACGTACACCATAAGCTTCAGCCAATGTATGAATGTGTTTTGCACCTGCTACAGCACCAAGAATAGCTGCTTGTTGTCCTTCAAGTTTTAAACCTTTACCAGCATTAAAAGCTGCACCACCGTTCGAAAACTGAATCATTACTGGTGCATTTACATTTTTTGCTGCTTCCATTACTGCATTTACAGTTGAAGAACCAACTACGTTTACAGCAGGAATAGCAAAACCATTCTCTTTAGCCACTTTGAAGATGAATTGTAAGTCATCGCCGGTTACAACACCCGGTTTTACTACATCTGAAATTTTACCCATAATTCAATGATTAAATTGTTATTTATATTATGAAAATTTTTATCCTTAATTATATGTTATTACAACAAACTGGGTTCAATAAAGTTATCCAAAAGCAAAATAATACTTTACAATAAGCTCATTAACTCTAAATACAAGTTGTAATTGAATGAAAAATAAAAAAGGTCGAACATCTTCATGTACGACCTTATTTTGTGGGCGTTGAGGGATTCGAACCCCCGACCCTCTGCTTGTAAGGCAGATGCTCTGAACCAGCTGAGCTAAACGCCCGAATTGAAAAATGCAATTTGTAAAAATGTGGGCGTTGAGGGATTCGAACCCCCGACCCTCTGCTTGTAAGGCAGATGCTCTGAACCAGCTGAGCTAAACGCCCGAATTTACATTCGGGAAATACCTTTCTCTAAAAGCGTTGCAAAGGTAATGCTTTTTTTGAATTCCACAAGATTCTTAATTGATATTTTTACTCAAAATTTGAAGTTTTTTCTTCAATTGTTGTTTATTCGTTCATAATAAAGACATTAAAAAGTGATAATTCTTTTATCAATTGGTCAAAAAAAATAATCAAACTGTCTCATTTTCAATTCTTCATACTACAATTAGAATTCATTTTTCACTTCCAATTAAAAACAGTACCTTTGCAGCCAAAATATTTGCACCCACTGATTGAATTTGAGAAAACTTGGTCAGAAGCGAAAAAAATGGAATGTAAATATCTAAAACATTAGATATATAAAAAAACAATGGGAAATATTGTAGCAATTGTAGGTCGCCCAAACGTGGGAAAATCGACCCTTTTTAATCGGCTTACGAATAGTCGTAGAGCCATAGTGAATGAAGAAGCAGGCACCACGCGCGACCGCCAATACGGCAAAAGTGAATGGGAAGGCCGCGAATTTTCAGTTATCGATACCGGAGGATGGGTTGTCAACTCGTCGGATGTATTCGAAGACGAAATTAAACGACAAGTAGTTTTGGCCATAGAGGAAGCAGACATTATTCTGTTTATGGTGGATATTCAAAACGGTATTACAGATTTGGATATGGAAGTGGCTCAAATTTTGCGCCGAAATACGAAGCCTGTGATATTAGTATCAAACAAAGCGGACACTTTTGAGTGGCAATACCAAGCCCCTGAATTCTACAAATTGGGATTGGGCGAGCCACAAATTATGTCGGCAATAAATGGACTTGGATCTGGTGATTTATTGGACAGGCTCCTCACCCACTTCAATCCCGACTTATCAAACGAACCCGAAGAAGACTTACCACGTTTTGCTGTCGTAGGTCGTCCAAATGCTGGGAAATCGTCTATAATCAATGCCTTTATTGGCGAAGATCGTACCATAGTTACAGATATACCTGGTACCACACGTGATTCTATTTATACCCGTTTCAATAAATTCGGTAATGATTTCTATTTGGTAGATACTGCTGGAATTCGCAAAAAAGCCAAAGTAAACGAGGATTTGGAATATTATTCTGTGGTTAGATCCATTCGTGCCATTGAAAATTGCGACGTTTGTATATTAATGATTGATGCCACTCGTGGTATTGAAAGTCAGGATTTGAATATATTTTCTTTGATTCAGAAGAACAAAAAAGGTTTTGTTGTTTGTATAAACAAATGGGATTTGATTGAAAATAAAGAATCGAACGACATTAAGAAATATGAGGTTACTATTCGTGAAAGATTGGCTCCGTTTGTGGATTTTCCTATTATTTTCACCTCGGCCATTACAAAACAACGTATTCTGAAAGTAATAGAAACTGCTGTTGAGGTAAATGAAAACAAACAACGCAAAATACCAACTGCCAAACTGAACGAATACATGTTGCCATTGGTTGAAAATTATCCACCACCAGCATTGAAAGGTAAATTTATTAAGATAAAATATGTAACTCAATTGCCTAACACGCAAATACCTACGTTCTTGTTTTTTGCCAACTTGCCGCAATATGTAAAAGAACCATACCGCCGCTTTTTGGAAAATAAGATTCGGGCGAAATATGATTTTAACGGAACTCCGATTCAAATATTCGTTCGCCAAAAATAGAATGTATATTTAATCAACAAAAAAAGCAACAGAAAATTTCTGTTGCTTTTTTTATGCTGTATTTTAATGGCGTTTTAGAAAGAGGAAACTTTCACACGTTCCACGTAAGAACCATTGCGAGTGTCCACCTTAATAACTTCACCATCATTGATAAACAAAGGTACACGCACTGTAGCACCACTTTCTACCGTAGCTGGCTTGGTGGCATTGGTAGCAGTATCACCTTTCAAACCTGGCTCTGTATATGTAATTTTCAATGCCACTTGAGCAGGTAGATCAACATATAAAATGGTTTCAGATTGTGCGTGTGTTACCACCTCGCAAACCATTCCTTCAGTCAAGAAATCAACACCGTTAATAATTTCTTTGTTCACGGAAACTTGCTCATAATCTTCATTGTTCATAAAGTTATAGCCTGCTTCGTCTTTGTATAGAAATTGATAATCGCGGCGTTCGATGCGTACTTCCTCAAGACGAATTCCCGAGTTGAAAGTTCTGTCTAATGTGCGACCAGTCACCACGTTTTTCATTTTGGTACGGACAAAGGCGGGACCTTTTCCTGGTTTTACGTGAAGAAATTCGGTAATAAAATAATACTGACCTTCAATGTCAAGGCACATTCCGTTTTTAATATCTGCTGTAGTAGCCATTTTGTATATTTACTATTTAAAAAATTTACTATTTACTATTTTAAGACCATTAAAACTGTTACTTTAAAACAACGGCCTTTGATTCAATTGGGGTGTTTCGTTTATTCTACAAAAGTACGATTATTATTTTGATAATCAAAATGATTTGTATATCAAAGCCTTACACAACACAAGACCTCTACTAAATAAGCAGAGGTTTTAATTTGTAAACGTAAATATTTCTAATCTTCGTTCCTTTTCTGAACGTTATAATATATTTTCATTTGATTACCCAAAATTTTGGTAAATCCTTTTACATCTTCGGCACTCCATGCACGGTTTACTTCGCCATATTCACCAAAATCAGTTTTCATCAAGTCGAAAGTACTTTCCACGCCCACAAGGGTATAACTGTATGGACGAAGTTTCACAATCACAGTTCCAGTCACGTTTTGTTGTGAACTTTGCAGGAATTGTTCAATGTCACGCATTACTGGTTCAAGGTATTGCGCTTCGTGAAGAAACATTCCGTACCAGTTGCCCAATTGGTCTTTCCAATATTGTTGCCATTTGGTAAGTGTGTGTTTTTCAAGCATTTTGTGCGCATTGATAATTAGCAATGGTGCAGCTGCTTCAAATCCAACACGACCTTTAATTCCGATAATTGTATCACCAATGTGCATATCTCTGCCAATACCATATTTACTGGCAATAGCTTCCAAG
>JBAXAD010000147.1:0-9547 GCA_037142715.1 Paludibacter sp. | reverse complement strand
TTATTACCGGTGTAATCAAGGCCAACTTCCCCGCCCGTGTGGCGTTTCGTGTGTCGTCCATGATTGACTCCCGCACCATTCTCGACTCGCCGGGTGCCAACCAATTGGTGGGTCGTGGCGATATGCTTTTCTCTCAAGGTAGCGATTTGGTACGTGTACAATGTGCGTTTGTAGATACACCCGAAGTGGAAAATGTGGTGCATCACATCAAAGGACAACAAAGCTACCCAACAGCATTTTATCTACCTGAATATGTCCGCCCAGATGGCGACGGTATCGATGCCAGCTCTGTTGATATGAGCAAACGTGACTCACTATTTGAGGAAGCAGCCCGACTGATAGTAGCCAACCAACAAGGTTCAACTTCGCTCATTCAGCGCAAGTTCTCGATAGGATATAATCGTGCCGGTCGCATTGTAGACCAGTTGGAAGTGGTAGGAATTATTGGCCCATTCGAAGGCAGCAAAGCCCGTCAGGTATTGGTGTTGGACGATTATCATTTGGAACAGATTTTGAAGAATATGTAGGGAAGACAGAATTCCTATTCTGTCATTTGGGATAGGGATGACAGAATTCCTATTCTGTCAAAAAGAAGACTTAAAAATTCCTTGGCACAATCATTGTTTACGCTATAAAATAAAAAATATCAATCATGAAAAATAAAATCATTTATACTTTCGCTCTCATCCTCTTTTCGTTCCAATTTATTGCTGCACAGAGCAATGCTGAGGCTGAAAAAATCATTTCTGATTTATTGGCCAATGTAAAAACGAGTGCAATTAAAACCAATTTCAAATTGGCAATGAACGAAAAGAACAATCCTCAAACTCAGGTTTCTTCTGGTAGTTTTACAATTAAAGGGAATAAGTTCGTATTAGAAATGGATGCCATGAAAGTGTTTTTTGATGGTAAAACACAATGGGCTTATGTTCCGCAAAACAATGAAGTATCCATCACCGAACCATCGGAAAAGGAACTAGCCGAAACAAATCCAATGGCTATATTGTCGGGTTTTAAATCAAAAAGTAACATTCAGTTTTCCTCTAAAGTGAAATCTGACCAAAATTATTGTCTCGAAATGCTTCCTAAAATTAAGAACAAGGAAATTACGAAAATAGAAGTACAGGTAAACAAAACCAATGGTAATTTGTTTTCCATCAAGTTACAAAACAAGAATGGTAGCAGCTCAGTTCTAACATTAAACAATTTTCAAAAAGGCTTGAAAGTGAATGATAATGTTTTTGTTTTTGATAAAGCAAAATATAAGAATGTAGTGGAAAATGATTTGAGATAAAGTTTCTAATGGGTGATTGAACTGGACAGTATTCACTTAAAAATAAATCATTCTCGGATATAAATAATTTATCTTTGTCGAAGAATTTAATATCAAAAGATTATGGAAGTTACTGCACGAATAAATGTAGATTCACCCACTGGGCGCAAGTTAGTTCGCGAAATTCAGAAACATAAAAAAGTTGCTGAAATAGAGTATCCACTTCCTGAAGGTATGTTAAATGGAACTGCATTGTCACACAATGAGGTGTGGGATGAAGTGTGGGACAAACTCAGCGAACACTACGGAGTTGATGTACGAAAATTATGAGAAGTCTAAAAAACTAATAAGCTCTAGTTCAATTTGAGATAATTTCACAAACCAATAATAGTAAATATACAACGCCCCAATTAATAGATAATTTCTCAGTTCTTTAGTTGAATTATTGATTGCTAAGTAACCTGCCCTAGAGGGGCTGACTATGCATAACCCCCAGTGGAGCTTGCGGAACTGGGGGTATAAATCAAAATATCTACCTCACTATTGATTTCCAATTTGACAAAGTCAAATTGGAAATCAATAGGTTTTAAAAGGAATTGATGCCGTATAATAAACAATAATATCATAAAAGTAGTAGTCAATAGAATTTGTAAATGTCAATATAGACTTCAATACTCGAAACCTTTTGAAGTGTGTGTTGTTCTAAAAACATTACAATGATAATTTTAAATATTCGATTAAAGAAAAACAATAAATAAACATATGGAAAAAGTACGTTGCCTCATCATAGGCTCAGGACCAGCAGGTTATACAGCCGCTATTTACGCTTCAAGGGCAAATCTTTCACCCGTTTTGTATGAAGGAATGCAACCCGGCGGTCAATTGACAACTACCAATGATGTAGAGAATTTCCCAGGATACCCAGCAGGTATTACAGGAACTGAGTTAATGGAAGACCTCCGCAAACAAGCCGAACGATTTGGTGCTGACATCCGCTTTGGAATGGTTACTGCCACCGATTTGTCAGCAGCGACTTACAAGGTAACAATTGATGGCGAAACGGTGATTGAAGCCGAAACCATTATCATTTCAACTGGTGCAACCGCTAAATATCTGGGCATACCCGACGAACAAAAATATGCAGGTTCGGGCGTTTCGGCGTGTGCTACTTGCGATGGTTTTTTCTATCGCAAAATGACGGTAGCCGTTGTGGGTGGTGGTGACACTGCTTGCGAAGAAGCGATGTATTTGGCCAATTTAGCAAGTAAAGTGTATCTTATTGTCCGTAAAAACTTTTTACGCGCCTCTAAAATTATGCAGGAACGCGTGTTGAGCAATCCAAAAATTGAAGTGCTTTTTGAACATGAAACGCTTGGCTTGACTGGTGAAAAGGTGGTGCAAGGTGCCAACCTAGTAAAACGCAAAGGACAAGCTGACGAAGAGCAAGTTCACATTGGCATTGATGGATTTTTCTTGGCCATTGGCCACAAACCCAACTCAGATATTTTTAAACCATGGATTGAAACCGACGAAATTGGTTATATCAAAACGGTTCCTGGAACGCCACGTACCAATGTTCCTGGAGTTTTCGCTTGTGGCGATGTTTCTGACCCTCATTACCGTCAGGCAATTACTGCTGCTGGCACTGGTTGTCAGGCAGCACTAGAATCTGAACGCTATTTGTCAGAAAAAGGACTTTAATCAGTTGACAGTTATCAGTTTATAAAACCTAAATTGCCTAAAACTAGGCTTAGTAAAACAATGACGTAGTATTGAAAAAGTTTGTGAAATTGCCTTCAGCAGAAGCAGAAGGCAATTTTTATGAGAATAATTATTTGTTGTAAAAGCTTTCAACTGATAGCAATTAACTTTCAACTGATAACTGTCAACTGTCAACTAAAAACCATGAACAACAATCTAGCCACCGAAAGCATCGGCAAACTTATTTGGACTTACTCACTTCCTGCCATTACTGGCACGGTGGTGATGTCGCTGTACAATATTGTGGATAGGATATTTATTGGTCAAGGTGTTGGTCCATTGGCCATTTCGGGCTTGGCACTCACTTTCCCTTTTATGATTTTGCTTATGGCGTTCGGCATGTTGGTGGGTGCTGGTGCTGCCACCCGAATATCCATCACTTTGGGTGAGAACAACAAAGAAAAGGCTGAAAAAATACTTGGTAATGCATTTACGCTTACCATTATTATCTCAGGAACGGTAGTTTTTCTTTCTTATATTTTCATGCATGATTTGTTACGGCTTTTTGGTGGAACAGAAAAAACCATGCAGTATGCGGAGGATTTTATGCGCATCATCATTCCGGGCGGAATTTTGTCGGCATTGAATTTCGGGTTCAACAACATTATGCGTGCTTCTGGCTATCCCAAAAAAGCAATGTACACCATGATAATTTGTGCAGTAATAAACGCGATTCTGGCACCAATTTTCATATTTGGATTTCATTGGGGCATTCAGGGAGCAGCCTGGGCAACTAATATTTCGTATTTGGTTGGTACTATATGGGTTTTGCAGCACTTCATGCAATCAAAATCAGATTTGCGTTTTTATAGAAAAAACTTCAAGTTTGAGAAAGCCATTGTAAGGTCAATCATCAGTATTGGAATGTCACCTTTTAGCATGCAATTGGCCACTTGTTTTGTTGTGATATTGGTAAATACTACCTTGATTCATTACGGAGGCGATTTAGCCATTGGCGCTTACGGTATTATCAATAGCATTAACACGCTTATCGTGATGGTTATTATTGGATTGAATCAAGGTACTCAGCCCATCATCGGATTTAATTTTGGGGCAAAGAAGTATGACCGAATGTTTAAGACGTTGAAATATAGCATTTTGATTGCCACAGTAATTACAAGCTTTGGATTTATTGTTGGCACCTTTTTACCTTCAGTTATGGCTTCGCTTTTCACTCGTGACTTAGCACTTCAAGCCATAGCTGCAAAAGCTTTACGCATCTCCGTTACTTTATTTCCAGTTATCGGATTTATGATTGTGGTTACCAATTTTTTTCAGTCGATTGGGAAAGCCAAAATATCCATTTTTTTGAGTTTAACCCGTCAGTTTCTTTTTCTTATACCAAGTTTACTTATTCTACCACCCCTCTTTGGTTTAAATGGTGCATGGGCAGCAATGCCGGTTTCGGATGGATTGGCAACAATTGTTTCAGCAATTACGATATTCTTTTTTGTCAGAAAATTTAAACGAAATATAAATCCATTGGAATAAAAAAAAGGAGTGAAAACCAATGGTTCTACTCCTTTTTATTCAAATTGAATTAATATTCTTTTAAAAAGTTTTTAACACGAAACACGAAACACGAAATTGTTTTTTGTTATTTCTTTACCAATACCCATGAACCAGGGAAACGGGTTTCAATTTCTTTGATACGAGCATGCGCTTGGTTGTAATCGTTGAACGAAGCGATAAGTACACGGAACATGGCTTGTTCGTTAACCACTACAATTGCTTTGTTTCCTTCAGCATTTAAAGTTGATTGTAAGCCCTTTGCATTTTCTTTCTTTGAAAAACTACCTACCACCACGTGGTATTTCAATTTCAAGGCATCGGTGTTTGATTCACCTTCGGCCAAGCTGAAATTTTCGTTGCGGGTAACTTCTTTCTCGTTGCTTACAGCTTGTTTAACAGCAGGTTCGGTTGTTTTTTGTTGAGTGGCAGCAGTTTTAGGTGCTACGGCTTGAATTTTTGCACCAGCAGGTATTTCCACAATTTTTTGTTTCGTTTTGCAAGCTGATGTTGCTACCATTACTACAGAAAGTGCAATAATTAATCTTAAATTTTTGTTCATAAGAGTCTTGATTAGTTTTTTATTATTTGTATGTTCATTTGATTTACAATTCTAATTTCTTCTAAGCGAGTACAAAGATGAAAAGAAAAATGCTGCTAACCAAATGTCTTTATTATTTTTCTAAAAAAAACACTGTTTCTTGAAACAAAATGACCGAAAATAACGTTTAGGAATTATAAAAACAGAAATCCATTAAATTACTAACATATAAAACAGTAAAATCATGAAATTTTCATTGCCAGAATTACCTTATGCACACAATGCATTAGAACCAATTATCAGCGAAAAAACCATTGGATTCCATTATGGAAAACACCATTTGACTTATGTAAATAACTTGAACGGTTTAGTGGTAGGTACAGAATTCGAAGATGCAGACCTTGACACAATCGTAAAAAAATCAGAAGGTCCAATTTTCAATAATGCTGCTCAAATTTGGAATCACAACTTTTATTTCTTGTCTTTGACACCTATTAAAGGTAGTGCTCCAAGTGCTAAACTTGCAGCAGCTATCGAAGCAGCTTGGGGTTCACTTGAAGCATTTAAAGATGAATTCAACAAAGCTACAGTGTCTGTTTTTGGAGCTGGTTGGGGATGGTTGGTAAAAGATGCCGATGGCAAATTATCTATTGCCAAGGAAAGTAACGCAGGAAACCCACTTACACGTGGATTAACTCCGCTTTTGACTTTTGACGTTTGGGAACATGCCTATTATTTAGATTATCAAAACCGTCGTGCCGATTATGTATCTGCATTGTGGGATTTGGTAGATTGGAATGTTGTTTCAGAACGATACTAATTTATTGAAATTAAAAAAACCGTCTTGTTTTATTAACAAGGCGGTTTTTTTTTTTCATTTTACGATTGAAAATAATTCAAGGAAGCTTTCGATAATTTGTCAAACAGTTAATAAATACATCGAATTATTCATTATACTAAAAATTGACAAGGCTTTGAATGGTTGTCTAGTAAAAAAATTATCTTTGCAGTCTATTGATTGGAAGAAAAAATGGATGAACCTTTTAATTCAAAATTTAAAAGACTTTATTTACTTAACTTTTATAAGATGGCCTGAAGAATGTATTTACTGATAATTATTAATAGAAAAAAAACTGAATGAAAAACTTATCACTCATTATGAATGCCATTTTGGCCATTGCTGTAATCGTTCTTTTCTGGTTAGTATTAGCCAATAAATCAAATACTACTGCAAAACAAATAGTTGCTGGAAAAAACTCGGTAACTGTAGGTAAATTGCCTATTGCATATGTTAATATTGACTCGCTGTTGTTGAACTATCAATTTGCAAAAGATGCCAATGAATCCTTAATAAAAAAGCAAGAGGCTTCTCGGTTAACAGTAAATACCAGAGCGCGTCAGTTACAAGGAGAAATGGCTGAGTTTCAGAAGAAATTGGAGAACAATGCGTTCTTGAGTCGCGAACGTGCTGAACAAGAGCAGTTGCGTTTGCAGAATAAGCAAAAGGAATTACAGGAAATGGATGGAAAGTTGAGTCAGCAATTAATGCAAGTTCAACAAAAAATGAGTGAAGAACTTCGTGATACCATCAATGCCTTTATGAAAGAATATAATAAAGACAATAAATATGAGATGATTATCAGTAATACTTCCAGTGACAATATCTTGTATGCCGCCAAAGGATATGACATTACCAAAGATGTTACCAAAATGCTCAATGAACGTTGTGCCGACAAAAAATAGTTAGTTAAATATACACATAAAAAAAAGCGTAATACTCATATAGTATTACGCTTTTTTTTATGTGTATATGTTCTATTTTTCACTTTCTGAATTTCCTCTGAAGGATAACGAAAACGATGAAAGTGCATAAATTAATAATGCTACTACCCATGAGTTTGAGCCTTTAAACATGAAATATGTTGCCAATGCCAACAACAGGCTTGAGAACAAACCAATTCTTGCCAATCGTTGTGTTCTTTTATCCACATCGTCTCTGTGTACATGAAATGACAATAATAACTGGAAATAAATCATTAGACCAGCACCAAATGCAAAGATGTAAGGTGCTTGAACAATGTTGAACAGTTGTGCTACTGCACCTAGAATAGTGAGGGTGCCACCGCTAATAAATAGAAATTGTGAAGGTTTTTTGACAGTCATTCTTTGATTATAAATATATCTTCGTTTTCGTTTTTCATATTGTATTGTTCCCTTGCAAATTTCTCCAGATTTTCATTGTTCGACTGAAGTTCGTTCTTTTTTTGCTTGGTAGCCTTAATTTCGTCCCGATAATAATTCAATTCCTCTTCCATAAGGCTAATTCTCCGATAAGATTGCCAACGGTGAATCAAACTATGTTCATCAAAAAAAGTGACGAAAATAGTAAATATCAAAAAAACGATTACATACTTATTTAAAAGTAATGATTTGGTTTTCTTTCCTGCTCTTGCAAATAATGACATAACTTGATCAATTAAGAATTGAAGATTTTAAATTGAATTATAACAAACAAATTAAACATGAATGCTTTATAATTTTTATAGCTTGGTCAAAAGTAAAACTTATAATAATTGGCAAAGGTAAACATTTTTCACGTACCACCTTTTTTTTCGGAAATCTTTTTTTTTTCAAAACGGTACGTTATATTTTAGTATATTTGCACACAAAAGCAGAATAAGATTTCAGTATATGGAGAATTTCATTGTTTCAGCACGAAAATACCGCCCGTCAACCTTCAATTCGGTTGTTGGTCAGTCATCTTTGACCACCACCCTCAAGAATGCAATCAAAAGTAATCATTTGGCACATGCCTATTTGTTTTGTGGTCCGCGTGGTGTGGGTAAAACTACTTGTGCGCGTATTTTTGCAAAGACGATTAACTGCCAAAATCTTTCTGCTGAATCGGAAGCATGCAACCAATGTGAATCCTGCGTTTCGTTCAACGAGCAACGTTCTTATAATATTCACGAACTAGATGCTGCTTCAAACAATGGAACCGATGATATAAAATCGTTAATTGACCAAGTTCGTATACCACCTCAGATAGGGAAATACAGTGTTTATATTGTAGATGAGGTTCACATGCTTTCCAATGCTGCTTTCAACGCTTTTCTGAAAACCTTGGAAGAACCGCCTGCACACGCCATTTTTATTTTGGCAACCACTGAAAAGCATAAAATTATCCCAACGATTCTTTCGCGTTGCCAGATTTACGATTTTAACCGAATTACAGTTGCTGATACTGTGGCACACTTACAAATGGTGGCTGAAAAAGAAGGCGTTAACGTAGATGTCAATGGTCTTAACGTGGTGGCTCAGAAAAGTGACGGTGGAATGCGTGATGCGTTGTCCATCTTTGACCAATTGGTTAGTTTTTGTGGCAATAACATTACATATCAAGGTATTATTGATAATCTCAACGTATTGGATTATGAGTATTATTTCAAATTGGTTGATGGGGTTTTGAAAGGTGAAGTGAGTAAATCTTTGCTTATTCTGAATGAAGTTTTGAATAAAGGATTTGATGGACACCATTTTATAACTGGTTTAAGCTCGCATTTGCGTGATGTGTTAGTGAGTAAAGACCCGCAAACAATCTCATTATTGGAGGTGGGAGCGGGCATTGGTGAACGATATAAAGCTCAGGCGCAGAATTGTCCAGTTGAATTTTTGTTTCAAGCCTTGAAAATAGCCAACGATTGTGACATTGATTATCGACAAAGTAAGAATAAACGGCTTCTTGTAGAGCTTGCTTTAATTCGTCTGTGCCAACTGACGGATGAAAAAAAAAAATCCATAATTGACGATGAACAGCCAATTCCGATTCAAAGTATAGCTGTAACACCAAATGAAACGGTTGTAGCTGCTTCAAATGTCGTGTCTCAACAAATAATTATAGCTGCACCAAAACCTGCCGTAATTCCTGTTGCACCTTCGTACCAACGGCCCGGTAGTATTTCTATTTCGGCCCCTATACCCATTGTTGTATCTGAACCACAGGATGCCTTTGTTCCCAAAAGTGACGATCCAATTCCCATACAAAATAAACCATTCACAAACTTTGAATTAGAGAACGCTTGGCGACAATTTGCCGATACAATTCCTGAACAGGGACGTCTTACAAGCTTTATTTTGAGCAACATACCAAATCTTACTTCGGATACTACTTTTGATGTAACTGTGAGTAATAGTCTACAGCAAAAAGAGTTAACAAAGCTTCAGCCTGATATCATCTCATATTTGCAAAGGCAGCTTCAAAATTCCATGATACGAATGTCCATTAAAGAAATTGAAGAAACTGAAGTGCAAAGAGCAAGTTCTCCAGAAGATAGATATAAGTTAATGGCAGACCAAAATTCAGCATTGAAAACTCTGAGGGATGGTTTGAATTTGGAAATTGATTAGGAAACCCCTAGCCCCTAAAGGGGAACTAAGCATGTTCATTCGACATAAACTTTTGG
>JBAXAD010000146.1:0-9568 GCA_037142715.1 Paludibacter sp. | reverse complement strand
ATTTATCTGAAGGAAGATTTCACTGATGCTGACGGCATTCGTGCTTCTGAGTTGGAAGAGAAATTTGCCGAGATGAACGGCTGGAATGCAGAAAGTGATGCTGCTTCATTGCTTAGTGGACTTGGAATAAAGGAAGATTTGCATTATCAGTTGATGAAAGACCTAAGTGGAATGGAAAAAGTGCGTGTGCTTTTGGCGCGTGCATTGTTTGGTAAACCTGACAATTTACTACTCGATGAGCCAACCAACGACTTGGATGTGGATACCGTGATGTGGTTGGAAAATTATTTGGCAAACTACGAAAATACCGTTTTGGTGGTGTCGCATGACCGTCACTTTTTGGATGCTGTAAGTACGCACACCGTTGATATTGACTTCGGTAAAGTGCAACAATTCTCTGGAAATTACTCCTTCTGGTACGAATCTAGTCAATTGGCATTGCGTCAGCAACAAAACCAAAACAAGAAATCGGACGAGAAACGCAAGGAATTGGAAGAATTTATTCGCCGATTCAGTGCCAATGTGGCCAAATCTAAACAAGCCACCAGTCGTAAGAAAATGCTTGAGAAACTCAACGTGGAGGAAATTCAACCTTCTACTCGTAAATATCCGGGAATCATTTTCACGCCAGAACGCGAACCGGGAAATATGGTATTGGAAATTGCTGGACTTGGCAAAACTGCCGATGATGGAACAGTACTTTTCAAAGATGTGAATTTCAATGTGGAGAAAAACGATAAAATCATATTCTTATCGAAAGATCCTCGCGCCATGACTGCCTTTTTCGAGATACTTAATGGACACGACAAGAACCACCAAGGAACTTATAATTGGGGTGTTACCATCACTCACGCCTATTTGCCAATTGACAATACCGAGTTTTTCAACACTGACTTGAACTTGGTGGATTGGCTCGGACAGTTTTCTACAGATACCACCGAAGCTTTTATTCGTGGATATTTGGGAAAAATGTTGTTCGCTGGTGAGGAAATCTACAAGAAATCGAGTGTACTGTCGGGTGGTGAGAAAATGCGTTGCATGATATCACGTATGATGCTCAAAAACGCGAATGTAATGGTATTGGATTCTCCAGCCAACCACTTGGATTTGGAATCAATTCAGGCATTCAACAACACGCTGGTGAACTTCAAGGGTAACGTATTGATGGCTTCGCATGACCGTGAGTTTATCCAAACCGTTTGTAACCGGATTATAGAACTAACACCACGCGGCATAATTGACAAACAAATGGATTACGACGACTATGTAACTTCCGACGAAATTAAAGCTGTAAGAGAAAGAATGTATAAATAACCCCTAACCCCTAAAGGGGAATTAGGATAGTTTTGGTTCTTGAAATTTCACATTAAAAAGAGACAGTTTATAAAATGAAGTTTATGTAAATCAAATACATGCTTAGTTCCCCTTTAGGGGTTAGGGGTCATTTATTTTTTATACTCCTGCTTACTTCCAAAGCCATCAATCTGGATATGAAAATCGAGGAATAAAGCACCTGCGTCAGCTTCATAAGTATCATCTGCATCTTTAGAGTATCGCCAAATTCTACAAATAAGTATACTTGAAACTTTTTTCCCAGTCCCATCAATTCCTTCATTATCTTTGGTGAGGACTGTGATATTGTGCGTATTGGCAACAAATGGACCCACACTCAAAAGGGTATTGGTGTGTATTTTAGGAAAAACCTCTGCTTTTTCAGGATTAAAGTTTGCCCAAGTATAGTCAAAATTCCATTCTACATTCCCAGGCAAAGTTTCTTTTGGTGTCCAATGAATATGTGGATAAATTCTGCTCCCCTCCCTCCAACTGTGTGGCAACTGAACAGTAAACGACATTGCCTCCAACCCATCGTTATTCCTAAAATAGTAAATCTGAGGACCAGCAGTTTTACCCGAAAAGTACTCCAGAGCCGTTCCACTACTGCCATTATCAAGTGTCATGCGTAAATCGTCCCAAAAGTAGGGCACGGTATCCTTTGGATTGGTTACAACGGATTTGTCTTCAGATGTTGAATTTGAAAGAACTGCCTGAGCGTAGTTTCTACTTGCAAATCCAAAAATAAAGCTCAAAACAATGATGATAAATAAACGATTCATAAATTCAAATTTTAAAAATTATTATTTACATCAAATATTCTTTAGAATTCTCAGCATATAACGATTTTACTGTACGACAATACTTTGTACAACTTCTTCATTATTAACTTTAGCCTTTAGAATATATGAACCTGTAGGAATATTCATTGGCAACGAACTGATATTATTGGCACTGAACTTGAATTTTTTTACAAAACGTCCTGTTATGTCATAAATCATCAAACTTCCAGCATCGCCCAACTTATTGTCGATGAATATCGTTTTTTGAGAACAATAAACATTCAGTTTTGCATCAGCCACCGTTTTATTAGCAGTTACAGTACCCAAACTGGTTACTATCTTAAAACGTTTATCAGGAGTACCTGTTGCGTTGGCTGAGAAACTATAGGTAGAACCACTTAATGTAATGTCTGTGACTTGGTTATTATTCATCAAATCAATCAGATATAAAGCAGGATATTGCGATTCCATATTTTCGTGGGTAAATGTCATGGTGTAGGTTTCGCTAGCTCCCGCCTGAAAACCAAGGTAGGTATTGTTTATATTGGCTACCGAATTGACCTGATAGTCACCCGAAGTTTCAATGGCAAAAATCTGAGTAACGCTGTTATAAAGCGATTTATAGCCATCCCAGCCATTATCAAAACCACGTGTACAGGTTGGTTCGGAAATCAACCACATTCTATCGCCATACCCAGTACCTTTTACATCAATACGAGTGCTAACATTTAGCGAAGTTCGGGCTCGTTGCATTGCGGTATTTTTCACTACCGTACCTACTGCACTATAAGGTATGGAAACTGTAGCCAATGAATTGTTGGCAGTAGCCATAACCAGAAATGCTTGCATTGACGGAATTTGACTAGGTAAACCATTGGTTCCTGCTACAGATTTTGGAATACTAACATATTGTCCAGGAGTAAAAGCATTGGCAGAGATAGTACCAGATCCTGCAGTTGTCCAATCGGCATAAGAACCTGTATTGTACAAGTAAATTGTATTTTCGATTATTAATGTGTCAATTGTACCAAATTCTATTTTGCTAATATCGATGGCTGCCGTGTATGGGTTTCCAATCAAATGTTGCCCCGGATATTGGGCACTTACTGTTATCGGAAGCTGGCCAGAGGCATAATCACTATTCACTAAATCGCCAGTAAAATAGAATGTTTTTGCAGCTGCTTGTCCTGCCTCATAGCCTTTGAATGGCAATAAAGTACTAGCATTTGCCAACTGAATCCAATGTTTGTCGGATGTTAAACCGGCACCAGTTCCAGCTTCGTTATATTGCCGTACATAGCCACCGTTGAAAGTTGGGAATGCAGTCATGGTGCGAATTGGAATGCCAAAGAATTGCCATTTGTAAGCTCCGGAATAAAATGCTTTGCTGTACATTTCAACGGTTGCCGCCACTGGTGCGTTATAATCATTGTGGAAAATGAGCGAACCGTTTGGAGCTGTAGAACTTGATTTTATCACCAACCCTGAAGTTCCTGCATTATTACTGATTGAATTTGCAATCAATTCAGTTTCAGTGCCAATTTGCAATTTTTTACCTTCATAAATCAGCAAGGAATTACTAACGTTAACTACCGCATCTGTAGCCAAGGTAACTCCAGCTGCATTGTCAATTTCCAAATTTCCGAATGTACCTGCAACAGCTGTTTGAGCAGCCGAACCATTGAACTCCATAATTCCTGGCCATGTTTTGCCAGACGGAATTGGTAAGGAACTGGTGTTTTGGGTTTTCAATTCTCCCGTACCACCGTTTGTAGTCATGGTATTCAACACATTTGTTCCCATATCTAAAACTGCACCGTAGTCAATAGTCAGCGTAGTAGTATTCAGTGTTCCTGAAGCATTTGCTGAAATTGGGTTGCTGATTTGCAAGCCAGTATAAGTGGCTGGCATTACTGTTTGGGATGTAGTGGCATTGTTGTACACAACAGTTGACGACCATGTTTTTCCAGTAGGTATTGGCGTAGAACTGGTATTCTGTGTTTTCAATGTGCCCGAACCACTATTGCTGGACATACTGGTCAATAAATTTGTTCCCATGTCCAATGTTGCCGAAGCACCAACAGTCAATGCACTTGCCACTGATATATCATTGGTTGCTGAAACATTCGCCGTGCTATTGGAGACATTCAAGTTATCGAAACTGTTCGAACTTGTGCCACCTATGGCTTGTGCCGTTGTTCCGTTGAAGTTTATCGTACTTCCGGTATTGGTAAATGTTGCCCCATTATTCGTCCAGTTTCCACCTACCAAGTGGGTATATGCCCCTGTCGTTAAAGCTGTTCCTGCCCCAAGTGTTACATTTCCACCCGTGGTTAATGCCTCTAAAAGTGTAGCAGAAGCAGTGCCGCTCATACTAAAATTACCAGCTACCGACAAAGCGGAAGAAGGCATTGTTTTGGTTGAACTGCCACTTAAAATTAAAGAATAATATCCTCTATCACTACTTGGACCTACAGCATTGAGAACAGTCTGACCACCAGTACCATTGTATTCTATGGTATTGTGTGTAGCAGTGAAGTCAAGTATACTTCCTGCACCTGCAGTGAGTGTACCCGCAATTCTAGTTATACTTCCTGTTGAAGGTTCAATATAAGTATTGGCATCAACCGTTAAATGATTAAAATTGGTGGTTCCAGTTAGGGAAACAGTATTTGTAATGGTATCATTTGCAAAAGTCACCGTACCCGTGCCAGCTGTAAAAGTTCCATTATTGATCCATGCACCTGCAGCTCCTTTTACCGTGATTTTAAAAGTATCAACTGCCAATATAGCTCCTGGTTCAATTTCTATCGATTTGCAAATTGCAGGAGAAGAAAGTTGTTTGTTTGAAGGATAACCATGTGTATCACTAGGTAATGTAGTAGGAATAACAACTACTGAAGTGGCTGTTGGTACACCGCCATTCCAATTGCCCGGCAAGCTCCAGTCGCCTGGATAAGAGGCTGAACCATTTCCAGTCCAAGTATTTTTGGTCACATTGGTATAACTCAATCCCCATTGTTTCACATCCAAAGAAGTGGAAGTAGCAATAAAATTGATGGCCATACCCGTTAAACCAATCCAATTATTGGTAGCACTATAATTTGACATACCACGTGGACGATTATTCGTGTAATCAGGTCCAGTATAGGCATCCCAGAATACAAGTTTCGTTTCGTCGGTTTCCGAACCATTTAATTCGGAGTCCAAATAATGTAGGTTGGTAATGGTTCTGTCCGTTCCACCCGACTGTGCAAAACTGTAGGATCTTTTTAGAGCCCCAGTTCTCCATGAAGGTGCAGCTCCTATGGCAATTTTGCAACTTACCCAAGTTGGTTTACTACTACCTGTAACGTTTACAAAAGTAATGGTTGTATATTGATTGCCAAACGTATAGGCATTGTTACCCACAAAAGTATGCTCGCGTTTTACTATACCTGATACATCTCCCAAACCCGAATTGGTAGCGGAACCCCCCAGATTGAGTGTATTGCTTCCCATATCTAACGAACCGTGGGTAGCATCGGGATTGGTAGTAAGACTCAAAACTCCGGTTACTGTTTGGTCTGAACTAGAACTTACCCCTGCCGGATTACTGACTGTCAAGTTATTGAAAGTGGTAGTAGGTGGCAAGGTTTGTGCAACTGTACCATTATATTCCAGCGTATTGCTATAGGTATTGAAATCAAGAACGACACCCGAACCAGTAGAAAATGTTCCACCTATTTTCATCACACTACCTACAGCAGCCTGAATTTTAGTATTGGCAGCCACCGAAAGGTTATTAAAGCTAGTAGTTCCAGTTATTGTTGTTATTTCGGATGTATTTCCGTGCGTTAAATATATAGTTCCAGTGCCGGGTGTAAATGATCCATTGTTTTTCCAAGCGCCAGTGGAACCATTGATGGTAATGTCAAAATTATCAACCGTGAGTGAAGCACCTGCTTCAATTTCGAGCGATTTACAAACGGACGGAACTGTTGAAGCATTGAGGTTACGGGTTGGATAACCGTGTGTATCAACTGGCAACGACAGTGGTATGACAACATCATCATTGGCAGTAGGCACACCACCATTCCAGTTCCCTGGCAAGCTCCAATCGCTGTAGAAGGTTGGGGAGCCATTCCCCGTCCAAGTAATTTTAGTTACATTGGTATAGCCCAATCCCCACTGTTTGGTATCTGCAGTGGCATAGGGAGCAATAAAATTAATGGCCATACCCGTCAGACTTACATAGTTATTGCTGGCATCGTTCGTTGTTTTTCCACGAGGAAAAACAGAGCTGTAAGTTGGTCCCGCATAGGCATCCCAGAAAACCAGTTTCGATTCATCAGTTTCAATTCCATGTAATTCAGAATCCAAATAATGTAAATTGGTAACGGTTCTGTCCGTTCCCGTTCCATCTTCGGTAAAGCTATAAGTTCTGTTCACAGCCAGACTTCTCCAAGTAGGTGCTGTGCCAATAGCCACTTTGCAACTAATCCATTGTGGTTTCACTCCGCCTGAAACATTAACGAATTTGATAGAAGTGTAAGGATGGCCAAAAGTATAAGTGGTATTTCCCGTAAAAGTATGCTCGCGTCTAATAATTCCAGTTACATCGCCAACACCAGTGTTAGTGGCCGATTCGCCCATGGTTAGCGTATAGCTGCCCATATCCAGCGAGCCTTTGGTGGAAGAAGCATTGGTGGTTAAATTGAGTGTACCGTTTACCGTTTGATTGGAAGCGGAAGTTACTCCTGCCGCATTGCTCACTGTTACGTTATTGAATACCGTTGTTCCCGTGATGGTTTGAGCAGATGACCCTGCAAAAACTACCGTACTAGTACCTGTAGTAAAGGTCCCGGTGTTGGTCAAAGCACCATACACATTCAGCGTATTAGCCCCAGAAATTGTCAAACTAGCACCACTTACAATGTTCAATGCTTTACAAGAACTGGTGCCAGAAATTACTGGATAATTGGTAATGCCAGTGGGTATGGTAACATCGGTAGTTGAAGTAGGCACTGCGTTGCTACACCAGTTACTTGCCGTGTTCCAATCGGTATCAGTGCCTCCAAGCCATACATAATTAGTTGACAAACAATCGTTTTCTCCAACATAAAACTCACTATAGTTGCTCGCTCCGGTTTCGGCCAAACTGCTTGCAGTAATCGTGTTTCCTGTGGCCGCACCATTGGTGATAATCCAACTGGCTCCTCGGTATCTGCGCAAAGCAAGATTTCCGGTAACTGGACTTCCAATTTTATCGCCAACGTTATAAGTTAAACTTGTACTGTAGGAAGTAAAACTTACCCCATTATTTGTTAATTTCCATTTTCGGTTAATGTATTTAGACTGACTCAACCCCGAAGCCAATGGAGGAGCTACAGCTGTAGTAAATGCATCAATGTAACCAGAACCGGCTGATGTTCCTTCAAACGTGAATGAAATGGGAGAATAATAATTTGTATCTCCCACGGGGAAAGTAATGGTTTGATTTGAACCATTTGGTGCATAAAGTCGGTAATTTCCATTGATATATGCAGTTGATGACGCACTGGTTGACGAACCTGTAATGGTCTGAATAACAGAGTTTACACCAGTACTAATAACACCACTGGTTAAGGTCAATACGCCACTTAGGGTCATATTGCCTGTTAAGGTTTGATTTCCAGAAGTGAGGGTAAAATTCTCGAAAGTCTGGTTCAGTCCACCCACTCCCGCTCCCTGCACTTTACAGGTAGAAGTAGTGCCGCTAAAAGTAGTAAAATTACAAGTTGGAATGCTTCCTCCAGCCACGGCATGCCAAAAAGTACCGCCATGAATTTCAAATGGATAAGCAGTATTACTATTGGTTAATGTACCACCCGAATTCTTCACTGTACCGTGCACGTGTAGGTTATAGTCAGCATCTAGTGTACTTACCACATTATGATTGATAGTCAAGCTTCCACCACTTGGGATATCCAAGGTTCCAAACACCAAAACAGAATAAGCAGAGGCAGTAACATTGGTCGTGAGCGTTATTCCCAATGGAATACGAATGATATCGGTAGTTCCAAAAATATTGCTAGCAGGCAGTGTTGCCGGATTAGTCCAGTTATTGCCACCATCCGTACTCTTTCTCCAACCATTGCTGGCATTCCAATTTTCTGTGGCTATTGGTTCGTAAATTGTACCATTATATACATCAAATGCAGCACTCGTACCAGCAGCAAGGGTTTCGCCCGATGTGCGGGTAGCGGTTATTGTGGCATTGGTTCTATAACTTGGGTCAACATAAGTAGAAGTTGTAAATCCAATCGATGAAACTGACGTTTGATAGGCATTGGCACCTATGGTACCAGAAAAAGTGGATGACAAAGTAGTGTTGGTTGCCGTCAAATTAAAAGCTGTTGATGAAAGTACTATAGTTGGTACACTTTGACTATTTTGCGATTGTATGGTAGTATTAACATTGGCAACACCTAATGTAGGATTGGATGGACTCATACTTATTACTGCCAATTTACTCGCACTAAAGGCTGCATCACTACCCATGCTAATAAATTGATTGGAAGTATTCAAATTAACAATATCCCCTGTAGCAGTTAAGGTAGTGCCTGCCACCGAAGCATTGGTATAAGCCCAAAAACTACCGTTATAAAGTCCAAATTTAGGATTGGAGGCAGCATTGAAATTGGTAGCTCCTTCGCCCGAATTGTAGGTAAAGGCAAGGGTAACGTTTACCGTTCCAGCATTGTTTTTATACAAATACCATCTTCTATTCACGGTTCTGGTATTATCGTTGGCATTGGTGATGGCATCATCCGTTACGCCCATGTAGAAATTGTCAATCCCACCCACCGAGTTGTTGGTTATAGAACCTGGATTGTAGGCAGAACGACCCACAGGAAAGATTTTAGTAACGTTGTAATCAACCGATTGTACCAACCGCCCTACACCTGTTGTTTTCACATAAGATGTAGCACTACCGCCACTTATTGCACCAGCAGTCAGATTATAAGCCGCTATGTCAATGTTTCCCGACGTCAAAGTCAAGGTATTTGTTGCTGTGGTAGCTACTCCCAATGTTGCCAATCCTGCACTATTTTTGGTGAGGTTATAAAAAGAAGTTGAAGCCGAACCCCCTATAGTTTGCCCCGAGCCTCCTGTCAACGAAATGGTACTTGTACCAGCGGTAAATGTTCCGTTGTTAGTCCAGTTGCCCTGAAGCGTATGCGTAAAACTGCCCGCACTAAAATTACTGCTTATGGTTGCACTTCCAGCAATGCTAAATGCACCGGTTGCACTTTTCACACCTGCATTGGCAAATGATACATTATTAAAATTACTAGCCCCAATGCTTTGTGAGGCACTGCTGCTATTGAAATTGATGGTAGAACCCGTATCGGTAAATGTTCCGCTTTTGGTCCAATTGCCCGCTACGTTGTGTGTAAATGCACCGCCTGTAAAAGTTGTACCCGTGCCAA
>JBAXAD010000145.1:0-9579 GCA_037142715.1 Paludibacter sp. | reverse complement strand
TTGAAAATGATACAAGAAAACAATGATGGCTTCCAATGCTGATTTTTTGTTATCTTTTATTTCCAACACTACTTGAATTTCTGCTTTGGTAGTTCCTCGCAAGTTGATTAACGACTGAAGTTTGGCTTTTAATCTTACTTCACTTCCCACCAGTACTGGCTGGTTAAATCGCAGTTTCTCAATGCCATAATTCACTGTTAGTCTTGAATTTTGTACTTCCACTATCTGTTCCCACAAATATGGCATAATTGACAAGTTTAAAAATCCGTGAGCAATGGTACTTTTAAATGGGCTTTCTGTTTTGGCACGCTCAGGATCCACATGTATCCACTGATGGTCTAAAGTGGCATCTGCAAACAAATTAATCTGCTCCTGTGAAATGGTCATATAATCAGAAACTCCTAAATCTTGACCTACGAATTTTTCAAATTCGGCAAAACTGCTGATAATAATTGAACTCATATTTACTAATTTTATAGTGAGGTTATTTAATATTCTTGTTTTTGATAAAACAGCCAGTTTTCATAAAAGTAATCACAAGTTGTATTACTTTTTCTTTTTCGGGCATTAATATATGCATTGATTTGATGATGGCAACGTCTTTTTCACCACCCATAATGGCCGAACCAATGGTCACCGTACCATCATTGTCTTCTTTTAAAAATGGATTGAACCATGGTTTCTTTCCTCTAATTCCTGCAATTACTCCAACTTCGGAAGTTGGAAATGGTAGCTTATTGACGTAAGAATCATAATTGGTTTTCATGTTTTCTACGTTTGGACCTAATAATGTCTTTGAAACATGATTGAATTGAAAATCAGCAAGTTCTGTTCCTTTGTTGGGTGGCGCCAACATTACCACACGGTAAATGAATGGAAAATGAACAGTCGAATCCAAATATTGATACATCGACCGTACTACCAATCCACCCATCGAATGAGTTACAAATGAAACTGTATCGAAATTCTCATATTTTACTTTGCGATATAAATCACGGCCAACGCTATCAAGGTCTTCAGAAAAACTTGGGTATGTATAGTTTTCGGTCAGAAAACCACTGTGATTTAATCCCTGAACAATTTTTTCCATTTGCAATGGAAATCCTGCAAATCCATGGATCACATATACTTTTTGACTGGCAAAGGTAATACTTTGACAAAATAAAACAATGAAGATAATAATATAAAACTTAAATTTCATAGAATGGTATTTGGATTTGAATTAAAATAGTTAGTTTTTCCAATTTCTAAATGGATGTAAACTCAATTGTGAATTGTAATATCGTTTGTCGCCCGTAACTTCTAGTCCCAACCACTCAGGCTTTATTATTTTTGCCGATTCATCTTCTAGCTCCAATTCAGCCATAATTAAACCTTCATTCTCACCATAAAACTCATCCACCTCAAAGGTTTGATTTTCAAACACTACCTCATAACGTGTTTTGTCAATAATGCCAGGTTCGCAAAGTTTTAGAAGTTCCTGCGCTTCATTGAGAAGTATTTCTTTTTCCCACTCGTAACGGCTCATTCCCGAATCATTGCTTTTTCCTTTTATTGTAATGTAACCTTTGTCGCCCTTAACACGCACACGCACAGTTCGCTCCGGCACCGATGACAAGTATCCCTGCGTGATGCGATAACTGTTGGAGACCAATGACTTAAATTCACCAGTTACTAAAAATTTTCGTTCTATTTCAAATGCCATATTATTAATGGGTTAATAAGTTAATGCGATAATATGGTAATGCGATAATATGGTAATGAAGTAATAAGATATTGCGATAATTTGAAAAATCAATAGTGGGTTTATTATTTCCATTATTTAATTGTCTAAATAGTCTATTAATTAACCCATTAGCATATTATCTCATTAATCTTTCATCTATTACAAACCCCAACGTACGCGCAATACTGGCAAACTTTTACATTTTCAGTTTGCGTGAATGGAATTTCAGGGTTGAAAATTTCTTCCAGACAATTCGTTAAGTGTTCACGAAATTCATCTTCGTAAGTGTGAAAGTCAGTAACTGTTTCATTTACATTTTTCTCTGGTTTATAATGCAATTCTGTGTCAAAACCTTCCTTAAACACGTCACGCATGTAATAAATGCCGGGTGTCATAACTTTTCCCAATGCTTTTTCTTTGTACAAAATGCCATAGAGAAATGTCTGCAAAACAAATTTCGGACGCTTGTCTTTGTTCTTTTCAAATACTTCATCAAGACTTTTGAACTCAAGCGAACCGCTTCCTGTTTTATAATCCAAGATTCGCAATCGACCTTCTTTTTCATCTATTCTGTCGATAAATCCTTTAATATTCACATTGCAAGTTCCTTCCAAAATGGGATATTGAATGCTACATCTTTCTTCTGAATTAATATAACGAAAAGGTGCATGTTGTTTATCCGTTTTCAAAACCTGAATAATATATTTTCGAATAACACTGGCAATCAACAAGTTGTTACCTTCCAATGGAACAATTGCATTGTTTTTCTTTTTGAAGTATTTCTCCGAAAAAGCACGTGCAATTTGTTGGTCAATGTGCAACGTGTTTTTTTGCAATTCATCAAAATCCGTGGTTTGCATCATATTACCTTTAAACGGCTCGTACAAATTTTCCATAACGGCGTGAAATAGCGTTCCAAACATATCCGACTCCACAGTTTCTTTCACCTCTTCGGCTTGCTCCACTTTTTCCACCCTTGTGAGGTAAAATTGCAGCGGACAATCGATATACGAATTGATGGAACTTGCCGAAAGTGCTGGTTGGAAATCGCCAGACTTTGCAAAGCATTGAATTTTAGCCATTACCGCTTCCGATTTTTCAATTTGAATGGCTTGTGGCGTACCAAAACCAATATCAAAAGAAACGGTTTTGCGTTGATATTTAACGCCATAATGATAATACAGTTGGTGCAAAAAGCGACTCACTTCACCAGTCTGGCCACCTTCTGAACGGGAATCATACAGGAAGAATATCTTTTTGGCACGGTGAATTAATCGATAGAAATTATAAGCAGTAATGGCATCTTGATGTTCGGTTGTGGGCAGTTCAAAACCACGACGAAGGTTATATGGAATAAAACTATTGGTACTACTCTTTTGTGGGAAAACGCCTTCGTTGAATGATGTAATTATCAAGTTATCAAAATCCAAACCACGCGTTTCCAATACACCCATCACCTGCAATCCATCCAATGGTTCACCCACAAACGGTATAGAAATTCCAGCAGTGATTTGTTTCGTTAATCGTACCAAAGTGTCAATGCTCATTTCTACTTCCTGTGGCTTGTTTTTCAATATGTCCGCCATACGATTGATGGTAACATAATATTGATACAGAAAATCGCATTCCAACTGATAATTATGCGTTTCGTCCGAAGCTTGTTGCCAGCCAGTTTGCAGACTTCGTAGAATTTGCAAAAGATACGGCAAAAAAGATTGCGTATTCGTCTGTGGAATAAAAATAGCTGCCAGCAATTCATTCATTTTCAACTCCTGTGCATCCACATATATCCAATTATTTTCGGCCATGCGGTGCATTATTCCTTTTACTTTTTCACCACAAAGCATGGCAATATATTGATGGTTAAGGATGTTGGATACGTTTTGGTGATAGAACGAAATTCGTCCGCCCGAATCGCGCATGCGCCGTTGAAGTTCAAAAATATGCTCAATCAAACCCGAAACTGGAGTTGCCTTCAGCGGAAAACCCATCGTTACATTCACCTTTCCAATTTGCTCAGGCAATGAATGTAGCAGCGGCACCAATAAACTTTCTTCGGGCAAAACCACCGCTGTGTTTATCCACGATTTGTTATGGTTGACAGTTGACTCCCGATAGCTATCGGGATGATAGTTTACAGTTGTTTCATTATTTTCTGGAGGATAAATATTATTCAAAATAGCATAAACTTGTTTGGCTTGCCCAACCGCTGAGGGAACCGCAATCAATTCTATTTCTTTGTCTTGCAGAGATTCAATAATTGGTTCAATGCTAAATTTTGAAGGGAAAATATGTATATTATCTGCATAAAAGCGGGATGCCTGATTATCGCTGTCGCGCAATTCGGCTGCATCGTAATCCCAATAGAAATCAGCTTGTTCCCGCTTTTGAAGCTCAGCAAAAAGCGTTCGTTCGCAAGGATTCAACGCATTGAAACCAATAAAAACAAATTGTTTATTCTCAAATTCTGGAATAATTTCTTTATTGCGAAGTCGGTCAGCCACATCCCTGCAAATCATCCCTTCAGAGCCTGTATTTTCAGCGATTAGCTCTGAGCGAAACTGTTCGTAGATGGGCAAAAGGATTTTCCACGTGGCAATGAATTCTTCCTGCGTTTTCCCTTCAGTTATTGGTACAAAACTGCTCCAAAATTGCCGAATTGCTTCTACTTGCTTTTCTGTGAATACATTGAAAAGTTCATCAATTTGCTTCAACTCAGTAATATTGGTAAATAACTGCTTGGCATCCACACGGTACTTGTCTACATCTTCAAAATCGGAAAGCAACATTTCACCCCAAAAGACAAACGAATCGAAAGTTTCTTCGCTCTTACTATGCTCTATATAAATACGATACAATCGAAAAAGCATGCTCAATCTATCAGCAGTTTGCCAACTAGATGCTGAAGCAAAACAATCATTTATAGTAAGGATTTCTGGTGAGAAAATGGGTTTGGCGGCAATTTCAGCTAAATACCGTTGGAAAAAGAGTCCTGCACGACGGTTTGGGAAAACGAATGTCAAATCGCTAATCCGAGCATCATAATTGCTATAAAATACTTCTGCTATGCGGTTTAGAAATGAATTCATGTCGTTTTGGATTTACTTAAAAGAATTGTTTTTTGGACTGCTAAATTACACAAATTTCATGAGATTGTGAAAAAATGGAATGAAATAGATTGAAATAAATATTTAGCTTATGAAAGTCGCAATTCTTTTCATTTTCAGCACTTCGTTTTTGTCACTTCCAAACATTTATGTACCTTTGATTTCTTTTAAAATTTAAAATTGAAGTATCGTTTTTATTATCTAATAATCGAACGGTATTTGCATTAACTTATTCATATAGTTCAATTTATACTTATATAAAGTGCTTACAAAATCAAATATTTCCATATTGGCAAATAATACTTTTGGCATTGATGTCAAAGCCGATTATTTTATTGAATATGATTCAGTTGAAGATTTGCAAACAGTTTTGCAGTCAGAAATCGTCAAATCGAATAAAATTCTTCACATTGGTGGTGGAAGTAACTTGTTGTTTTTGAGCGATTTTGAAGGTGTGATACTGCATTCTGCAATTTGTACAATAAAAAAAATAAACGAATCAGATAAATCGATTTATTTGGAAGTTGGTTCTGGCGTGGTTTGGGATGATTTTGTGGCCTATTGTGTTGAAAACGGTTGGGGTGGCGTGGAGAATCTTTCGCTTATTCCGGGTGAAGTAGGAGCGTCGGCTGTTCAGAATATCGGTGCGTATGGTGTAGAAGTTCAGGATGTTATTGAATCAGTGAATGTCGTAGAAATTGATACGGCTAATTCTCAAAGCTTTTCTGTGGATAACTGTAAATATGGTTATCGCGAAAGTATTTTTAAGAAAGAATATAAAGGGAAATATATTATAACATCTGTAGTTTTTAAATTGGATAAATTGCCAGTCTTTAAGCTGAATTATCAACATTTGGAAGAAGAAGTACTGAAATCAGGTGAAGTGAATCTGCAAAATATTCGTAATACAATTATATCCATTCGTGAAAGTAAATTGCCTGATATAAAGTTACTTGGTAATGCTGGGAGTTTTTTTATGAATCCAGTAATTTCCAAAGAGCATTTTCTTTCGTTGCAACAGAACTATCCCAATATTCCCCATTATTATGTTTCAGAAACGGAAGAAAAAGTTCCAGCAGGTTGGTTAATAGACCAATGCGGATGGAAAGGAAAGCAAATTGGAAACGCAGCCGTACACGATAAGCAAGCATTGGTGTTGGTTAATAAAGGTGAGGCAACTGGAGCCGAAATAGTCTATTTAGCGGAGCAAATTCAATCCTCTGTGAATGAAAGATTTGGAATTGAATTGCATGCTGAAGTGAATTATATTTAAGAAAAGAATTCTATTTAAATTGCTTTCCCTTAAATATTATTTCCCTCTTAAATATTGAATTGGCCAATTCACTTTTTCTGCTGTTTTTAATGAACTTAGTAACGGAAAATAAGGATTTCTCAATAATTCTCTACCCATAAATACCATATCTGCTTTTTCTTCATCTAGTATTTCAGTAATTTCTTCAATCGTAGTAATCATTCCAACTATTGCTGTGCTGATTCCGATTTTTCGTATTGCTTCCGAAAATGGAACCTGAAATCTAGGAGCTACCGGAATTACTGCAGTTGGCAAATTTCCACCCGTTGAGCAATCAATTAAATCTACGCCTCGCTGTTTTAGAATTTTACAAAGTTCAATTGTTTCCTCAAGATTCCAGCCTCCTTCAGTCCAGTCGGTTGCAGATAAACGTACAAATAATGGCAAATTTGTTGGCCAAACCAATTGAACCGCTTGCACCACTTCCAAAAGCAACCTAATTCTATTCTCAAAACTTCCACCATATTCATCTTTTCTATTGTTGCTCAATGGCGATAAAAATTGGTGCAACAAATAGCCATGCGCACCATGAATTTCCAAAACTTTGAAACCAGCTTTATTGGCTCGTTGCGCAGCGGTTTTAAATTGTTCGATAACGATATCTATTTCAGTCCTTCCAAGTTCATTTGGGGCAATTTCATTTTCAGAAAATGGCAGGGGCGAAGGACCAACAGTTTGCCAGCCACCCTCTGATTCTGTAAGTTGTTTGCCACCATCGGCAGGAGAAGCATGTGATGCTTTGCGACCAGCATGGCCAATCTGAATGCCGGCCACAGCATTATTTTGATGAATAAATTCCGTGATTTTCTTCAATCCAATCACTTGCTCATCATTCCAAATTCCTAAATCATGCGGTGTAATGCGTCCTTCGGGAGTCACTGCGGTAGCTTCTACGATGATTAATCCAGCACCGCCTACAGCTCGACTACCATAATGTACAAAATGCCAGTCGTTTACAAAACCATCTTCTGCGGAATATTGGCACATGGGAGATAATCCAATTCGATTTTTGATAGTAACTGCTTTAAATATAATTGGTTGAAACGCTTTTGACATTGAAAAATATATTTGATAAGGAATGAAAATTATTTTTTGATTGTTTTCTTGAAAAAAGCCAACATATCGTTCCACGAATCAATATCAGCTTTTTTATTGTATTCAATTGGCATGTTAAAACTTTTGCCAACTTCAGTTGAAGCAGGATTGGTAAATGCGTGTGTTGCATTGGGATAAGTGATAAAAGTATAATTAGCTCCAATCGAATCC
Source organism: Paludibacter sp. (assembly GCA_037142715.1). GTDB lineage: Bacteria > Bacteroidota > Bacteroidia > Bacteroidales > Paludibacteraceae > Paludibacter. Next base: position 2,168 of record JBAXAD010000145.1, on the reverse strand, counting down.
AATTGATGTTTGAAAGTATTTATATCATTTTCGCTTACAAATTTATCATTTCCACCGTTACAAACCAAAATCATGGCTTTCAATAGTTTTTTATTTGCTGGTACACCTGCCAATCCACCATGAAAACTCACAACTCCTTTTAACTCACTTCCAAGTTTGGCTGAATTCAGAACTACCGAGCCACCAAAACAATAACCAATGGCAAAAATGTTTTGATTGTCAGTCTGTTTGTGTTTTTTAATTTCTGCCAGAGCTGCATCCAGTCGTGATTTTGAAAGTTGCGGATTGGAGTAAAATGTTGAAGCCAAGGCTTGTGCCTCTTTCGGATTCGTCGCAATTTTGCCATCGCCATACATATCCACAGCCATGGCAATGTAGCCAAGTTCAGCCAATTGCTTTGCTCTAGTTTTTGGATAATCATTCAATCCCCACCATTCATGCACAATCAAAACCGCTGGACGTTTACCCTTCAAATTTTCGTTATAGGCAATATATCCTTTCATTACAGTACTTCCAACCGAGTAAGTGATATTTTCTTCCTTAATCATTGAAGTAACTTTTTTGCTAGCAGTTGCTATTGTTGTGGTCATTGCAAGAATTATAATATAAAGAATCTTTCTGTCGATTTTCATTGATTTATTTTTTTTGTACAAGTTCAATGGTTCTCTAACAATTTTGTTATCAGAATGTTTACAGACTTTACTTTCAAAAGGAATAATCAAAATCTATAAATGCAAATTCGGCCAAATTTCATTTCTGAAAATCAGCCGATTTGTAATCATTCTAAACACTCATGCCGAAAAAAAGCAAGTGAAAAATAGTAGTATAAATAACTCCCTAAACTGTCATCAATTCAGGTTGTAATTGATTGATAACTAGTTTGCTTTGTGATTGTCCATTTACATGAATTTTCGATTTCTTTTGAACGGTACTAAATAATTTTGCACCCATTAGGTTTGCTCCATTCAAATTTGTTCCATTAAGGTTGGCATCACTTAAATCTGCCCCTGAAAGATTTGCATTGGAGAGATTTGCATCAGTTAGGTCGGCATAAAATAAATCAGCTCCCGAAAGATTTGTACCCGAAAGATTCGCATCGCATAGGTAGGCACCTGATAAATTGGCACTCACTAAGTTCACTGTTGATAGATTTACAAATGAAAGTTCAGCTTTTGGTAGATTTGCTCCTATCATAATGGTATTCTTCAAATTGGCAAACATAAGATTTACCTCCACCAGATTAGCTCCTTTTAGATTAGCTCCTGATAAATTGGTTTCCACCAATTTGGAATAACATAGCTTTGTCCTTATTAAAATAGCTCCAGATAGGTTAGCACCCGAAATATTTGCATTCGAAAGATCAGCTCCCCTCAGTTTTGCTCCATTTAAGTTTGCTCCAATTAAGTTAGAACCATTTAAATTGGCTTTTGTCAGATTTGCACCCGATAAATCAGCAAAAGATAAATCAGCACCCGATAAATCAACTTTGACTAAGTGCATCCCCATTAATTTAGCACCTCTTAAATTGATACTTCCGATAGACCCAGCTTCTAGATACTCCAAAATAATTTCTTTGTCAGTCATAATTGCAAATTTTAAAAGGTTGATTTATATATATTTATAGTGTGTGTCAATTTGTACTGGATTATCTATTGCTGTATATCTTACATTCAATTCATTTTGTAAGTTCACAAACTGAACGGTTTTACAATTCAAAGATTGAAGTTTTTTATATTGCAAAATTAGAGCATACTATATATTCTTAAGTTAGGCTAAACTCTATAAATTGTTAGTGAAAACCCTAGTAATATGGTTGTAAATGAGGGTTTGTACTAATTAAGGCTGAACTTTAACTTTTCAAAAGGTCGAAATTCATTTAATATAATGCAGTTCATTGAATTGTTAAAGGCAAGAAATTCTCTTGAAATCAGACAATTTGTATTTGAATTATTGCTTATATTAGCTTAAAAAATGTATTGCATGTTGATTTTAATTGATGTTTTAAAACCAACTTGCAAATAGTAAAGTTCTTAGCATTTTTCTAAATTTCCGAATATAAAAAAGCCTCGCATTTGTGTTTGCGAGGCTTTATAATATTTTAATAATGAGGAGTATAATCCTAATTATTAAAAGTCTGTTCAATACTAATTTATTGTATGATTAAGAAT
>JBAXAD010000144.1:0-9582 GCA_037142715.1 Paludibacter sp. | reverse complement strand
AACATATCCAGTTCCTCAAAACTACCTTCGTCCAACAACATTTCCAGGCGTTCACGGGCTGTAAACTTACCTTTAGCATGTTGTGACGCAATTCTTTTAGCTCCCCCTCCCAATTTAGCCTGAACGCGTAAATCAATGAGGTTTTTTACTTTTTGTTGATTTTCCATTTTGTTATATCTGAAGTTTCAGCTGTTGTTTATCGATACAAAATCACGTGTAAGTACCAATCAGCCAAAAACATTTTTTCAATTATTTGTTTGGATCTTCACAAAGTTCGGTCAATACACCGAAAGTTGATTTTGGATGCAGAAATGCGATATTTAGCCCCTCAGCTCCTTTTCGTGGAGTTTTGTCAATCAAAGTTATTCCTTTTTCGGCAACTAAATCAAGTGTTTCTTGCAATCCTTCAACTGCAAATGCAATGTGATGAACTCCTTCGCCTTTCTTTTCAAGAAATTTTCCAACCGGACCTTCAGGATCAGTTGATTCCAGTAATTCAATTTTAGTTTGTCCAACTTTGAAAAATGCTGTTTTTACTTTTTGTTCCGGTACTTCTTCTACAGCATAACAGCTTAATCCTAAAATATTTTCGTAGTATGGAATAGCAGTTTCAAGGCTTTTTACCGCAATACCTAAATGTTCAAGATGTGTCAGTTTCATAAATAAATAATATTAGTATAGTTTGAAATTTAATTTTGATTCTAAAAAAAGGTTTTTTATTTCAATTCCTTAATAAAACTAAATAAAGAAATTTTTCCGTATTCAAATTTCGCACAAAATTAGTATAATTATTCTTCATTATCAACAAAATACACAAGAATTTTTATTTTTTTTTCTAGTAATTGATTATCAGAAAGATAACACTCTTGAAACAAATATTCGTGAAAAAGTTATTAAACTAATACTGAGAAATAATAGAAGAAATTTCTCTTTATAGCTCATAAATGGTTTTTTGCTAATGAATTTTGTTTTTATTTTCGAAAATAAACCTTATGTTTCGAAAAGTGTTGATATATTTGTAACTAATTTAAAAGCAAATTATCAATCAATTACTGTCACTGAATGAAAAACTCACTAAGCACCAAAGAAAAATCAGTTCAAATCAATATCAATTCAGTTTATTATGGCTCTATAGCTGAAATCGGCGGAGGGCAGGAGACTGCCCGCCATTTGTTTCAGGCCGGTGGAGCATCGAATACAATTGCAAAATCTATTTCGGCTTACGATAAGTCGTTTTCTGATTATTTTTATAATCAGGGTACACCTTCGCGTTATGTGGCTGAAGATCGATTGAGTAAGATGGTTGATTATGAGTACGAAGAATTAATCAAAATTCTGGACAGCAAGAATACTCAAAAGTTTTTTGCTTTCGCCAATACCGTGGAAACACTGAATTTTGCCAAAACCAATCAGGGTAACGGTTGGTTGGGTATCGCTGTGGAAGGAAGCAGCCGCTACGAACCCAATAAAATGTTTATTCATATCAAATTGCTCGAAAACGATACGCTTTTGCAGCAATATTCGTTAGGAACCCTGGGTATTAACCTGATTCACGGTAGTTTGTTTGGTTGGGAAGACCCGCGAAAAGTGCTGTTATCCTTGCTTGATAATCTGGATACCGACCGTGTAGAAGTAGATTATGTATATGTAGAAGGTCCGGATATGAACTGGTGCGATAACCGCTTATTGAATCTGATGTTAGTAAGTCATAATATGACTCCGGCGGTTATGTTCGACCAGTCGGGACGCATTCAGCAACCCAGTGATTTATTATACCGCAAAAATGTGTTATTGATGCGCGGATATTTCCGCCCAATAAACAATTTGAATATTGAATTCTTAAATGACAGTTTATCTGTTTTTAAAGGTGATGAAGATTACACCCCTGATAATACCATCGCTTTTTGCGAAATTTCCCTCAATTACCTGATTCAGAATGAAGAGGTGGATGAAAAAGACTTTATGCACCGGGTTGATTTACTCAACAAAGTAGGGCAGAGCGTAATGGTTTCCAAATTCAGCCGTTACTTTAAGTTAGTAGATTATTTTGCTCAGTTTAAAATGAACAAACTCCGCATAGTGGTTGGGTTGCCTACTTTCGATAAGATTATGGATAATTCACAATACAATGACCTGCGTGGCGGTTTGCTTCAGGCTATGGGAACGCTGTTTCAGGAAAATGTAAAAATGTATTTGTATCCTTATACCGATATGACTACCGGTGAAGTGATTTATCCCGAAGATTCACATTTCAGTGATGAGTATCAGTTGCTATGGAAATACCTGATTAGCACCCGAAAAGTACGGATTATGAAAGGCATTGCCACCAAACATCTCGAAATCACTTCTGCTTATATCACCCAAATGATAGAAAATGCCGATGAAAATCTGATTCATTATGTGCCGGGAAAAGTGTTTAGACATATTAAGGAACACAAATTGTTTGGCTACGGAAAAAACATTATGTAGACCTATAAACTGATGGTCAATTCGATTTGAAGTTTCGTCCATTAAAACCGGTGGGTAATTTACGAGCTTAACAAATTATAAAGATTCCTATTACAAACCATGTACTTCTGATGTTGAAACCTTTATTCGAGCGATTGAATAAAGGTTTTTGCTTTTTGAGATGTAAATTTCGAGTGTGAATCTTGTTATTTACAACTAAAGTTTTTATCTTTGGCGCGATCAACTATCAGGTTGATAGTGTAAAACCTGATATTAAACTGTTCGTAAATGATTTGTTAGTATTTGACATTTCGAAGTTAAATATACTTTAACTTTACATACTATGAGTTATAACACTAAATCGACGGGATTAATACTGTTTCTGCATATCGTAATTACTGCAGCTTTTAATTTATCTGCTCAAAGTAATAAATTTTCTCCGGCTATTCTGCTGAATCAAATGCAGCCTGATGGTTTTGTTCTCCTCAATAACGGGGACACACTGTGGGGAAAAGTTGTTCAGAGTTGGAAATACGTTGAAAATAATCCGGTAGAAGTACAACTTATCGATTATAACAGATTAAAGCAAATTTTCAAAGCTGCTGATATAAAAGGCTTTGGAACTTACACTAAATTAATTAAGAAAGACTTTGATTCACCCGAAGTATTAGATCTGGAAATCTATATAACTGTTCAATTGTTAAAAAAAGGGTTGGCTGTGTTTATGAAATTGCTTTTGGACGGTACTATAACCGTATTGGAGAACCGAAGCAGTATTTCATCATCTGCTGACCTTATTGAAAATAAATCAAAAATAGATGGTATATCCTTTGGCATAGGGCGCAATAAAGGTTTAAGCATTGAACCAACCACAACCGACTCCTACCGAATTATTGAAGCTAAAAAACGCTATTCCAGTTTATATGTCAGGAAAAACAAAGAGCCATTGATAAAGCTGGATGCAAAAAATTACGAAAGTCTTTTCCCCACACTATTCGGAGACTGTCCGGCACTAAATCCGGCACTTGAAAAGAACCCCGGTTTACAGGAATATAAAAATTTCATTGTTTTGGCCGAAATGTATAATTGTATCTGTAAATCAGCTATTGTAACTAATCAATAAAAATAAATAAGTGTATGGAAACACAAAGACCTTTTTCTGTGCGTAGTTGGACATGGCTCACTACTGCAGGTTTTATTCTTGGAATATTATTATTTCTTGCAATTGCGGAAATTATGGAAGGATTAAAAATTGATTATCAAACCCCACTGGGATTCAGTATGGGTCTTAGTATTGCATTAATGCAATGGCTTTTATTGAGAAAACAAATTGAAAAATCGTTCAATTGGGTAGTCCTTTCTGTTGCCGCAATGACTGCAGTTTTTTTATTATTTGATATTTTACATCCTGTTTTCAAGCTAAATATTGAATATCTCTTGTATCCTTTTTTTATTGCAGGTATTTTGCTAAGCGCTTATTTGCAGGTTCGATATATGTTAAGCAAAGTTTCTAAAAAAGCAGTTTGGTGGAATGTCTATAATCTGGCCGGTTGGTTGGCTTGTTGTATACTTTTATCGGTTATATATATTGATTCCTTAAAATTATGGAGTAGAAATACAGAAGTGATTGTAAACCTTTTAGCCTTTATCTTATGTGGACCGGCATTGGGATATATAAGCGGAAAGGGAATGAAAATAATTTTAGAAAATAAAATTGAAGTTGAAGAAAACTGTTAAACTGGCAGCTATCTATGTTTCTTTTAATATAGTACGCTTAATCATACAATTTCCGAAAGAATAATAGAAACGAATAAGTGAGAATATACATTCTGGTCAAATGGAGAACAGCTGCAACTAAACATTGCAGCTGTATTCTTATGTCATATAGATAGCAATAATAGCTTAAACCGGATGAAATACATTTAAAAAAACAATAAAATGTACTGTGAAGATGACATTTCTTTCGTTTTTTTTGGATTTGAATTTTTATATGTACACAAAAAAAACTAACTTTGCATTTCTAAAAAACAGCTTAATCATAAATTAATTTTTAAATTAAATAATTCAATATGAGTAACACGAAAAGAGTCTACACTTTCGGTAATGGATTGGCCGAAGGTAAAGCAGACATGAAAAACTTGCTCGGTGGAAAAGGAGCAAACCTTGCTGAAATGAACCTGATTGGCGTACCTGTTCCTCCGGGTTTCACCATTACTACTGATACTTGTAATGAGTATTATAGCCTTGGAAAAGAAGAGGTCGTAGCACTTTTGAAACCAGAAGTTGAAAAAGCAATTGCCGGTCTGGAAGTATTGATGAAATCAAAATTTGGCGATATTGAAAATCCTTTATTAGTTTCAGTCCGCTCCGGTGCCCGTGCTTCCATGCCGGGTATGATGGATACCATTTTGAATTTAGGATTGAACGATGCAGTAGTGGAAGGTTTGGCACGTAAAACCGGTAATGGCCGTTTTGCCTGGGATTCTTATCGTCGCTTTGTGCAAATGTATGGTGACGTGGTGTTGGGTATGAAACCTGAAAATAAAAATGATGCCGATCCTTTTGAAGAAATTCTGGAACATTTGAAAGAAGAAAAAGGAGTTGAATTAGATAATCAACTTTCGGTTGACGATTTAAAAGTACTGGTAACCAAATTTAAGGCAGCTGTTTTGAAACAAACAGGACATAATTTTCCTGAATCAGCTTACGAACAACTTTGGGGAGCAGTTTGCTCGGTATTTGACTCCTGGATGAACGACCGCGCTATTCTGTATCGCAAAATGGAAGGAATTCCTGCCGAATGGGGAACAGCTGTGAGCGTTCAATCGATGGTTTTTGGTAACATGGGCGAAACCTCTGCTACCGGAGTTTGCTTTAGTCGCGATGCTGCAACAGGTGAAGACCAGTTTGTGGGTGAATATTTAATCAATGCTCAGGGCGAAGATGTGGTGGCCGGTATACGTACGCCACAACAAATCACCAAAGAAGGTTCACAACGTTGGGCAGTGTTGGCGGGTGTTTCGGAAGCCGATCGTATCGCTAAATTTCCTTCCATGGAAGAGGCCATGCCTTCGATCTACTTAGAATTGGATGCCATCCAGACTAAACTGGAAAATCATTACAAAGATATGCAGGACATGGAATTTACCGTACAAGAAGGTAAATTATGGTTCCTGCAAACCCGTAACGGAAAACGTACCGGTGCTGCTATGGTGAAAATTGCTGTAGATATGTTACGTCAGGGAATGTTGGATGAAAAAACCGCTATCCTGCGTGTTGATCCAAACCGTTTGGACGAATTACTTCACCCTGTTTTCGATAAAAAAGCGATCAAAGAAGCTAAACTGATTGCCAAAGGCTTGGCTGCTTCTCCCGGAGCTGCTTCAGGTCGCGTTGTGTTTAACGCCGATGATGCTGCCGACTGGGCTTCGCACGGCGAAAAAGTGATTATGGTTCGTGTGGAGACTTCTCCCGAAGATTTAGCCGGTATGGCTGCAGCACAGGGGATCTTAACTGCCCGTGGTGGTATGACTTCTCACGCTGCTGTTGTGGCTCGTGGAATGGGTAAATGCTGCGTTTCAGGTGCCGGAACATTGAAAATTGACTATGCTTCTAAATCTATGGAAGTAGACGGTTTGGTTGTGAAAGAAGGTGATTATATTTCATTAAACGGCTCTACCGGTGATATTTTCTTAGGTAAAGTTGGAACTACTGAAGCTGAGTTGGATGCTGACTTTGCGGAATTGATGGCATTGGCCGACAAACATACTAAAATGTCTGTTCGCACAAATGCTGATACGCCTCACGATGCACAGGTTGCCCGTAAATTTGGTGCTACCGGTATCGGACTTTGCCGTACGGAACACATGTTCTTCGAAGGTGAAAAAATCAAAGCTATGCGTGAAATGATTCTGGCTGAAAATGAAGCAGGTCGCCGTGTTGCCTTAGCCAAAATCCTACCTTATCAGGAAGCTGACTTCGAAGGTATTTTCGAAGCCATGGCCGGTTGCCCGGTTACCGTTCGTCTGCTCGATCCACCTTTGCACGAATTTGTTCCTCACGATGAAAAAGGACAACGTGAAATGGCTGAAGCAATGGGTGTTTCGGTAAAAGTTATTAAACAACGGGTGGATTCACTTCACGAACAAAACCCTATGTTAGGTCACCGTGGTTGCCGTTTGGGAAACACCTATCCTGAAATTACCGAAATGCAAACACGCGCTATTTTGGGTGCTGCGTTGGTACTGAAGAAAAAAGGGATTAAAGTACTTCCTGAAATTATGGTTCCCTTAGTGGGTATCAAATTCGAGTTCAACGAACAGGATAAAATCATTCGCGAAACTGCTGCCAAGTTGTTTGCCGAAAAAGGTGACAGCATTGACTTCAAAGTGGGTACCATGATTGAAATTCCACGCGCTGCACTTACGGCCGACCGCATTGCTGCAACAGCTGAATTCTTCTCCTTTGGTACAAATGACTTAACTCAAATGACTTTCGGATATTCGCGCGACGATATTGCTTCGTTCCTGCCTATCTATCTAGAAAAGAAAATTCTGAAAGCCGATCCGTTCCAGGTGTTGGATCAAAATGGAGTAGGACAGTTGGTACAAATGGCCACCGAAAAAGGACGATCTGTCAATCCTAACCTGAAAGTAGGTATTTGTGGCGAACATGGAGGCGAACCATCATCGGTTGAATTCTGTCACCGCACGGGATTGAACTATGTAAGCTGCTCTCCATTCCGTGTGCCTATTGCACGTTTGGCTGCTGCTCAGGCTGCATTGAAATACTAATCAGTATTTTATAAATAGAAAAGGGGAAACTTGTGAAAGTTTCCCCTTTTCTGTGTTGCACATCTAAGCTCATTCTCCCAACTCTTGCACAGTGTTAAACTATTTTTTATCTTTGTGGCATGTTAAAGACACTGCTTCGATACATTTATATACTGTCTGTTTTGGTTGGAATACATGCTTGTTCCGGTTCTCCTCAAGAATTGATAACGGCTGAACGACTTATGGAAACTGCTCCCGATTCCGCATTGCATATACTTCAAAATCTATCGGGTAATAAACTACATGGTCGCTATAACCGGGCAATGTATGCTTTATTGATGACTCAGGCACTCAACAAAAAAGATAGTGTGGCTGATAATGATTCGTTGATAAGCCTTTCCACCGATTATTTTGATGAGTCCGACCCGGTACATGCCGGATATGCCTGGTTTTATCAATCCCGTATAGATGCAAAACAAGACAGTGTTAACACTCAAACCAGAAGTCTATTTGAAGCGCAGGAGTATGCCGAAAAAACATCTGATTATAAACTCAGGGGATTAGTTTATGGTGATAAAGCAGATATGTACGCTTCACAAAATCAGAATGATAGTTCAATTTGTTATTATAAAAAAGCCAATCATTCATTTCTGTTGATTAGCGATTATCGCAACAGTATTCTTGCACTCTTTAGTATTGCTTCTGAATTTATGAAAAAATCACAGCTTGATAGCGTACGATATTACTATCGGCTTGCAGGAAAAATATCAAGCAAAACGAACGATAAATTACTTGTTTCATACATTTATCGGAATATAGGGATTACTTATTTTCAAGAACACAATTATTCAATTGCTTTACATAATTACTGGAGTGTTCCTGTCACACAGATAAAGATATATGATAGCAATAAATATTATTTGCTCGGACGTTTATACGTAAAAACACAGCAACTTGATTCTGCACAATATTATTTACGTAAAGTTACTGAGTTAGGCGAAATGGCACCGGATTATTATCGTTTATGGGAATCGGTTTACGAACAAAAAGGAGATAGAATCAGGGCGTTAGAATATGCCAATAAAGTAAGTATTGCTACAGATTCGCTATATAAAATGAAACTCGAAAAAAGTTTTGCCGGACTTGAAAAGAAATATAAGTTTCAGGGATTGCAAATCACGAATAAAAATCTGACCATAAAGAATAAACAACGTGGATTTCTACTTTTACTGGCATTATTGACTTTAAGTATTTTTATCGCACTATTTTTATATTGGAGATTAAAGGTAAGGAAAAACGAAGTTGAATATCAAAAAACGCTGGTTGAAAATGAAAAAGCACTTGTTGAGAAAGAAAAAGCACTCGTAGAGAAAGAGAAAGAAAAAACCGAAAAAGAAAGAGAAAATAATGTCTTGCTTGAAAAACAACTTAAGTTTCAATCTATCTTGTTATTAAATCTCGAACAACATCGAAATCATTCGGCAAAACAAACCGGTTTATGGGGAAAAAAGAAAAATGAAACTAGTCCTGTAGAAAATAAAACATTCAATGAGGAATTGATAGCCTGTATGGATATGGAATATAACAATATTTCTCAACGATTAAAAGAAAAATTCCCCGACTTATCCAAAAATGATATTGTTACCTGTTGTCTGATGCTGGCAGGTTTTGAAACGGGTATGATTGCAACTATACTTAATGTTCAAATTGAATCGGTATTCACACGTCGTTTCAGAATCCGTAAAAAGTTAAATATCGAAGAATCCGTAAAATTGGAAGTATTTTTAGAGCGATTTTAATGCATATTTCATTCAAAAACACAGCAATTTCATGATATCAATATAGCTTGTTAAAACAGCTTTTGTAATACATTGTATTTTAGTCTTTTATAACAGTTCTCTAAAGGGCTTGTCTATGAAATAAATCCGGCATTTAACCTAAATGTCGGATTTTTTTTGTATTTATTTGTAGGATAAACAATTCAAAAATTTATCCACATGAAAAAGCCATTATTCATTATCGCCGTAGTTGCATTTCTTGCTACTATCTGTTTTTTCCAAACTAATACAGTATCTAACTCAAATTATTCTGTAGATGTTCCACCGATAATTATCAAACCACCTTTCAAAGTACAAGGAACAAATTCTACAATGATGCTAATCAATATTGAAGCATTAGCAAAGACAACAACAAAGTTAGTTTAAGATTCAATGTTCAGCGTGAACATAGCATTTACCTGAACAAACCGAACGGCAGACAGCCGAATACTGTCTGCCGGCTTCTGAAAAAATGGGAATGTATAGCGATACAAAACCAATAGAAAACAAAACCAATTGGAATTGAAACAAAACCAATTGGAATT
>JBAXAD010000143.1:0-9590 GCA_037142715.1 Paludibacter sp. | reverse complement strand
ATGCTCTTGAGATCTTCGGGATTGTCGCGCAACTCACGGGCATACCGCACCCGCATGGGGAAACGCTCGCGGCCTTCCACCGAAGTGCTGAGCGTCATTCCGCCCACCGCCACTTGCAGCACTTCCTGCACGTCGCCCACGGTCATTCCGTAACGTGCCATTGCCTCACGGTTCAGCTTTATTTGCAGGTAAGGCGCACCAACTGCTCGGTCGTAAAACACGGATGAAGCTTTCACCGAAGGTACATCCTTCAAGGCTTTCTCAAATTGCAGGCCCGCTTTTTCTATCGTTTCCAAATCAGGACCATACACTTTCAGTCCCATGGGTGCGCGCATTCCAGTGGAAAGCATCACCAGTCGGGTTTCTATCGGTTGCAATTTGGGCGCAGAAGTCAAGCCCGGAATGTCGGTTACTTTCACTATTTCGTTCCAGATGTCGTTCGGCTTTTTAATCTCTGGCCGCCACTGACGGAAGTATTCACCGTTGGCAGCTATCACCAAACTATCGGCAGGAACAGCACGGAATGTTTCTTTTTCGGGGTTATAGGTTTTGCCATTCTTCAGCAGAAAAGCACCATCGCCATTTACCTCAAACCTTTCCCTATGCCCCGCTTCATTCAAAATATATTCCGGTCGGTAATTAATTGTATTCTCAAACATTTGCACAGGCGCAGGGTCCAAAGCCGAATTTACGCGTCCCCATTTGCCCACTGCCACTTCCACTTCAGGGATGGCTGCCAAGCGTTTGTCCAGTGTTTCGATGTATTGCAGGTTCTTTTCTATGCTCGAATGCGGCATGCTCGTTGGCATCAACAAATACGAACCTTCATTGAGCGACGGCATAAATTCCTTGCCCGTGCCGGGAAATGTTTTTGCAGGTGCTTGCCAACCCAGCTTCTCAACACCCTTTGCCACAACCCCAAAGGTTTTGTCAAATCCTTGCCATACCAACAGTCCAAACAACAAAGTAAAAGCAGGAAGTATCAGGAATTTCCATTTGTTTTGCAACGCCCAGCGAAGAATCGGTTCGTAAAAATGCACCATCGACATCAAGGCAGCCAGAATCACCGAAACAATTCCTGCCACAAAAAGGAAATTGACCAAGATACTGTTGTGCGCTCCCAGCGGTAGCCATTCCACCGACAAATAATACAGCGCCACCAACACGGTAATGCCAATGTTGATATAATTCGGATATTCTTTGCGGTTATCCCGCCATTTGTAATCCAGTAAATTATTGATACCAATGGCAATAAGCACTATCGCCGGCCAGGCATGCCAGAAAATGATAAACCCAAACCCTGCCACTATCAGTCCGCCATTAAAATACCTGCGCACTTTTTTTGTGTTAATCTTTACATCAAAAAGAATGTGTACCAGGGTAGGCAGCACCACTATGCCGAGAATAAATGCCGACAGCAGCGCAAAGGTTTTGGCAAAAGCCAGCGGATGAAATAGTTTTCCTTCGGCAGCTTCCATGGCAAACACAGGCAAAAAGCTGACGATGGTAGTGGCAATGGAAGTCACCACAGCATCGCGCACTTCGGTGGTGGCATTGTAAATCACGGTCATCAATTCCTTGCCACGGATGCCCTTGTTCTCGGGCATTTCCAAATGTCGCAGAATATTCTCCACGTCCACAATCCCAATGTCCACCATCACCCCAATGGCAATGGCAATGCCGGACAACGCCACGATATTGGCATCCACATGGAAGAAATGCATTAGGATAAAGGTCATCAAAACGCCCAAAGGCAACAATCCTGCAACGATGATAGAGGCACGGAGATTCAGCACCAGCACGATAATAACAATAATACTAATCAGAATCTCATGTGATAAAGCCGACTCAAGCGTTCCGATGGTTTCCTTAATCAATCCGGTACGGTCATAAAAAGGTACCACAGTCACTTTTGAAACACTTCCATCGGGCAAAGTCTTTTGCGGCAATCCGGCTTCTATTTCTTTTATTTTGGCCTTCACATTCCCAATCACTTCCATCGGGTTGGAACCGTATCGTGCCACCACTACCGCCCCAACGGCTTCACTGCCTGCTTTGTCCAATCCACCACGACGGGTAGCAGGGCCAAAAGAAGTCTGCGCTACATCTTTTATCCGCACCGGCACATTGTTGCGCACCGCCACCACCGAACCTTCCAAATCTTCCAGACTTTTCACGTAGCCCAAACCCCGAATAATATATTCCACATTGTTCAGCTCGATGGTTTCCGCGCCAATGTCCAGGTTACTTTTCCGCACCGCATTCATCACGTCCATCACCGTCACCCCAAAAGCTTTCAATGCTTCTGGATTCACGTCCACCTGATATTCCTTGGTAAAACCGCCCACCGACGCCACTTCCGAAACACCTTCGGCAGCCGACAAACCATATTTCACATAGAAATCCTGAATGGTGCGCAACTCCTGCGGATTCCAACCACCATTGGGTTTGCCCGTTTTCGGGTCGCGACCTTCCAGCGTGTACCAAAATATCTGCCCCAGTGCCGTGGCATCAGGCCCCAATGTGGGTTGCACACCCTGCGGCAAAGTACCCGAAGGCAGCGAGTTCAGCTTTTCCAATATGCGCGACCGGCTCCAGTAAAACTCCACATTGTCCTTGAAAATAATGTAGATAAACGACATGCCAAACATGGAAGTGCTGCGAATGGTTTTCACGCCCGGAATGCCCAGCAAAGCCGAAGTGAGCGGATAACTCACTTGGTCTTGCATGTCCTTTGGCGAGCGACCCATCCATTCGGTAGAAACAATTTGCTGGTTGTCGCCAATATCCGGAATGGCATCCACCGGAATCGGGTCACGCGGAATCATCCCCGTTTTCCAATCGAACGGCGAATAAGCCACGCCCATCACGATAAAAGCGATGAGGAATATAAAGGTGATGAGCCGATGGTAGAGGAAGTATTTTACGAGTTTATTAAACATATAGCCCCCCTAAATCCCCCCGAAAAGGGGGGACTTTGTAGTTAGTACTGTTTAATTTGTTTTCAATATTCATATCAGTAGTAAAAAATATAGTAATTGCGTCTTTAAGTCCCCTTTTCGGGGGGATTTCGGGGGCTTCTTTACATTTTGCAACCCTGCATCATTTTGCCTTTTTTCGAAGTACCTTTTTCTTTCTTCACCAAGTCCATGCCACATTTCGGGCATTTACCTGGTTTATCAGATAGTACCTCGCGATGCATAGGACAAGTGTATTCAACCTTTGCCACTTTTATTACCAAATCCATTCCGCATTTCGGACATTGACCCGGTTTATCAGCAATGACTTCGGGATGCATAGAACAAGTATATTCTACTTTCTTTTCATCCACTTGTTTGGGGGTAACACCATAAGCAGTTATACTAAAAACGGCTATTATTGCCAACGATAAAATCAATATTGTCTTTTTCATTTTCTTTGTTTTTTTAATTGTAAATACCATTGTGATACACTTGATGCTGAACTTGAATGGCGTGCATACTCCTAAAATAACCACCAACAACGGCAGTATCGCCCATCATGCGCATCATATCCGTGTTGGCATCCATCATTCCCATGCCCATCATTCCGTTGCCCGAAGTATAATTACTCATCATAATTCCATTCGTGTACATCATATCACCAAACATTTTGTAATGCATAGTGAACATGGAATCATTTTTATGATACAGTTTATCATACTTCAAGCAGTAAATGTTGTTTTTATGCACTTTCACGGTGTCATATACCATTTTCAGTGTATCATTATACACTTTTGTAAGATTCAAACTACCTTGTACCAATACTTTTTCAGCATCAATTTGTGCGTAATCAACATTACTCTTGTCGGTTGTGCAACTTGATAGCACCATAATCAACGAGAAAACGACTGCAAATAATCCATTTATTTTTTTCATTTTGTTGTCTGTATTAATTTCATTAATACATTAACTAATTATCTCATTAACCAATTATCTATATTTACAGCATCCAGGCAAAGCATTATACACTTTTGTATCCGCTTTGTACTTAGGTGTATCATGACCCACTGCAGCAAGCTTCTTTTGAATATCATCGCTTTTTACTTTTGCAGGATTATACACCAAAGTTAGTACTTTTGTTTTTACGCTCCAGTCGGCTTTGCTTACGCCTTCCACTTTTGCAGCTTTTTCGATGCGTGCTTTGCATGTTTCGCAGTTACCCGCCACCTTTATCATTTCGGTTTTGAGTCCAACTACTTCTTTTTTTGTTGCGGTCTTTTTTGATTGTTCAGTTGTTTGAGCAAATACACTTGTGCTGAATGTTACTGCCAATACAGCAGCGAATACGATTTTTAGAGTTTTCATTTTGATTGAGTTTTTAATTGTTTTATTTTAAACCGCCCCAAGCCCCTAAAGGGGATGTAAGACCAAGTTATTGAATTGTTATTGAATTTGTGTTGATAAGAAATAGAACGCTGATAACGCTGATTGAGCTGATGAAAAACGGATTTTACTTCGTTTGTATCGGATTAAAAACGGATTCTGAATTCTTGGTAAACCAAGCTGCATAGCCGAGCGGTCTTCGACAATTTAATTAAGAGCGAAATCAAAATACGTAGTATTTTTCTAATCCGTTTTTTTTTATCCGCTAAATCTGCTAAATCCGCGTGCTATTCTTCATTTGTTTTTCTTTTTTTATAATTCTATTTCAATTTGTAATGCATGGTCATTTTATCATTACCATCCATGTGCCAAAACCAAAGTTCAGTACTTGTAAGTTTGGTTATCGTATTCACATCCGATTTACCAGCCTCCACGCCATACACTTTAAATTGAGTTTGGTTTTCTTGAAACTGCCATTTGCCCATCATCGGATTCATACCCATATTATCAGTATAGGTTATTGTACTATCCATTTTTAGTGTCATTTGAAATTCTGCACCTTCCTCCACCAGGATTTCCTGAGCAGTCATGTCCATTCCAGCCATATTCACCGCTTGTATCACCCATGTTTTATTGGCCAATTGCGTTGGGTCAATAGGGTCGTCTTTGGTACTGCACGATACAAAAGCAAATACAATAGATAGCAATAAGATTGCTTTGATAAAATTTGTTTTTAGAGTTTTCATTTTGATTGAGTTTATGACCCCCTGCCTCCGCCAGCTGGCGGATTCTAAGACCAAGTTATTTTAAACTGCCCCAAACCCCTCCCGTAAAAAAAGTGGGATAAATTCAAGGATTTGAAGTAAGTATTGTTTTATTTAAACTAAAGTGTTTTTTTTCTTCTAATAAAACTGCGTCTTAGAATCCGCCAGCTGGCGGAGGCAGGGGGTCAAAAATATGCGTAGATTCAGAAAAAAATGGATGCAGAAAAGATACCACAACACAGAGCTAACCAAGTTTTCTTAGTGAAACTTAGTGCCCTTAGTATCTTAGTGGTAAATGGTTTCAAATGCGGAAAACGCAAATGTCCGGGAGGTTCACGTCACTGACAAAATAATTGTCGGGTGGATGGACATTTGTGTAAGTAGAAAAATTACTGGAAATGAAGTGCAATCCTACGTTAGCAGGAATGTAGAATACCTGCGCCAATTGCTGAGCTGGTTCATTTACCTGAAACGTGGAAGGACTGTAGTTGTTGTCCACCGCATAAAAAGACATTTCGTCCTTGCAGCAGCTTTCATTCGATAAGCTTTGTGTTGTTGTGTTTGCTTGTTCAGCTTCACACATGCCACAACCGGCTTTCTGATGTGTAAACGATACTTTCACAGCCGAAAGTTCTCCGCCACATAAATGTGTAGCCAACGTAAGATGCATTCCCGAAAGGAGAATCATCAACGCAAACAATATGGAGAAACCTTTTTTCATTTAGTGTTGTAACAATTACAAATCAATAAAGTTTGGTGCAAAAGTAGAAATAAAATTTGATAAACAATGATTATATAAATAAATTGGTTGCAAATTAATGAAATGTGACAGTTATGACACCTTAATTGATATATAGAAATAATAAAACTGCCAAAAACCGACAACAATGGCAGTACATTTTGTCATAATAAACCTGACAATTATGAAATAACTGACAAATGATGCAAAAATAGGTCTGGTTTAATAGTTTTTCGGGCTAAATAATATAATGGCAAGATTTTTGATAAATAAAATTTATGTAACGTAAAACCTGTATATTATTATTCGCCCAATGAACCTGAAAACTCAACATCCACTTTTAGAAAATCTTTCTGAACAAAACTCTTCTTTTTTTGAAAAGATAGAAAAGTATAGGTTGGAGTGGGCGTTCATTCATGAGTCGGAGTATTATGAGCCACGCATTCGTATTGATGTAAATTCAAAAGAGTACAAGCTACAACTCGAAATACTTAATTGGGAAAACAGTAAAGCAGTTTTACTCTTAATGAAAATTCTTTTGGCCAAACTTGTTAGTTCATTAAGAAGACTTGAGCAAGAATTTTTAGTGTACATTACATTCCTTTTCGGACTGAGTTCCAGTCAATCCTCCTTCATTTTCCACGCCTTCTCGGGCGCATCACTCTGCCGCACTCCAAATTTGTAAATTAATTCCGTTATCTCTTTCAGTAAAAGGATAGCATTTTCTAGATAGACCAGTTGGCTATCTATTCTCTTTTTGCACGCTAATGTGGTGTGTAAATAATTAATTAACAAATAAAAAAAATAAAAAAAATATGAAATATCGTAGTAAAATAAATAGAGTTAATAACGAAACGCGTGCCATTTTGGCTTTGCGTATCATTGATACAGTTTTAAAATCTGGCATTGAAGCTGCCAAAGTAAGTAAACGCTTTATGCAGTTGGTAGATGTGAATGGGCGTTACCAACTTGCAGGAAAAGCCACTGATAGTGAACAAGTAAAGTCAGAAGTTGATGCATTGTTTGCATTGCGTTACAGTAAGTTCAGTGATATATATGCATATATCGAGGGCTTGCTTGCTTCGCCAGATGCCGAGATGAAAGCAGCTGCTGTTCTGTTGTTTCAACAAATCAATAGATATGGAAGAAATTTCAACAGAATGAAAATTTCTGATCAGTCCATACGGTATATACGTATTATTGAAGCGTTGAAAAAGGCTGAATGTGCAGCTCCATTAACCAAAACATTGCTTACGGCAAGTGTCAATTCTCTAGACCAAGTGCAGTTAGACTACGAGGAGCTTTACATGGGACATGGAGATACTTCCGCCATCAAAATAGCACCAAGTAGCGTAAGCGCAGAGCTGAACGATGCCCTGAAATTGTACATGGATGAGGTTAATTTAATGGCGAGTGTTAATGATTTGGAAGAATGGAAAACATTGTGCATCAATTTGCAACAACGTTTCGACGAAGTAAATGTAAATACAATCCGCAAATCAAAAACTGATGCAGTGGATAAAAAGACAGATGCTACCACCGCAACCGATGCTACAACTCCAACTACTGGAGCAACAGCCGCTGCTTAGAGCTAGCGCAACAAACTAGACAATAGTTTAAAATAGGAGCCCCGGAATGCCAACTGCATTTTCGGGGCTCTTTTTACTTCATCAAAATGCTTTTGTTGGGATGGAAAGAAAAAAGACCACTAAATGAATGCTGCGAATAAATTTTCCTAAAAAGCAAAAATAAATATATCTTAATGAAAAGGGGCTTTTGAACTGACAAAACACACTCACTTTGTTGCGGAAGGTAATATTGATGCGACTAAACCAATATTCCTTAATGCGGAAGGGCACTTTAAAGTGACAAAAGTGCTTCGCAGCACAGCGAAAGCGTTTTGTGAACTGACAAAACCAAAAAACATCACTGCGGAACCGTTTTGTCAACCAACAAAACATAAATACACGGATGTAATTAAGCTTTGTCACTCGACAAAACTAAAATACATCACTGCGAAACCGTTTTGTGAACTGACAAAACATAAAAACATCAGTGCGAACGGCTTTTGTCAGTCAACAATGCCCAATTACAGGCGTGCGAAGGACTTCTGTCAGTTCAATATGCCCATTCTTTTTTGTGCGAACGAGTATTGTTGGGTGATAATGGATTTTTGCATGTTCGGGAATGCAAAATTGCAACTGAAAATAACATGTATTTGCTACAATATCAGTTTGTTTATTGCAGGTTTTGTTTTCAGAAAAGCCACAGAGACTTTAATTTATCGAGAGATACTCACCCATTAGCACCATAGGATTTGACTAAATAAAAATCCTTTGGATAAATCAAATATATTATGAATTAAATTAGTTTTATTAAAACATAGTGTCTATCTTTGAGCCAATAATCAATTTTTTACAACAGAAAATAAATTGTCCAATAAATTAACGAGTTGTGTATGTGATGTTACCCCAAAATATCAATTTCAAACCAACCTATCAATATCAACAAGATAAATGTTTCGGGCAATACTAATAAAACGGATGGTTGTGCAATAGCGTAGCATATACCGGAATTTAACCGCATATACATAGTCTTTATGGCCAGTAGTTGGAAAAAGACGGCTAAACGAATAGAAGAAAAATGCTTGACAAACTTTACTTTTACGACTATGCTTGACACGACAGAAAACTGTATAAGGACAATCTAATAGATTAAAATAAGATACAACACAACAGTATAACATATGCTTGAAGAAATAATATCAACTAGTCAATCGTTAAATTTAGAGAACTGTGTTTTAGAAAAAAAATTAATTGTTTTAATTGAAGAATTTGATAGACTAGAGTCTCAAAAAGCAAATTCATCAAGAGCTAACATTGACACAAAGGTTAATAATTCAGTTGTTGAAATTAAAATAAATTATTCAACCGAAAATGATTATTTCACATTAAAAAGTGTGATTGAAAGCAATTCAATATATAAAGAATATAAAAATTATATTTTTTCATATTTTGATAGTTGTCTTGTTGTAAGAAATGAGATGATAAACAAATCTATTCCCAATATGAAGTATTCATATTTGTTTTTATTAACTCACTTTTTTGAATTAGTATTGAAAAAGGTGGTAATACACCAAAACATCAGTTTTAAAAATAATAATCAAGAACCATTTAAAACCCACGATATATTTAGAATAATTTCTGAAAATGAAAGTGAATTTTTAAATCTGGGGTTGAAAAAACAATACTATGACATATTATTACAGGAATTTAAAACAATAAATTCGTACTGTAACCAATCTAAAGATTTTCAGGAAAGTTTTAAATATCCATTAAAGAAAGACAAAACTACTAGTAGCATTACTCAACTTTTAATTGATTTAGACATTAATGATTTAAAAAATATGGTTGAATCACATAAAGTAATTTTATTTATAGGATTACTATTGTACAATTTATCAAATAAAGAGAATACCATTGAACTTATTGATATGGCTAATAATTTGATTGAAAAAATAAAGCAATGATTAGTTGAAATTGAGAAAATACAAATAACCTAAAATATTACAATTAAAAAAAACAAAACTACTACTAGGCAATAATATTTAGGCTTCCTCGTTCGGCGAAGCGTCTTTCGCTTCGTCGTGTGGGAAGAAAGGCTCACGCCTTTCAAATACAAATATAATATGGAAAGCGGGAGCTTTCCTTCCCACTGCGACTGAGCGTGGACGCTCAGCCGAAC
>JBAXAD010000142.1:0-9598 GCA_037142715.1 Paludibacter sp. | reverse complement strand
GTTTTGAAGGGTTTGAAAATTTGAGAGGTTTGTCCCGATAACTATCGGGATTGAGGATTTGCTGATTTTAAAAGTTTAGAACATTCATTCTTTCATTTTTCCATTCTTTCATTCTTTCATTCCTCCATTATAAAATCTCATTTTTTTCAATGTCTTTAAAATAGCGATAAGTTCCTACTTTCAGTTCATCGGTGGCAGCTTCATCGCACACAATAATTCCATTGGGGTGCATTTGTAATATGCTTATGGTCCAAAAGTGGTTTACTGAACCTTCAACAGCCTGATACAAAGCACGTGCTTTGTTATGACCGTTCACCAAAATCAACACTTCATGTGCATCCATTATGGTACCAACACCAACCGTGAGTGCCAATTTTGGAACTAAATTGACATCATTATTGAAAAAACGTGAATTGACAAGAATTGTATCTTCGGTTAATGATTTGATACGGGTGCGCGATTGGAGTGAAGAACCAGGCTCGTTGAATGCAATGTGTCCGTCGGCTCCAATACCACCCAAGAAAAGCTGGATGCCACCCATTTTTTTTATTTGTTGCTCATAATTAGCACATTCAGCTTCAAGGTCGAAGGCATTACCATTTAATATGTGAGCATTTTCAGGTAAAATATCAATGTGACTGAAGAAATTGTCCCACATAAAGCTGAAATAACTCTGAGGATTTTCCTTTTCAATACCCACATATTCGTCCATATTAAAGGTAATCACGTGTTTGAACGAAACCCTGCCTTGTTTGTGGAGCTGAATCAATTGCTTGTAGGTACTCAAAGGAGTTGAGCCAGTAGGCAATCCGAGTACGAAAGGTTTTTCTGCGGTAGGTGCAAATTTCTGAATTTTGGCAGCAATGTAGTTGGCTGCCCATATCGAAATACTATCGTAATTGGGTTGAATAATTAATCGCATGGTTTTTGAATTTTAAAGTGCTTATTTTCTAATTTTATTATTGAATTTAGTACAATTATCTACCAAATAAACGATTGATTGATAAGATATTCCGCTATGTGTTGATAATCCAACTTCGCAAGTTCGGCTGTTGCTGAATCCAAACTTTATTTTGTGTTTCTCAATCTGAGGTCGTAGTTTACGCAGTGCATATTTGTTTACTTCGGGTAGTGTGAATCCTTTGTCGCCAGCAAATCCGCAACAGCCAACTTCCTCTGGAACCAGCACGTTTGTTGAACAAAGATGGGCTAATTTGATGATTTTATCTGTAAGGTTCATCCTTGTCATGCTGCAAGTTACATGAATAGCTATAGTTTCATCCGTTTTGTCAAAAGTCAGTTTATCCATCAAAAACTCGACTATAAACTCTACTGGTTCAAACAATTGCAAAGGGGCTTTCATAGTTTCCCGCATCCGGTGTAAGCAAGGGCTTTGGTCGCACAAAACTGGATACCGGCCATTTTCAGATGCTAAAAGCAATGCTTTTTCTAGCTCTGACGATTTATTATCTGCTTCCTTATAAAAACCTTTGCTTTCCCAAATTGTACCGCAACACAATTGTTTCATGTTTTCGGGGAAAATAACTTCGTATCCAGCCTTTTGCAGCACATTTATCATTGTAAGGTGCAACGGTTTTCGCTCTGCGTCATTTTTGGCAGGTCCCATGGTTTGGTTGATGCAGCTGGGAAAATAGACCACTTTTAATGGATTCCCTTCTTTTACGACCACGGCTTTGGGCCGACTAATTCCTACTGGCATGGCGGGTGTCCAAAGTGGTATGTTGTTGGCACTAATATAGCGTAACCCATTTGCCAAAGATTGAAGATTTTTTGTACCAATAAGCTTGTGTGCAACATTTACAACTGAAAGTGCAGGAGCTATGGTGGGCGTTATCCATCCAAATTTATTGGCAGTAAAAGCGCCCAGTTGTTTGGCGGGAAATGATTGGTTGTTGGCAGCCCGCAAATCGTGAATTAGTTCGCCAGTATTGATACCCACAGGGCAACTCGTTGAACACAAGCCATCTCCGGCGCAGGTTTGCTCACCCAAGTATTTGAAACCTTCCTCTAGTTGTCTCAGGCGGTCATTGTCATTCCCAACATTCCGAAGTCGTGTAATTTCTCGCTGTACCACAATGCGTTGCCGTGCAGAAAGTGAAAATCCACTGGTCAGGCAATTTATTTCGCAAAATCCACATTCGATGCATTTGTCCACATGTTTGTTGGTGGGCGTCATGGATTTGAAGTTTTTGAGGTAACAATCGGGGTCATTATTGAAAATAACGCCAGGATTCAAAAGTCCTTTTGGGTCGAAAAGATCTTTTACTTCTTTCATCAAATCAAAAATCTCTTTTCCCCATTCAAACTGAACGAATGGCGCCATATTTCTGCCCGTCCCATGTTCGGCTTTGAGCGAACCATCGTATTTAGTCACCACCAAATCAACCACTTCCTTCATCAAAGCTTCGTAGCGATTTACTTCTTCTTTGTTGTCAAAATCCAGATTGACAATGAAATGAAAATTTCCTTCCAATGCGTGTCCGTAAATTACGCCTTCGGAATATCCATGGCGTTCAATCAGTTTTTGCAAATCGTCGGTGGCACTAGGCAAATCTTCTATTTGAAATGCCAAATCTTCAATAAAACAGGTCGTTCCCACGGGTCGCATGCCGCCAACTGACGGAAAAACGCCTTTGCGAATTTTCCAAAGTTTGTTGTATTCAGCAGGTTTATCGGTAAATTCGATTGGTTTTACGGTGGGTAAATCGCAGATTAATTTTATTATAGCCGTAATTTTATCATCCAAGCCATTTTGTGAATCACTTTTGGTTTCAACCAACACGGCAGTAACTCCAGAAGGGAAATCTTTTAAATAATCAGGCACACCATCTTGATCTTCAACAGCTTTCAGTGCCAATCGGTCTAGCAATTCTGCACCATACACCACTTCGCCCTGCTGTTTCATTTTTACGGCAGCTTTGGAAGCGGTTACAATATCGGGAAAATACATCATAGAACTGGCCTTGAAGGGTAAATCAATAACCGTTTTGAGCGTAAATTCAGAGGCAAAAGCCAGCGTTCCTTCAGAACCCACCAGTAGATTGACAATGATGTGAATGGGGTCATCATAATCCACAAATGCATTGATGCTCAGCCCTGTGGTGTTTTTAATGGCATATTTGCGTTTTATTCTTTCTACCAAAGCGGTATTGGAACGGATGCGTGATTTTATTTCTTCTATTTTGGCAATAAAAGAGGCGTGTGTTTGTTTGAAAAGCCTACAACTTTCAGCATTTCCTGTATCTAGCAAAGTGCCATCGGCAAAAATGATGCGTGCACCATGAATGGTTTTGTAGCTATTTTCGTGCACACCGCAATTCATGCCGCTGGCGTTGTTCATCACTATTCCGCCAATCATGGCCGAGTTGATGGAAGCGGGATCTGGCCCCAGTTTTCGACCGTATTTTGCCAAAATTTGATTGATTCTGCCGCCCACAATGCCGCATTGCGCGGTAATGGTTTCTCCATTTTCCCCCACAGAATATTTCTCCCAATGCTTGCCCGCCACCAACAGGATGGAATCGGAAATGGCCTGACCTGAAAGACTGGTGCCGGCAGCCCGAAAAGTGACAGGAAGATTGTGTTTATCAATGAGTTTAAGTGTTGAAATCACCTCGTCTTCGGAGGCGGTGCGCACTATCATTTGAGGAATCAAACGGTAGAATCCAGCATCGGTACCCCACGCCAATTTTCGTACTTCATCGAGGTAAATTCTGTCGGCAGGCAAAACCTTGGACAAGTCTTTATAAAAACTACTATATTTATTGTTAAGCATTCTGATTTTATTAAAAATGGAAAGACTTATAAATATTTTCTTATGATTTAAAACAATATAATCGACTGATTATGAGAAAGTAAAATGCCGATGGACTTAATTCAACTATCACAACAACCATTATTACAAAGATATGCTAAATACTGCATTTGGAAAATAGACAAAATGATACTATATTTGCATATTATGACACTAATATGAAAGCTCCACTATTTAGATATACCACTTTATCCGAACAAGATCGCGAATTAAATTTGCATCTAACCGTGGCTGGTGTGTCTGATGTTTTACCCAATGGAGAATATCCACCTACCGTTGCGCATCCGTCCCGCTATCGTTTTAGCATGGAAAAAGGGCGTATATTGCAAGAATATCAAATCATATATGTTACCGAAGGTCTTGGCGTTTTTGAAAATAGCAACAAAGCCTTTCGAGTAAAACCAGGTTCTGTAATCATTTTATTTCCAGGAGAATGGCATCGCTATCGCCCGTTAAAAAGTACTGGATGGAAAACCCATTACATTGGATTTAACGGTGATATGGCTAAAACGTTACTCAAACAAGAGTATTTTTCGCCTCAAAATCCCATTATCAATATCGGTTTAAATGGTGAAATTCTTGATTACTTCAATAAAATACACACCCTAACTATTTCAGAGAAACCTGGTTACCATCAAATTTGTGTTGGCTTACTTATTGCATATATCAGTCAAATTATTTCTTTGGTAAAATACAAAGAATTTGAAGGTACAGATGTTGAGTTGAAAATACGGCAAGCTAGTTTTATGTTGAATGAACGTGTGTATCAGGAAATTGACGCCATGAAACTAGCCGAAGAGCTGAATATGGGGTATTCTTATTTCCGGAAAATGTTTACTAAATACACCGGACTTCCTCCAGTTCAATACCACTTGCAATTGCGTATCCGTCGTGCCGAAATTATGCTAACTTCCACCAATAAAACCATCAAGGAAATATCTTACGAGCTGGGGTTTGAATCTGCTTTTTATTTTTCCAGGGTTTTCAAAGAAAAAACCAATTTGTCGCCAGCCGATTATAGAAAAATGAATACGGTTTAGCGTTCCGTGTTTTGTGTTCCGGGTTTCGGGTTTCGGGTTTCGGGTTTCCACAGCGTACTCCACGATAGCTATCGGGACGCTTTTTTGCGGTTTGACGCGTTCCAGTTTCGTGTTTCGTGTTTTCCCGTCATATCGGGACAGGCTACGTTTCACGTTTCGGGTTTCCACAGCGTACAACCGCTTTTTTGCAGTTTGACGCGTTACAGTTTTTACGAGCTTTCGTGTTTCCTTTCATCTTAAAAAAAGCTGAATAATATGGTTTTCCATTGTTATTCAGCTTTTCTTTTTGTTACAATGTTGCTTATTCTCC
Organism: Paludibacter sp.; assembly: GCA_037142715.1. GTDB lineage: Bacteria > Bacteroidota > Bacteroidia > Bacteroidales > Paludibacteraceae > Paludibacter. The sequence continues at coordinate 4,413 of JBAXAD010000142.1, read as the reverse complement.
AACCACAACTGACTCTATTCCAAGATAATTGGCAATTTTTACAATTGTAGAAGCATGGTGCCCAACACCCAAAGCAAAATGATGCGTTGGTGATTCTTTTACCCATTTGCTTAAGAATGTTCTTACATCTGGTTTGAATTTTCCACGTGTATTGGTATTACCTGTAGCTGGAATTGGTCCTGCCACTGATTCTCCTTGGGCAATAATAAATTTGAATTTACCATCGTAAGTGGAATTAATACTCAACATGGTGATGGGCCCAGTTTTGATTTTGAACTCCACTCCTGCCCCAGAGCCTGGTTTTCCGTGGAATTTTTTTAAGCTGCGCAATACAGGTTTTCCTTCGGCAATGGAAATATTGTGAGGTCCATCGTGTCCAACCAATATAAAATCACCGGCAAAATCTACTGGATGAAATTCGGCAAAACTACCACCAATTCCCATTTTATCCATGATAAAGAGTGCAATCAGGGTTTTCAAATCAGACTCGCCGCACATCGGTATGTTTTTGGCTGTCAGTAATGAGTTTCCAACGGCAAGATTTGTCATAACTTGCTGTTCCAAAGTGCCACAAACACTATCATAATAGTATGCCAAGCCATTCAATTTATTATGAGTTACAAAATTATCCAAAGCCACATACACCCGAGCTGCCACATACAAATCATCATCGTTCAACTTGCTAGAAATGGGGTCGGCAACAGGATTTGGGGTATCGAAAAATGAAAGAATTTGTTTTTTAGCGGTCTCAATTTCTGCTTCAGTCACTTTTTCATACGATGTAACCATTTGATTTGCTTCGCAGGCCTTGATGTGGCATCCAAAGAAAGCGGTAAACATGGTTGGGTCAAAATGCATATCAAGCATTGCATTGAGCGAATGACCGATATGTCCAAATTGTGCATTTTTAAGTCCATGCAATACTTTGGCAATTCTGCAATACTCATCAATTTGTTTATCTACCTCTGTATCATTATACAATGTGCCAATAATGGTTTCTGGAATTTGAGCACCCAACCGTGCAGCCGCACCTGTAAATTCGGGAAGCGAACAAATATCATCGTTCATCAACTGCATGTAGGTGGTGGCTTTCGAATAATCCAATGCATCAAGCGGTTGCAATGCTACCAATACAATTGGAATTTTAAGCGTTTTCAGGATAATGCCAAAAGTACCCGAAGTAGCATACGTTACCATGTCGCAAAAAAGCAAATCCAAGTTGGCAGCCGTCAGCGATTTTACAGCTTGATAAGCCTTTTCGGCATTGTCCACCAATCCAAAATCAACTACGTCAACAAATTCGGGAATTTTATTTATAAACACTTCTTGTTTTGCATACATTTCGTCCAGTAAGCCAGGAAATTGAGCCCAATAGGTATGATGCCCTACTCCAATTACCCCAATTTTAGGTTTAATAGATTTCTCATTAATGGAATAATCTATTTTTTGAAATTTTCTCATTGTTTTATAGTTATATATTTCTGAATATCTTTGTGTTGTTTCTTATTATGAAAATGCTCCGTCTCTTTTAATCTTTGGCATAAAAACGGCAAAAAGAACAAATGCAATAGGATACATGAGTCCAGCCCAAACCCAAAGTGGATTATATGAATAGTTGCTAACTACATATCCAATTCCCCTGTTTACGAAAAATGCCGTAACAGCGCCAAAAGTGCCTGTAAGACCTATCATTGTAGAGGTTGCTTTGCTTCCAAAAATATCGCCAACGGCTGTTGAATAGTTGGTAATCCACAATCCATGTGCAAAAAGAAACACAGAAATTAAGGTTATCACGGCGTATGCCGAATCGACTTTTGGAACAAATAACACTGAAATCGTTAACAATGCGGCAACACCCATAAGTAATTTACGTGCAGTATTTAAGCTGGCCGTTTTGTTGAATATTCTGTCGGACAAATAGCCGCCGAGAATGTTTGACAAACCCAGTACCAGAAAAGGAATCCAAAATAATTTACCAATTATATCGATTGAAATACCTCTACTTTCATTCATGAATTTCGGGATCCAAAACATTAGAAAGTAAAAAATTGGGTCGAAAAGCATTCGCATTGCAATAAATACCCAAGCATTCTTATTTTTCAAAATCGCTGCAAATGAATAAGCTGATTTTGAAGATTTTATATCCAAATTCTCGTTTGAAATAGTGACAGGAACTCTATTGATTGAATATTTCTTGTTGTTTAAATAAAGCCAGAAACCTATCCAAACAAAGCTAATACATGGTGAAACAAGAAATAACATACGCCAACCAACGGAATCTAACATTGAAATAACCAAAAGTGGCGCTACTACCGCTCCAATGGCAGACCCACCAATGGCAATGCCTGTTGCCAATGACCGCTTTTTTAGTGGAATCCATTCAATTACCGCTTTTATTACGCCTGGGAAACATGCACCTTCGCCAATTCCCAGTATAAAACGAAAAATAATTAACTGTTCAACACTGGTGGCAATGCTGTGAAGCCCTGAGGCAATGGTCCAAATTCCGAGCGACAAAGCCAGACCAAGTTTTGACCCGAACTTATCGATAAACACGCCGCCCAAAGTAAACATCAAAGCGTAACCGGCTATGAATCCACCTGTTATCCAGCTATAATCATTATCCGAAATAGAAATATCCTCCTTGATTTTAAGAATTGACATGGACAAAACCTGCCTATCCAAAAAGCTGAGCGCAGTTACTATAAATAGTAAAGCTACTATCATCCAAGGGATTAATGATTTTTCGTGTGACTTCATATTATTTTGTGTTCCGTGTTTCTCCAGCGTACAACCGCTTTTTTGCGGTTTGACGCGTTAAATTCGTTTCGTGTTTTCCTGATATATCGGGACAAGCTATGTTTCGTGTTCCGTGTTTCGCATTACTATCTACCATCTACTATCTACCATCTATCTACCAATCATCTGTCCTGAAAGGCGTTAATGGAAATCCTAAATTACTGAAAAGCGATACGGATGAATAATTTTTAAATGCGTATCGTGCTGCCACCGGATTTGAAATAGTGGCTTCCGTCAATTTTATTTTCTTTGATTTATTGGTCAACATTACCTGTGCAGGCTTGAAAATACTATCTCTTCCCGCAATTTCAAAACCCTGAATTTGTTTGGTAATGCTATGCAATCCGTCTTCTGCAAATTTAAAATCCAACACAATGGTGTCATTGCTAATTGTCATCGAATTATATTCTGGCGCACGACATTCAATTCTTTCACGTCCATAAGTTTTATTCAACGCCCAATAGGCAAAACGCTCTGCAATCATCTGTTTCATTGGTGGATGAATAACAATAGAATCGCCAGTGTCCACAGTTACTACCATGCCCGAATTGGGAATAATGTCCATGCAATTTTGCTGCACTTCTCTTTGTCGGGCCGCTTCAGTGCGTTGCACTCCGCTGTATTTCCATGGGGCAATTTGTGCAAAATAAAACGGAAAATTACCTTGTCCCCAACATTTTCGCCATTGTGCCACCATGGCCGGAAACTGTTTTTTGTACAATTTATAACTAGCAGCATTTGCCTCGCCCTGGTACCACAAAACTCCTTTTATGGCAAAATTTTGAAGCGGATAAATCATTCCGTTGTACAGCTCGCAATGCTTTGGCGAAGTGAGTTTATCAGTATTTTTAGCGGGTGTATTCACTTTTTGAAATTCAGAAAGTGTCACACTATCCATAAACGACTCAATACCAGCACCACCCCAAGCTGCTGTAATAATACCCACCGGTACTTTCAACACCGATTGTAAATAAAGTGCATAGAAATAGGCCGTTGCACTAAATTCTTTTACTGCTTGTGGCGTGTTTTCATTCCACGTTCCTGTCACATCTTGCAATGGAGTTATACTTTTGTTTTTCTCCACCTTAAACAACCGAATGGGTGCACTTGGGTCGGCTTTTGCAATTGCATTTTGAGCAGCGGTAACTGGTTGACCAGCATAGCCTTTCATTGGCATTTCCATGTTCGACTGGCCAGAACAAAACCAAACTTCCCCTATCATTACATTGGAAATAGTCTTTTCTTTTCCATCCGAAAATGTAATGGAATATGGACCACCAACCGTTGGTGTTTTAACAGTTAATATCCAATTACCCACTGAATTTGAAATGACGGAATACAACTTTCCATTCCATAATGTGCGGACACTGACTTTTTTATCAGCACATGCATTTCCCCACAATTTGACACCCGTTTGTTGCTGAAGTACCATATTATCGGCAATGATAACAGGCAAACTAATTTCAGCATCTATCTGACAGACAGTAGATAATAGGATGAAAAATATGTAAATGCGTTTTTTCATTTCAGATTTTAAAATAGAACAAAGTACAAAATCGCATTCAATTAAAATTTACAATAAAGGGACTCAGTACCATCTTAACGAAAATGTTC
>JBAXAD010000141.1:0-9690 GCA_037142715.1 Paludibacter sp. | reverse complement strand
TGGTAGAAGTGGATAAAAAGCAAATTGCAGATGCCATGGTTGACTTTTTCAGCAATGGTCGCTCTAAATTAATGATTGAAAATATCCGCATCGAAAAAAAGAAATTTTTGTGGTCGAAAATGACAGCTGCCATTGATGGGCTGTTTAATGTAAAGAACCCCTAGTCCGCCAGCTGGCGGAGAATAAGAAATATTAGTATTGGTTACTTGAAAAACAATACTAATTTTATACTAGAAATGCTCCATACGTCAATTTGAACAGCCATTAAAAAAACAGATATACTACCAGCCCCATTCAACCGAGTGGGGCTTTTTTATCCTTAAAATGTATTGCTATAGTTGCAAGTTATTTAAACATTCTGTATCTTTGCTGCATGAAGAGAGAGATTGTTGCATACAAGCATTATTTTTTGGATTTTTTAGTTACACTTTCGGAACAGGAAAAAAAGAAAGTTTTCTATGTGCTAGATATGTTGAAAACGCAAGAACGAATAAGTGCGAAATTTGTGAAACACATACAAGAGGGGCTTTACGAAATGCGCACAGAATATAATAGCAACATTTACCGTTTATTTTTCATATTCGATGACGGAAAAATTGTGGTTTTGTTTAATGGGTTTCAAAAAAAGACCCAGAAAACACCACACAGCGAAATAGATAAAGCATTAAAAATAATGGAGGAGTATTATGGAAGCAAATAAACATATAACAAGTGTTGATGTAATAATGGACGAACTTTATGGGCAAGAGGGAACCCCTCAAAGAGAGGCCTTTAGACGTGAAGCTTATACTTATTGTATGGGGCAGGTGATACAGCAGGCTCGGAAAGAAGAAAAAGTTACTCAAGCAGAACTTGCCATGCGTATCGGGTCAAATAAAAGTTACATTTCACGCATAGAAAAGGGATTAATAGAACCAAGCGTAGGTACATTTTATAGAATTATTAGTGCACTTGGTTTACAGTTGGAAATTACCAAGCCAATAGTTTAAGAACCCCTAGTCCGCCAGTTGGCGGAGAATAAGAAATATTAGTATTGGTAACTTGAAAAACAATACTAACTTTGTAGCCCGTAATTTATTCCATTAAAGTGGAAAAATTATGGGTTTTTTATGTAAATCAACACTAACTTCAATCTCCGCCAGCTGGCGGATTAGGGGTTCTTTATCTTTCACTTATGAACAACGACATAGTAGAAACGCCGATGATGAAACAATTCAACGAGATCAAAGCAAAGCATCCCGATGCCATATTGCTTTTCCGTTGCGGTGATTTCTACGAAACCTTTTCTGCCGATGCCATCCGGGCATCAAGCGTGCTGGGCATTACGCTTACCAAACGTGCCAACGGTTCGGGCAAGACCATCGAACTAGCTGGTTTTCCGCATCATGCACTCGATACTTATTTGCCAAAACTGGTGCGAGCCGGTATGCGCGTGGCCATTTGCGACCAACTGGAAGACCCAAAACTGACCAAGAAAATAGTGAAGCGTGGCGTGACCGAATTGGTTACTCCCGGCGTTTCCTACAGCGATACAACACTCAACCACAAAGAAAACAACTTCCTTGCCAGCGTTTACCTGAATAAAAATCAGGTGGGCATCTCTTTTCTTGATATCTCTACCGGCGAGTTTCTGGTGGCCGAAGGAACAGCAGAATACATTGATAAGCTGTTGAACAGTTTTAGCCCCAAAGAAGTCATTTTTGATAGAAATAAACGGAAGGAATTCGAAGCGATTTTTGGAAACAAGTTCTTTACCTACGCTTTGGAAGATTGGGCTTTCAGACCCGATTCGGCCAACGAGCGACTGCTGAAACATTTCGAAACCAAGAACCTGAAGGGGTTTGGCGTGGACAATTTGCCCAATGCAGTAATTGCTGCTGGTGCCATTTTGCATTACCTGGATTTGACGCACCACCAACAAACCGGACACATCACCCAACTTTCGCGCATCGAGGAAGAACGTTTTGTGTGGCTCGACCGCTTCACGGTGCGCAACCTCGAATTGTACGGAACCATAAACGAAGGCGGCCGCACGCTGCTGGACATTATCGACAAAACCATCAGCCCCATGGGAGCGCGTATGCTCCGCAGGTGGGTGGCTTTTCCGCTGAAAGACGTGAAACCCATCAACGAACGCTTGAGCGTGGTGGAGCATTTCTTTAAGAATCCAGAATTAAAACTTTTATTGGAACAAAACATTGCCCTGATTGGCGATTTGGAACGCATCATTTCCAAAGTGGCGGTGGGTCGTATCAATCCGCGCGAAGTGGTGCAGCTCAAAGTTGCCCTGCAAGCCATCGAGCCCATCAAGTTTGCCTGCGCGCAATCGGACAATGAAACGCTGCGCAAGATAGCCGACCAGCTGAATGCTTGCAGCAATATATCGGGAAAAATAGATGCAGAGATTTCCAACGACCCGCCCAATTTCATTCACCGTGGTGGCGTTATTCGCTCGGGAGTGGATGCCGCTTTGGACGAGCTGCGCGAACTGGCTTTCTCGGGCAAAGACTTTTTGCAAAAAATACAGGAACGCGAAAGTGCCACCACGGGCATTCCAAGCCTGAAAATTAGTTTCAACAACGTGTTTGGCTACTACATTGAAGTGCGCAACATGCACAAAGACAAAGTGCCCGAAACCTGGATTCGCAAACAAACACTGGTGAGCGCCGAACGCTACATTACCGAAGAACTGAAAATTTACGAGGAGAAAATACTGGGTGCCGAGGAGAAAATTCTGGCCATTGAAACCCGCTTGTTCAATGAACTGGTGCTGGGGTTGATAGATTACATTACCGCCATACAGCTCGATTCCAACCTGATAGCGCAGCTCGACTGCTTGCTTTCATTTACCAAAGTATCTACCGAAAACAAATATGTTCGTCCTGAGATAACCGACACCGATGTGCTGGACATCAAGCAAGGTCGCCACCCGGTGATTGAAAAACAACTGCCGATTGGCGAAAGTTACATTGCCAACGATGTGTACCTGGACAACGAAACGCAGCAAATCATTATCATTACCGGACCGAACATGTCGGGAAAATCTGCCTTGTTGCGCCAAACGGCCATTATTACCTTGATGGCTCAAATTGGCTGTTTTGTGCCCGTGGAAAGCGCCACCATCGGCGTAGTGGACAAGATTTTTACGCGGGTAGGCGCCAGCGATAATATTTCATTGGGAGAATCCACCTTCATGGTGGAAATGAACGAGGCCGCCAGCATCATGAACAACCTTTCCAACCGCAGCCTGGTGCTTTTTGACGAATTGGGACGGGGCACAAGTACCTACGATGGCATTTCCATTGCCTGGGCCATTGTAGAATACATTCACGAACATCCCACCTGCAAAGCCAAAACGCTTTTTGCAACGCACTATCATGAACTGAACGAGATGGAGAAATCATTCACCCGCATACAAAACTTCAACGTGTCGGTGAAAGAGGTAGAAAAGAAAATTATCTTCCTGCGCAAACTGGTTGCGGGTGGCAGCGCGCACAGCTTTGGTATTCATGTGGCCAAAATGGCGGGAATGCCGCAAAGCATTGTCAAACGGTCGGAGCAAATACTAAAACAACTGGAAACGGACAACCGCCAGTCGGGAGTAGCCAAACCCATAGGCGAAATTGCTGACCATCGTGAAGGCTACCAGCTCAGCTTCTTCAAACTGGATGACCCGGTGTTGGAACAAATTCGCGACGAGATTAAAAACCTAGATGTCAATAACCTCACGCCAATTCAAGCCCTGAATAAATTAAGCGAGGTGAAACGTATTATTACTGGGAAATAAGAATAAACGTAGAACTATAAATAACCATTTGAAGCCTTTACTACTGCAAACTTTTGTAGACGTAAAGGCTTCATTATTTTTATTCGAAGGGTGAGTGAAATAAGGGTGAAGAGTGACCTTGGATTTCCTATTTTACACAGAAGCAATACCGCAGAATTTATTACAAAACAAGTCTATTTCAGCTATTTCGAAAAACAGATACAAATTATAAAACAAATTATATATCTTTGTTGTCTTACAAATGAATACCTGTTTTATTTTGAAATTCTAAAAATGAAAACTAGATCTACTTTTCTGATTATTTTGACTACGTTAGCATTAAGTTCATACACTCAGGACAATACACACAGCGATTTTTCGATTCCGCTATAACTTACATTGGCAGCAAATCCAGTAAATGAGAAAATGTTTATTACGGCAGTTATTTCACTTTAGTTTATATAGTTGACACATCGTATTTTGATTTTAGGAATACTTATTATATGAAAAACACATTGAGAAACATACTCACTATTTTTGCATTGATGCTTACATTTGCAGCTTGCAATGGTAATGACCATCTGAAAAAGGAGCAAAAAAGCTTGAAAGAAAAAGCGGCCAATATCAACAGCGATTTTAAGAAAATAAGGTTGGAAGTGGACTTGCTGGCTTCTCAAATTACCCAGCTCTACGAAAAACAAAACGAAATACTACAAACGATAGATACTAAAAAATATCAGTTTGCCAGCAATGGAGTTTTCACCAAACCGATGGATGATGGCGGTTCCGCTATTTTTGTTTCAGGCTTTTACCCTATAAACGAAACTGTAAAAAAGGCCGTTTATTTTACCGAGCCCATTGATCCCGCTTTTAAAACAGTTGTAAAAAAATATCCCGAAATTGTACAGGTTTACTACAACGACCAATATTCTTTGAACCGCATTTATCCTTATTTTGATGTGCTGTCGCAATATGAAGCCAAGATGGATATTCCGAGTTTTAATTTCTATTATTTGGCGGATAAGAAACATAATCCTACCAAAAAGTCACTCTGGGTGAGCGAACCTTATGTGGATCCTGCCGGTCGTGGGTGGATGGTATCGGCCATTGCGCCAGTTTATTATGGTGATAAATTTGTAGGCGTGCCCGGCATTGATGTAACCATTAACATGATAACCAAGCGGTATGTGCAAGACAGCATTAACAGTATGATGCTGATTGTTGACAGCAACGGAGCAATAGTTGCCGCGCAGGAAGAAACCATCAATTTGTTGTCGTTTCCGCCCTTGTTCGACCACAAATACATTGAAACCATCAAGCAAGATACGTACCGAAAAGATTCGTACAACTTGGCATTGAGCAAAGAAACGAAAGTAAGGTCTATGGCCAATGAAATACTGAAAAAGAAAAAAGAAGTGGTTGAAACCAACATAAATGGCGAAAGAATGACCATCATTGCTGCACATATTCCCGAACTGAATTGGTACCTTTTAGAAATTATAAGATGAAAAACAAGTATTATTTTCTAATATTACTGGTGCTTTTTTTTGTTGCTTTGTCCGTCAGACATTACGTTAGACTCAATATCCAGCAACGAAAAGAAACTGCTGATTTCATTAATAAACAAATTATATTGTGTGGAAAAAGTATAGAGGATGAAAGTGTTGATTTTGAGGAATCGGTGAAGTTTGAATTTGCCAATCGGGAGCTTCAATACTTTTTTAATGAAAACCCCAATGCATTAACGCCCGAAATTAGGGCAAAATACATTACCGATGAAGTGAAAAGAATTAGGCGTTTCTATTCTAGCAATCAGGTTCTAATCTCAAAGATTACCATTTTCAATAACACTACTTATAGGAGTTTTGAACGCAACAATGACAATTATTTCACTGTTTCTCCACCGCAGAACTTTGTTAAGAGCGAAGTTTTAATTTGCCAGCCACAGTTCAATGATGTGAATGGCGTGGTTACTTACACGCAGCCAATAAGAAATACAGGTGGAAAACTGGTGGCTAATATCAAGTTTGAGCTTAAGATTCCCGCTTTTTTGGCTTATCATTTCGAGAAATTCTATATTGGAAAAAACTCGTGGCACTGGGCAATAGACACTACCGGGCAGGTAATCTTTCACAAATATAGCGAGCCGGCTGTGTCAAGCAATTTTGCCACAAAAGCGATTGCTGATTTTAAGCTAAAATTGAAAGAAAACCTCACCACTTCGCTTCAGCACACCATTCAATCTGGGAAGGACGTAAATGCCTATTCTGTGTTTTATCCAGTAAATATTTTTGGAAAGAAAACAGGTATCATTTTTTCTGTCAATACCGACAACTTGTGGAAGGAGCAGAACGACTCGAATGTCGCACTTCTAATTTACTTTTTAGTGGTCATTTCCAGCATTATAACTTTGTTTTCGCTCATTATCAAACAAATGGGTGCGGCACGAAAACGACTTGAAGCCACCGATGCTATGTTGCGCACTGCCAATCAGGCTTCAGAGGAATTACTTACCAACCACGACTTTGACAGTTCTATGAAGAATTTTCTGGAACTCACTGCCAAATCGCTGGGGTATCACCGCGCTTATTTGGTGGAATCCTCAAAAAAAGGAAAAAAAGATATTTACAGTTTAAAATACGAATGGTGCAATGTACAGCTTGTGAAGTCGATTGGAGAGCTTGCTCCTGAGCTAATTGACGGAATCGAATCCACGGCATTTCACGTTATTTCTGATGATATGTTGCTCAACAAATCAGTTAAAATGAACGAAGCTGATTTCGATGCATCCTACCTAGAACTAATGCAAAAGTTGAAATGTAAAGCATTTATCAACCTACCCGTTTATGCCGATGAAACTTCCTACGGAGTGTTGGTTTTTGCCGATTGTAAAAAGGCGAGGGAATGGCCTGAATTCGAGGATGCTTTATTTGCAACTTTTGCCAATTCAGTGGGTGGTGCTTTGTCATTTCACAAGAAAAACGATGAATTAATACTGGCTAAAAATCTGGCCGAAACTGCCAATAAAGCCAAATCAGAATTTCTGGCCAATATGAGCCACGAGATTCGCACTCCGCTGAATGGTGTTATCGGCTTTACCGATTTGTTGCAAAACACCCCATTGTCGGCGGTACAACATCAATACGTGAAGAATGCCAATGCCTCTGGCTACAATTTGCTTGGAATTATCAATGACATACTTGATTTTTCCAAAATTGAAGCGGGAATGATGGATTTGGAAATCGTTAAAACGGACATGATAGAGCTGTTGGGACAAAGTGCAGACATTATTAAATATGCTGCGGACAAGAAGAATTTGGAGGTGCTGCTCGATATTGATGCTAATATGCCTCGGTTTGCCTCGGTTGATGCTGTAAGACTCAAGCAGATATTTGCAAATCTGATGGGCAATGCTGTTAAGTTTACTGAACTTGGCGAAATTGAACTCAAGGTGAGCTATGTAGACAGCGGCAATATGAAGGGCAAGTTCAGTTTTTCGGTGCGCGATACCGGCATTGGGATTTCTAAAGAGCAGCAAGAAAAGCTTTTTAAAGTGTTTAGCCAGGCCGATAGCTCCATAACTCGTAAATATGGTGGCACTGGACTTGGATTGGTAATTTCGGAAATGATTGCTAAAAAGATGGACAGCGGAATAAGTATTCAAAGTGAACAGGGCAAAGGAACCACATTTTACTTTGACATTGAAACGACTGTAGAACATGGAGAAAAAATGGATTATACTGCCATGAAATCCGTGAAACGCTGTTTTGTGATTGATGACAACGAGCACAACCGCATTATCCTTGAGCAGACATTGGCTAACTGGGGCATTGAATGTACCAGTTGTGATAACGGTTTGGCAGCAATTAGAATCCTTGAAACTTCGAATCCTTTTGATGTAATTATTTGTGATTATCACATGCCTTATATTGATGGGTTGGAAACAATAAAACTTATTCGCGATAAATTGGAATTATCGCCAGAAAAACTACCCATAATTCTCCTGCATTCTTCATCGGATGATACTGAACTTCATAAACAATGTGAGGAACTTGGTATTCGATTTCAATTGACCAAACCAGTGAAAACGGAAGAACTCTATAGCTATCTATGTAATATTCATAGACCTATACATTCCAAAATTAAAGTTGAAGATAAGGAACTTCGAGTAAAAACACCAGAGGATATTACCATTCTGATTGCTGAGGATGTTGAAATGAATATGTTATTGGTGAAATTTTTAATTGGGAAATTATTGCCGCAAGCAAGAATACTTGAAGCAACGGATGGTAATGAAGCCGTAACACTGTGGCAAAATGATAAGCCCGACCTTATTTTAATGGATATGCAGATGCCGGAATTGGATGGCGTTGAAGCAACTTTAGTGATAAGAGAACTGGAAGATGGAACTGGAATGCGAATACCAATAATTGCACTTACAGCTGGAGCACTGCTTGAAGAACGTGAAAAGTGTATCATTGCTGGTATGGATGATTTCTTGACCAAACCGATTGAACCTGATAAACTTTTGTTAGCTTTAAATCGATTTTTGGAGCTACAAAAATAGCTTCTTTATTCTCATAAAATAGAAGTTTGTAAATGTATTTTTATACCTATTTCTTTTTTTTTAGCGGAGAATTGTGTGATGAAAAGAATACAACCCAAATGGATGTAATTGTTTTTAACTCTAATATTTCTCATATTATCAATTAATTACGTAAATGCAATGATGGCTGCAAAAAACAATATCCTCAAAAAAAACACTCTATCGAAAAATGAATATTCCATCGAAAATATTCTTTTTAAACCAGAATGGGAGTTTAATAACCATACTACAGGCACCAACTACAAAATTGGATTGATTGCCAGTAAGTTGATGTTTGTGCGTTTGAGTATCGATTCTAATACCATTGAAGATGTTAAAGAAGCTGCGGTATATTTAGATAGGGCTTTTGACGAAGGAAATTTCAGGGGCACGGAATACTACAAAATAGCTGATTATTCGGGCATGAAAACTGCCACATCAATCAGTGTAAGAAGATATTATGCCAATGCCAACAAAAAAATAAATAAAAAATACGACTGTAGTCCTAAATGTACCTTTATTTGCGGAGCGAGTTTATTTTTGATTGCCTCATTGAAACTTTTTTCGGCATTTGTAAATCAAAATTTTATATTTGTAGATACAATTGAAAAAGCATTTGAAAGAATCAATTTGCTGGAAGATGAAGTGTCTGAAACTTCACAGAAAATAGATGTAAATCAAACTGATATAGATGAGCTTATCGGTTTGTGCGGAAGTATAATATGGGATAATAAAAACGAATCGCTTATTGTAAATAGTATTTCCCCGAACAATCCATTGATTCAGATTGCTGAAGTACTAAGTGTGGTACGTGAAGATATTTTGTCGCTTGAAGATAATTACAAGAATTTACTTCAAAACATGAATAGTGCCGTGCTCATTTCCGACAACATTGACAAAGAAATAATTTATGTAAATAATGCTGCGTTATTGCTGCTCAACAGGCCTAAGGATGAAATACTTGGGAAGAAAATTGACAGTATTTTGCGTGAAGAAAAAGAGCAAAGTATTGAAAGTTCTGACCTATTCAACCCGATTACAAATAAGGAATTTAAGTTGGCATTGACCAATGGCGAGTCAAAATACTTGTCGCTGTCGATGACCGAAAATGTGTTCGAAAATAAAACATGCTACATACATACTTTTACCGATATTAGTGAGATAAAAAAATCGCAATTAGAGAACGAAAGATACGCTAATGAATTGTTGGAGAACAAGGAAACGCTATTGAATACGTTGGCGGATTTGGAGGTGGAGAAACAAAATGCAGAGGCTGCCAACAAGTCAAAATCGGAATTTCTGGCCAACATGAGCCACGAAATTCGCACACCGCTCAATG
>JBAXAD010000140.1:0-9765 GCA_037142715.1 Paludibacter sp. | reverse complement strand
GCTATATCTGGTATTTTCTCAAAGCTAATCTTTTGGGCTTTACCTGAATTGTTTTTTGGCAATGTCAGACCGCAAGGCTGAAAAATACTACGAACACTATCGTTGCCTGCTTGACGAACGCCCAGATAATTGGCTGTGGCTGGCCAAGTTCTATCCAAGACAATGCGGAATTTGTTATTTCCAATGGGCGTAAATTGTCCGCAAACCCATTCCAATAAAGGTGTTCCAGAAGTTTGTGCAAGCTTCTCCCCTGCTCCTACCGCAAAATTGGATGGAATTTTATCGAGCAATACGGGTTTTACTGAAAAAGTAATTCCATCATCGCCCATGTAGGTAGGAATAAGTTTCGAAATTCCGTTGAAAATAAATGGCGCAACTTTGCCACTGTCGTTCACAAAAGCAGGAATTTGTGTAGCTGCTTTCCAGTTAATGGCGGCAAAAGATTGTGCTTCCGAAGCACTTTTCTTGTCGAAAAACCATGGCAAAGCTGTATTAGCCTTTGCATCAGCATAACCCACAACTGAATGATTTTCATGACCTGGAACGGGCATATCGGCCAGAAATCCAGTTTTCAAATTTACAGGTTTAAGCTTCGCACTTCCATCATCGGAAAGTCGGACTTTGGCAACTAAATCGATATAATTGGCAAAATAATTTGCCAATTTCTCCGAACAATCAAAATGACCCGTGGAACCATCAATGATATAGCTCAACGGCCAGTTCGGATTTTGCTTCCGTTGATTTAGAACTCCCTCATACGCAGCGCTCACATCATTCCAGCGCGTACGAATATCCACTTTGTCCTGTCCCCATTCCTGCGCTGTTCCAAATGCGACCAAAGTTGGTACTTCTCTGTTTTTCGGTGGCAAATGGTTGTTTTTTATGAAAATACCAGCCATGCAGCGTTCCGGACTATTTTCCATCAATGCATCCACCATCAATAAATGACCCGATTCGCCCATGGGCAACCAAGGAACAGTAGCTACTTCGGTATAACCGGAAGATTCGCCCAATCCGTTGAGCATCTGTTGCAAAAAATCCACTGTAGTTTTATATTCCAATGCCATATTCAACGATTTACCATCACGGACACTTTTCCGGAAATTCATAAATGAAGGTGTGCTCCATATGATGCCCAAATCGTTGGCTTCACAGGTTTTTCGGATGGCTGCATGACCCACCAGCATTTGCTCAGGCACGTTGGTACACATGATGACCAAACCACGAAGCTTTTTACAGGATTCAGGAATCCAAAGATACAGCGTGGCATTGGTTTTTGAACTATCGGCCCAAGCCGTGCAAGTGCCACTTTGCATAAACTGAAACACCTGATTGACAGGCGAACGTTTGGACTCGGGAGTTTCTTGTGCGTTGGTCTGAAAAACAAACCAACAAAAAACAAAAAGTAGCTGGATTTTAATATGAATCTTCATTTTGATAAATTTTCTATGACGGTAGTTACTTATTTGTGAATTACTTACTTTCCAAAATTGTTTTTCCATTTCGTTGCACTTTTACCGAACTACGGTTATTCCGAACTTCAAAAATAAGCATATCCTTTTGATTTCCCCAATCAATTGTTGCTTTTCCATTTGAATACTTAATTTCAGGTAATTTTTCCCCATAATAAAATGGAATCAATAACACTTTGTCGTTCAACTGAATGCCTTTCTTTTCGATGGTCAAACGGTTATAATCCTTTCCATCTTCATCTTTCAGCGTATTGACAACTACTTCGGCACCGTTGGCAGCATCCAGCGAGCAAACCAGCAACATCGGATCGCCAATCGATGCTTCAATCGGTTCGAAAGTTTCGCCTTTTTTCATGTTTATGAACTTTTCGTTGTAGCCCAACACGTTACAGCCGGCCGGAATGTTCGAATATGTAGCCTGATAAACACCTTTGCCCAACATACCTGTCCATTGATAAAGGTGTTCTTTATCGTCTTTTTTCAGGTCATCCACAATTAGTCCGTACGAATGTTTGCCGCGAATCAGTCCGGTGGAGCGATAGGCATATTCCACTGGATTCCACAAGGCACGAAGCGTTGGGATAAAATTGGAATAGTTGAACGAAGGCCACCACACTCTCATTTTATACTGCGCTGTTCCTTTAAAATACTTCATTATTTCCGGATCGGGTTCCAGCTCCCAGCCAGTTTTAGCCACTGTACTATCGATTTTACTAAAACCTGTTCCCCACTTCTGAACCTGTGTACACCATTGATAGGTGTAACTATAGGTTTGATCGACCGAGCCGAAAGCCCCGTTTTCATTCATCGAAGCTCCGATATAAACTCCTTTGGCTGCTGGTGTTTCGGGTTCGGCTTTTCCGTCAATTATCACTTCGCTGTGGTAACGACCAGAATAGGTTTTCGGTGTCGGTTCGGTAATCCAGTTCACGCCATTTCCCGAAAAATAAAACATCCCCACATCGGCATGATGATGCCCTGAGCCGATGTAATGATTGGGGCGCACATGGAGACAAAGCCAAGCCGCTTTATCGGAATTGTCGCTAGAAGCAGACAAAATTCCTTGCACATCGGTATTCCAGTTGAGGGGCAAATTCAAATCGGCTTTGGTAGTTGGTTTCCAGTCGGTAATATACGGAAAGCCGATTCCGAAGCCGGGGTAAGTTGGCCCGGGAAGACGTACGCCGGAAATTCTCTTTTCGAGAGAAGCACGATAGGCATCCAAATCGAATTTTGCAGGGTCTTTGCCCAATTGTTTATGATAAGGATAATAACTTTCAAACACATTGTAAATCAGAAAGTCAGCATTTCGATCTCCCGGAAAAAAGGCTTTCAGTTCGCTAACCAATTGTAGAGATAAAGGCGTACCACCCCAAGTTCCACTGCTCAACGTTTCTTTTCCGTTGGGAGCAGTAGTATAAGTCTGTGCTTGCAATAATTTACGCAAATGCGGATGTCCGAAAAGATTATCGCCACGACGTGCTTGTACCATCATGGCCAGAAACTCGAACTGCCAACCGCCACCGCTTTTGCCGTTGCTCTCAAACATTTGTCCATTTTTGTCGATTCCCCATTCCAGAAAATCGCGTGTCAGTTCACAACCCGAAGTGTATGCTTCCGGATCGAAACCATCTAATCCTTCAATCGTAGCCATGGCAATGTGGTGCGTAAGGTGCCAAGTCATGTGGTTGATGTCCCGCCAAGCCCGTCGTGGACCGTCACCGCCATTGGTTCGGCGACCATAAGTAGCTTTTGCAATGAAGTTTTGCATAAATTTCTTCTGCTCGGGAGTCATGTATTTCCCTGCAAAATCGAGCGAAAAAGCCAAATCCATGTGAGGCAACTTGCCAACCATACCTCTCCACTGTGTAGAAGCGCTGCCCGCCTCTTCCACGCTCGTACCAAACTCCGAATCGGAAGTGGCAATATAACTTTCGATGCTTGGCTCAAGAACTTTATAAAAAGTGACCAGCGCATTGGCTACCCGCTTTCCAAGCAAATCGTTATTCGTCAACAGGGCATAAAGTGCCATGGTGGTGAGGCAGTTGGTGGTGTAATTGATATGCGAATTGTGTATTCCAGGTTTGTGGTCTTTGATAAGTTTAGCAACGTGATAGGCAGCCGGTCCTTCGTTTTTGAAGTTTTGCTGACTGCGGATTTCATCCACTTTTCCTTCTTCCAATAGCTTAAAAACTTGTCCATCGCTGGTAGTTGGATCCCACCAAGTTTTTTTAAACAACACCTCGATTTCAATCATTGATTTTTGTGCCGATTTGTTCTCTTTGATGTGCTGTATCAACATTGGAATATCCTCCGGACTGAACAACAAACGCGGATAAACACCCAGTGCAGGCACTTTTGAACCGAGCAATTTGTAATTAAATCCCGTAAAATCGTATGCGCTGAGTGGCGTTTCCGGCCATACAGTTTCAGGGCCTTCTTCCAGTTCTTTCAGCTTTTCGGGCGAAACACGGGCATGTTCCGTCCATTTTCCTTGCTATTTCAGCAAAGGAATGTATTTCATCGTCATATCCGGCTCCATCAGTTTTTCTGGGGTATCAAAAGCCGCAACTATACAATCGGACAAAGTCTGGTCATTGTCCGAAAAGGCAATCGCTTTATCGCTCATCAACAACAATCCACGCTTGGTTTGCAAGGTTTGTTTGCTTACACTTTTGGCAAAATCGGCGGCTGAAATATAATTTGCACCGTTCATTTGGATTATTTTAACTAAAGCAGGAATATCGGTTTTTGTTCGGTTAAAATCATATACCCAACGTGGTTCCAGCATCTCAAGTCCCGCAGGAATGGGCTTTGGCTGAAAGGTTTTTGCAGACATCAAACACGCAAAAGATTCGGGAACATAGATTACGCCATCTTTCATAACAGCATCTCCACGCAAAATATCTTTATCATCAAGCCGTACCTTAAACCCATTTACATACCCGTATTTACTGCCGGCAAAGATGGCAGTGTAATTTTTCAGGGCATTCACTGCCGTAACATGAGCCGACCGTGTATAAGGCAAACCTTTGTATTGCGGTGGTGTGGGCAATACGGATTGTTGCGCATGAACAGAACATATCGTTAAAAGTATTGAAATAAAAAATACCGAAAATTGGATTCTTTTGGATAAATTGGAGGGTTTGAATATCATCTTTTGATAATTTTAGATTGAATGGTTTGAAGATTATTACTGATAATCAGGGTATAAATTCCCGAACACAGATGGCTTACCTGTATATTTATCGGACTTGCGCTGTAAAATTGTTGAAGTTGAGTATTTCCAAGCATATCAATTATTTTTACTTCCAATTTTCCGTTATTAAATACAGGACACGAAACTCTTAAAATATCGTTTACAGGATTAGGCATAGTTGAAACATACTGCGAAAAGGGGTTTTCTGTACCTGCATTAACCGAAACGATAAGCGGTTTTGTAACCTGTGGCGCCATTCCGTAATTCGTATCACCCGCTTGTGTGGCAATAATGTTGGCAGTACCTGCACTTACAATATGTACCTTTCCGTTCAAAATGGTTGCCACCGCCAGATTATCGCTGATGTAGGAAACTGGAAGCCCAGATGAAGCCACAGCGCTTGGATTAAAATCGCCGGAAGTTGGTAGTTTATTTTGCATATCGGGGAAACTAATCGTCTGACTGGTTTGTTGTGCCAATGAAGTTAACCCATTTGTTAGATTCAATGCCAGTGAAGCGGTTTGATCCGTCCAGATAACATTCAGTTTTGATTTATCTACGTTCCAAGCAGTTATTGGTAGTGTTTCTCCCTGAATAAAAGGATACAACATCACTTTAAAATCGGGCGCTATGCAATTTGAAGTACAGGATAATCTGTAAATACTGTAGGTTTTTGCATCACCCGCAATGTAAGGTACTGTTTCGGTGGTAACGGTGGGCGTGCTACCCTTTACATAATCATTCTGATTCAACATCCTGACCAACATCCGGCGGTTGCCAGAGCTTTCTTTCAAAATAGCATCGTAGGTACCGTCACCATTATCGGTTTTGGTATCCAACACCACATCAGAAGGCAACTGAATGGTCCATTGATACTTATGTGTTTTTGTGTCTTTTTTCACATCATCAACAATCAAAACGGCATTGTGAGTTCCACGAATCATGGAAAGTGTTCGGTACACCTTTTCCATCGGATTGTAGGGCCGCTTAACATAACGATCATAGTAAGTTCCGCTAGCCGAAGTTGTATTCCACGACAGCCAGTCATAAATAGCCGTATTGTAAAAAGGCTCACTTGATGGAGTTTTTCGGAACGTGTTGAGTGTTTCGGTTACTTTTGTCCATGCCTGTTTTCCTGGGTCGGCTTTTCCAAGGAGTGGGCTATCGCCGGTAGTTGCTGTTAATAACCAACTCCATTCCCACGAATAAGCGTAAGTGGCATCGCCGGTAATTTGAGGTAATTTAGAGTCGGTACTCCAGTTCAACAATTTACCGGGCTGAGGCATGATTAACTGACCTCCGTTGTTGGAAATTGCGATGGTATCCACCATAACCAAACTTTGAGCATGGCTATCGTAGTAACTTCCACTCCAACGGTAAGGAATCCAAATTCGTCCGTTGGCACTTAACGAAAAGCTGTTGCGATCAGGGTAAGAATGTCCTCCGGTGTTCTGACGGCAATAAAAAATAGCCGACATGGCATTTTTATCAAAGCCACTGCGCATCACCATTTGCCCACGATCAGTATCTACAAAATCAAGGGTATTTTTCATCGCTACTTTGCATTCATCAGTCCAGTTCATTGTAAACCAATCGGATACGTAAGGAACCAGCGCGCCCATCATATCAAAAAGGTTGTTATTGGTAGCGGGATCAAAAGAAGTACAAGCAACATTGTTGGATAAAACGTAAGCCTGATCGGGGAATTCCACTCCGTTAACATTAGCGGCAGCATAATTCCGCCATACAAAGTCAGCCACCGTGTCATTGGGATAAGCATATTTAATTCCAATGGCATCCATCTGATTAAATTTATAGCGTCCGTAAACCGGATCGGGACCACTCCCACCCCACATATCTTCACCGTTGAAGCCATAACCAAAGGGTTGAACCTGGCGGGTCAGGTATTTCGGATATGCAAGCACATGCGGATGCCCCAATAAACTATATCCCCGACGCGCCGAAGCCACTAACTGTGCCACCATTTGATAATTTTTACCAATTCCTTCCCAACCGCAACCACTATCGAAATAGCCGTAGGTAATAAAACGGTAAAGCACTTTCATCCATTTATGGGTCAATGTCGGATTATAACCCGTTTCCCCTTCAATGGCAAAATTAGGGATAACCTCAAAGAAATTCAGTGATGTCCAGTTACTTACCGTTCGATAAGGGTCGGCATTCAAATCGCCATAACGAGGTGCAGCCGGTACAATCTTCGCCAAAGCCATACGGGCTGTATCACGTTGTACGGGTGTCATTGCCCAATAGTTATAATCGTACATCACCGCAAAAAAGCTACCCCCAATATAGGTGTAAGTAGTTGGTGAAAGTGTGCCCGATTTCAGCGCCACACGTGCCCAAACGGTCATGGCTTTGGCCAAATTTGCAGCATGTACATTGTACGAAAGTCCGGTTTCCGTATTTATTTTTCCTTTGTTGAAAAAACAATCGATGGCTTCCATTGAAAGCATGGCATTAAACCGTGTACCAATACTTTTTAATATAAATCCTGATGTATCATTGTTCACCAATTTATCATACTGCCATTTCACATCAAAAGAACCAACGTTATTCATGTAACATACATTCTGACTATTTACGGCGTAAGATGCTGTTTTACTGAATTTTCCACCTTTTGTTCCATCGTATCCCAAATGCAGTAAAGTGGTATAAGCATGCAGTTTACGCATCACTTCCTTCCCGTTTACCGTATTTTGAAGTCGCAGTTTTATTTCCGTAGTGTCTTCTGGATTAAAATAGATGCGTGGATGCACATAAGGTGCTGGGGCATGACTTAAAACCCTAGCTCCAGTATAATCAAATGTATAACTGCTGGCACGTGCTCCTAATTCAGTGGATTTGAAGTTTTTCCACTGATAATCAAAACCTCCAGATTGGGTTTGTCCAATTTTGGTCAAATCACCTTCCCAAGTCTGAGATTGCAAACTGAAGCTGGAAAGTAAAACCGAAATAATGAGTAGTAATTTTGTATTCATGGTATTTTAAATTTTTAATAATTCTACATTGCCAAATTAAAGATTAAACCATCAGTGGCACAATAGAAAACAAATAATAGATAAATTTTAGAGCAGAACAAGTAAAAACACAACTATATAATACTGTATTTCAATCACTTGCTTTTACTTTATTATCAAATATAGATACATCCCACGCATCATGCCACTCAATATTGAAACGATTTTTCGCAAAAGTGATGGGCAACCAGACATACCCACTGGCAATCAGATTTTCTGGTCGCCAAATGTCAAACATGGCAATAAAAGCCCCAGGTTTACCATTCACGGGAAGAATAAAGGTGCTCTGACCACCAAAAGTAAGTTGAGGTCCAAGCTGATTATGAGGCGTTTCACCAATGCAAGGATTTCCCAAATCTGTCCACGGACCCCAGATAGAATTTGCCACCGCCGAGCGTGCAGCATTCGGATTCCAACCGCTACAATTAGAAGAAAGCATCCAATAACGACCCTCGTGTTTGCAGATAGCTGGTGCCTCGTGCCACAGGTATTCGAATACTCGAATCCACTTTCCGGTATGCGACAAATAATCGTCGCTCAGTTCCGAAATGTGCAGCGTTGCATTTTCCTCGGAAGAAAAAATATGATATGCTTTCCCATCTTCATCCACAAAAAGTGTCATGTCCTTTGCCATTTGTCCACCGGCAAAATCACGCGCCATAAAAGGAATTTTTGCCCTGTCGGGATGCGGACTTCCCACAAAGGAAGTACCAATCAGCTTTTGAGCTTCGGGCAGACTTGCTTTCTGTTCGTCAGTTACATTGATGGGCCAATGCCCCGCATCGGGACGCTCGGAATGCAGATAGACAAAAGGTCCTGTGGGTTTATCGGAAACAGCAACGCCACTTTTACCCGTTTTTCGAAGTAGATTTTTCAACTCCAAATGAAACCACATCACAAACTTCTTGGTTTTTTGATTGTAAATCACTTTCGGACGTTCAATGATGCAACCTGCTCCGATTTCACTGTTCAGGTCATCGGAAGTCAATAATGCAGAGCCTTCATCTTTCCAGTTGTACAAATCGGTTGAGGAATAACAATGAACGGCCATTTTACCTACCGTTTCGCCGGCAAGTTTGTGCTCACCATACAAATAATAAACGCCATTGTGAAACAGAACACCTCCACCATGGGCATTCAAATGCACGCCATTGTTGTCCAACCAGGGCTCATCGGGAAGGAATTGTGTTCTTTCTTTTAAAGTGATTTCCTGTGCAAAAAAGTTATAACTGTTCCACAATAAAGAAATTAAGAATAGTATTTTTTTCATGATTTCAGGTGATGTCAATTAAAATAAGTGCTGTGCTTTTATGGATGAAAAATAAATTCACTCGAAACACTCAGATTTCGAACATCTTTCAGCGTAAAGAAACCAATTTTAAATTCTGGTCTTTTGCAAAAAATGGTTTTGGTTTTATTATCAATAGTTGCCTTGATTTCTGTCCATTCCCGTTTTGAGTTGTTTGTTTTCAATTCGTTTGAATAATAAAACGAAGCCGACGAAACGGTGATATTGGATTGAAACGGTACTTTAAGCAATGAATCCTGAACCGCCACTTTGCCCACTTTCATCAATGGAAAACCTTTATTTAAAACGTTTTCAAAGAAACATTTAATCTCTTCGGGTGCCCAACCATCCGCATGACTGTGCTTCATATCGGGAAAAATGGTCACGTTTCGTTGTTCGGGTTTTATCAGCGAATAGGTTTTGTGATAGGCGTTCACGTAAAACCATGCATCTTTATTGCCATTGATAAACAGAAATTTTGGTTGGGCATAATGTAAATATGCTGATGGGTCAAAATTCTTCAACCATTTCAGGCTGTCGGATGAAGTCATTTTTTTCAAATCGCTTTGAAACACACAATCGCTGTAAAAACCACAACCATATACCGGTGCAGCAGCCTTGAACCGATTGTCGAGCGATGCCGCCAAACAAGTCAGGTAACCGCCCCAACTGATGCCGGTAATCACCGTCTTTTTGGCGTCCACCTCCGGAAAACTGAGCAAAAGTGAATGCGCCAGAATGACATCCGCAACGGCATGGTAGCTCCAC
>JBAXAD010000139.1:0-9771 GCA_037142715.1 Paludibacter sp. | reverse complement strand
GCCATGGTGCAATCGGCTGACGAAAGCGTATCTGATGAGCATGTAAAAAAAGTGGAAGCTGCGGCTTGCCCAACTTGTGGTTCTTGCTCAGGAATGTTTACCGCCAACTCTATGAATTGCCTCAACGAAGCAATCGGACTTGCTTTGCCTGGAAATGGAACGATTGTAGCTACGCATGCCAACCGTTCTCAACTTTTTGTGGATGCAGCAAAATTAATTGTTGACAATGCCAATAAATATTACTTCGAAGGCGACGAAACTGTTTTACCAAGGTCAATTGCTACCCGCGAAGCTTTTCTTAATGCCATGACTTTGGACATTGCCATGGGTGGTTCTACCAATACTGTGTTGCATATTTTGGCCATTGCGCACGAAGCTGGCGTGGAACTTACTATGGACGACATGGATAATCTTTCACGTAAAACGCCTTGTTTGTGTAAAGTAGCTCCCAACTCACCAAAATATCATATACAGGATGTAAATCGCGCTGGTGGAATTTTAGGCATCTTAGCGGAACTGGGTAAAGGTGGTTTGCTAAATACTTCTGTTCATCGCGTGGATGGATTGACTTTGGGAGAAGCCATTGAACAATATGATGTTACAAGTTCAGCCGTTTGTGCTGATGCGGTAAGAATTTATAAAAGTGCGCCTGCTCACAGATTTAATTTGGTGATGGGTTCTCAAAATACACAATATGCAGAATTGGATACCGACAGAAATGTTGGTTGCATTCGCAGCGTTGCATCTGCTTACACCATTGAAGGTGGATTGGGCATTTTAAAAGGCAATATTGCGTTGGACGGTTGTGTAATCAAAACTGCCGGCGTTGACGAAAGTATATGGAAATTCAGTGGCCCTGCAAAAGTTTTTACTTCGCAAGACAGTGCATGTGAGGGAATTTTGAGTGGAAAAGTGGTAGCTGGCGATGTGGTAGTTATTACCCACGAAGGACCAAAAGGTGGCCCGGGCATGCAAGAAATGCTTTACCCAACGTCCTATATTAAGTCAAAACATTTGGGTGCAAAATGCGCTTTGATAACCGATGGTCGCTTTTCTGGCGGCACTTCTGGGTTGTCAATCGGTCACGTTTCGCCCGAAGCAGCTGCTGGTGGTAATATCGCTCTAATCGAAGATGGAGATATTATTGAAATAGACATTCCAAATCGCTCTATGAATGTAAAAGTGAGCGATGAAGTTTTGTTACAACGTAGAAAAATAGAAGAAGCACGTGGAAAAGATGCCTTCAAACCAAAAGACAGAAACCGTGTGGTGTCTGTGGCTTTACGTGCATATGCCAGCATGGTAAGTTCTGCCGACAAAGGCGCAGTGAGAATGTTGGATTAAATTAGGGATGACAGAATTCCTATTCTGTCATGTTTCGTGTTCAAATAACCCTGAAAGCGATTTTTAGCTTTTCAGCGGTTGTCAAAAATAAAGTATGTACAAGAGCTTAATAAACAATTCATTATTCATCCAATTTGCAATTGTAATTTTTGCACCCTTGCTTTTTATTCCGGGTTTGGGTGTTGTACATCTATTCGATTGGGATGAAATTAATTTTGCAGAATCGGCTCGTGAAATGCTTGTATCGCACAATTACCTCACGGTACAAATAAATTTCGAAGCTTTTTGGGAAAAGCCACCGTTATTTATCTGGATGCAGGTATTGTCCATGAAAATGTTTGGTATCAATGAGTTTGCAGCTCGTTTTCCGAATGCAATATGCGGTGTAATAACACTTTTGGTATTGTTTAATGTTGGACGAAAACTGAAAAATAATAAGTTTGGATTGCTTTGGGTGTTGGTATATGTTAGTTCTCTTTTACCTTTTCTTTATTTTAAAACTGGCATTATTGACCCATGGTTTAATTTATTTATTTTTCTGGGAACTTATTATTTCGTTCAATTCACAAGTCCTGATAATAAAGGAAATACACACTTACAAGTAGCAGCATCAGCTTTTTTTCTAGGGCTGGCAATACTGACCAAAGGGCCAGTTGGATTGCTGATTTTCTTGTTGACATTTGGAATTTATTTAGTGTTCAATAAATTCAAACTTCAGTTTAAGTGGAAACAAGTTATTCTGTTTGCTGTTATTTTGACTTTTGTAGGTTGTTTTTGGTTTGTACTTCAGATACTTGACGGTAATTATCGTATTATCGAAGATTTTGTGGTTTATCAAATCAGATTGTTTCAGACGAAAGATGCTGGTCATGGTGGATTTTTGCTTTACCATTTCGTAATCTTGTTTGTGGGTGTTTTTCCTGCTTCAATAATGGCTTTACCAACATTTCGAAGGTCAATTTTAAAACAAGAAAACGATTTAAAAACAGCCCATTTCTTTCGTTGGATGATGATATTATTTTGGGTTGTGCTGATTTTATTCACCATAGTGAATACTAAAATTGTACATTATTCATCAATGTGCTATTTTCCACTCACATTTTTGGCAGCGTGGTATATTGACAAAGTATTGGAAAAACAAATTCAGTTTCCAAAGTATTTAAAAGTATTATTGATAACTGTTGCCTCATTTTTTGGATTGGCAATTACATTAATCACTTTATTCGACAAATTTAAAGTGTTACTTTTCCCATTTATTAAGGACGAATTCACGCTTGGAAATATGCAGGCAACAGCCCATTGGATTGGTTTTGAGCCTGTATTTGGGATAGTTTTGATTGTTACAACAATTCTATTTTGTATCAAGATAAGCAAAAGCCCAACTTTAAAAACATTCAATATATTATTTATAGGTTCATTGTTTTTTGTGGCTGTATCGATGTTTTTTGTTGCACCACAAGTTGAAAAGTACAGTCAGGCCGCAGCTATAGAATTTTACGAAAGCAAAAAGGGTGAAGATTGCTATATTTATTCAATGAGTAAAAGTTACGCTCATTATTTTTATTCTGACAGATTACCCGAAAACAAATGTGCCGATTTGGACGTTTTGTTGCATAGCAACTTAAAGAAGCCTTGCTACTTTGTAATTAAAAATAAAAAACAGAAAATTGCAAATTTCACAAAAGCTGCTCCTGATGCAACAATTTTATATACCAAAAATGGATTTGCGTTTTATGTACGAAACCCTAGGAAATTGTCGGTAGTTTGTAGTAAGAAGTAGGTAGTAAAAAAAAGAATAACCCAATAACAACCAATAACTTAATAACCATTTTGAGATGATAAACGGAAAGAAAATAATTGTTGTAATGCCGGCCTATAATGCTGAAAAAACATTGGAACAAACCTATAATGAAATTCCTTTTGACATAGTAGATGAAGTTATTTTGACGGATGATTTCAGTAAAGACCATACCATTGCTAAAGCAAAAGAGCTAGGCATAAAAGAGATTCAAATTCATGAACAAAACAAAGGTTACGGCGGTAATCAGAAAACTTGCTATAACCGTGCGTTGGAATTGGGCGCTGACATTGTGATAATGCTTCACCCCGATTATCAATATACTCCTAAGTTGATTCATTCACTTTCTTACACCATAGCCAATGGATTGTATCCAGCAATGATGGCTTCACGAATTTTGGGAAAAGGTGCTTTGAAAGGTGGAATGCCTATGATTAAATATCTTGCAAACAGAGCATTGACACTGATTCAGAATATATTGTTAAAACAAAAACTTTCAGAATATCATTCTGGTTATCGCGCATTTTCAGCGGAAGTTTTACGCAATATTAAATTCAATGACAACTCGGATGATTTTGTTTTCGACAATGAAATGATATCACAGATTTTTTATGCCGGATATGAAATTGGCGAAATTACGTGTCCAACAAAGTATTTTGATGATGCTTCTTCCATAAATATGGTAAGAAGCTCAATTTACGGATTTGGTGTTTTAAGGGTGTCATTTGTATATCGTTTGTGCAAATGGGGTTTGATGAAATCAAAATTGTACAAATGATAAAGAAAGTATTGTTTGGAAAAGCGAATAATGCTTATATTCAGTTATTTCGTTACCTTTTTGCAGGTGGAACAGCATTTTTGGCTGACGTATCGATACTTTATTTACTAACTGAATATGCGCATATTCATTATTTATTATCATCACTTGCAGGATTTTCTGCTGGTTTGACCATTACTTATTTGATGAGTATTTTCTGGATTTTCGATGAAAAAAGCAAAAACAATAAAGCAGTTGAACTCACTATATTTATTATTATTGGCACTATTGGACTTGGACTTACCTCCCTGTTTATGTGGTTATTTACATCATTATTATTATTACATTATTTATTTTCCAAGATATTAACTACTGCTATAGTTTTTGTTTGGAACTTTGTGGCTAAAAAACAAATTCTTTTTACAAAAAAGGACTGATTATGATAGAAAAACAGATTCTTGGCTCTCATGCCTTTATTCAATCGCTTTTAAACGAAGGCGTTGATACAATATTCGGATATCCAGGCGGTGCAATTATGCCCGTATTCGATGCTTTATATGATTTTGATAAACATATAAATCATATTCTAACTCGTCACGAACAAGGTGCAACGCATGCTGCTCAAGGTTATGCACGAGTTTCGGGCAAAGTTGGTGTTTGTTTGGTTACTTCGGGACCAGCTGCTACCAATACCATTACAGGAATTGGTGATGCCATGATTGACAGTACGCCGATGGTGGTGATTACCGGACAAGTGGGTGCTGCATTGTTGGGAACAGATGCATTTCAGGAAATTGATGTGGTGGGCATTACTCAACCAATTACTAAATGGTCTTACCAAATTCGTAAAGCAGAAGATATTGCCTGGGCTGTAGCGCGCGCATTCTATATTGCCCGCAGTGGTCGTCCAGGGCCTGTAGTACTGGATTTTACGAAGAATGCTCAATTCGAAAAAGTTGATTTCGAATACAAACCTTGCACTTTCATTCGCAGTTATATTCCAATTCCTGAAGTAAATCCTGACCAAATTGAAGTCGCAGCTGCTTTGATTAATCAAGCAAAAAAACCTTTTGCATTGGTTGGACAAGGCGTTATTTTGGCGAATGCCGAAGCAGAATTGAAAGCATTTTTGGAAAAAGCAAACATCCCGGCTGCTTGGACTTTGCTTGGTTCGTCGGCTATGCCTACGGATTTTGAATTGAACAAAGGCTTTTTGGGAATGCACGGGAACGTGGCTCCAAACATGAAAACCAACGAATGTGATGTGCTGATAGCCATTGGGATGCGTTTTGATGACCGCGTAACTGGCGATTTGACGAGATATGCAAAACAGGCCAAAGTGATTCATTTGGATATTGATTTTGCCGAGATAAACAAGAATGTGAAAGCCGATGCACCAGTTTTGGGTTCTGCAAAAGAAACTTTACCTGCATTGACCGAAAAAATATTGCCTGCCAAACACACAGAATGGATTGAGTCGTTTAAGGAATATGACGACCGCGAATTTGAAAAGATATTACAAAAAGAAGTATATCCTACCACTGGTGAAATAACCATGGGTGAGGTAATTCACAAAGTTACTGAAGCTACTAATAATGAGGCTATTTTGGTTTCGGATGTAGGCCAAAATCAAATGATGGCAGCGCGCTACTTTAAATACACCAAATCCCGAAGTTCAGTCACTTCTGGTGGCTTGGGAACAATGGGATTTGCTATTCCTGCTGCTATGGGTGCTAAAATGGGTGCTCCAGAACGCACGGTTTGTATGTTTGCCGGCGATGGTGGTTTTCAAATGACCATTCAGGAATTGGGAACCATTATGCAAGAACAAATTGGCATTAAAATGGTGATTCTCAACAATCATTTCTTGGGAATGGTGCGCCAATGGCAGGAAATGTTTTTTGAGGAGCGTTATTCGTTTACTAAAATGCAAAACCCTGATTTTATTGCCATTGCGAAAGCATACAAAATTGATGGTAGAGAAGTTTTTGTACGTGAGGAGCTTGATGCTGCTATTGCGGATATGCTCAAAGACGACAAACCCTATTTATTGGTGGTAAATGTGGAAATGAAAGGCATGGTTTATCCGATGATTCCAACTGGAGCTTCGGTGAGTGATATTTTATTAGGAGACTAAATTATTTAAAATTATTATGGAAAAAACATTATATACCATCACCGTATTTTCGGAAAACACTGTGGGTGTGTTGGGACAAGTTACCGTAGTTTTCACTCGTCGCAGCATAAATATCGAAACACTATCTGTTTCACCATCAGCTATTAAAGGAGTTCACAAGTTTACCATTACTGTTTATTCTACGTTGGACCAAGTAACCAAAGTGGTACAACAAATTGATAAACGCGTTGATATTCTGAAAGCTTATTTCAATACCGATGATGAATTGGTATTTCAGGAAATTGCGTTGTACAAATTAGCTACAGATAAATTACTGGCGAAAGGCTCCATCGAAGATTGGATTCGTAAATATCATATCCGGATTATGGAAATGAACGAAACCTTTGTGGTGTTCCAAAAAGCCGGACATTATGAAGAAACTCAACAACTGTTTAATGAATTGAGTGAATCGATTGGTGTTCTGCAATTTATCCGTTCGGGTAGAGTTGCCATCACACGCTCAAAAGTGGAACGACTGACTGATATGTTGAATACAATTCAAGAAAAATATGGTGACTTAACGGATTAAATGATCCAACAAGTCACTAATAATAAGATAAATACTAACTAATATAAAATTGTTCGATAAATAAACACATTGTTTATTTCGGGGACTTTAAAATTCAAAAAAACATGGCAAATTATTTCAACACACTTCCTCATCGCTTGAAAGTACAGGAACTTGGAAAATGTGATTTTATGCAAAACAGCGAGTTTGCTGACGGAGTTAAGAAATTGATTGGTAAAAAAATCGTCATCATCGGTTGTGGTGCGCAAGGTTTGGCGCAAGGGCAAAACATGCGCGACAGTGGTTTAAACGTTGCTTACGCTTTGCGTCAGGAAGCGATAGACAACAAAAGAGCTTCATTTGTAAACGCTACCGAAAACGGTTTTGAAGTGGGAACTTTCGAACAATTGATTCCTACGGCTGATTTAGTTTCGAATCTTGCTCCTGACAAACAACACACTTCAGTGGTCAACAGCGTTGTTCCGTTGATGAAGCATGGTGCTTGTTTGTCATATTCACATGGTTTCAATATCGTGGAAGAAGGCACTCAAATTCGCAAAGACATTACAGTAGTGATGATTGCACCAAAATCTCCAGCTTCGGAAGTACGCGCTGAATACCTTCGTGGTTTCGGTGTTCCTACCCTTATTGCGGTTCACGCCGACAATAATCCAAACGGTGACGGATTGGAAATAGCCAAAGCATATTGCGTTGGAACTGGTGGTCACAAAGCTGGCGTTCTTCTTTCGTCATTTGTTGCTGAAGTAAAATCGGATTTGATGGGCGAGCAAACCATTCTTTGTGGTTTATTGCAAACAGGTTCAATTTTGAGCTTCAACAAAATGGTTGAAAAAGGAATTGATGCTGGATATGCCTCTAAACTAGTTCAATACGGTTGGGAAGTAATTACAGAAGCTTTGAAAATTGGTGGTATCACGCACATGATGGACCGTTTATCGAATCCAGCAAAAGTGGAAGCATTCAAGTTGGCAGACGAGTTGAAAGACATTATGCGTCCGTTGTTTATCAAACACATGGATGATATTTTGTCGGGCGAATTCTCAAAAACAATGATGGAAGACTGGGCTGCCGGCGACAAAAACTTGTTGACATGGCGTACCGCAACTGGCGAAACAGCATTTGAGAAAACTCCTGCTGGTGATGTTGAAATCTCTGAACAAGAATACTTCGACAATGCTACTTTAATGGTTGCGTTTGTAAAAGCAGGTGTAGAATCGGCTTACGAAACAATGACTTGCTCGGGTATCAAAAATGAGTCGGCCTACTACGAATCATTGCACGAAACTCCGCTTATTGCCAACACAATTGCCCGCAAGAAATTGTACGAGATGAACCGTGTTATTTCTGACACAGCCGAATATGGTTGCTATTTGTTCGATCACGCTTGCAAACCATTATTGGCTGAATTCATGACGAAAGTTGATACCAATCTTATTGGCAAAAATTTCAATGCAGGCATTGATGCTGGTGTTGACAACTTCGAATTGGTGAAAATCAATGCTGAAATCCGCAATCACTCGGTAGAAGTTTGTGGCGCTGAATTGCGTGCTGCTATGACTGCCATGAAAAAAATCGTTTAGTTATAATCCTTTTCAGAGTATGACTTCAAGTCATGTTCTACAAAGTAAAGAGCTACTTCCTATTGGAGGTGGCTCTTTTTTGAATTACGCAAAATATTTTATTCCTCGCTCATTCTCCACAAATAAACAATCACCACCAACGCCATTGCTCCACTCATTACAAACAATGTTTTAGCACCAAGAGTATACCAGATTATTCCCGCCAAAGAGCTTGCCACCATGGTGCAAATACTTTGAAGTGCAGAGAATGTACCAATGGCAGTGGCGGTGTCTTTTTTGTCGGAGATATTGCTAATCCATGCTTTTGAAACGCCTTCGGTGGCAGAACCATAAAGCCCATAAAGGAAAAATAAACCTAGAAATACGTAAAGGTTAGTGTTTATGGAGAATCCAAAATAGACGATGGAGAACAATCCCAATCCAATCAGAAACATGCGTTTAAGACCAATTTTATCAGCCCATGCCCCTACTGGGAAGGCAAACAGCGCATACACCAAATTGTAGAAAATATAAATTCCAATGACGTGTATATCATCCAATCCTGCATCCTTGGCTTTGAGCAATAGAAACACATCCGAACTATTGAATAATGTAAATAATAATAAGCCAATCAGCAATTTGCGATATACAACAGGACTTGTTTTCCAATAACCGAAAAAGGAAAAGAACGAAACATTTTTATGGGTTGGTGGTTTGGATTTAGTTTTGTCTTTGAGCAATAAAGTGGTAATAATGGCAATAAATCCGGGGATAAATGCAATGTAAAACAGCATGATATAATTGCCGGGATAAAAATACAAATAAACCAGAGCAAAGGTTGGTCCAAGGGCTGCACCAACGGTATCCATGGCGCGATGAAATCCAAAAACTGTACCTTTGGTTTCGGGAGTAGCCTCGTCGGAAAGAATGGCATCACGTGCTCCGGTACGTATTCCTTTGGCAAAGCGGTCGGTGGTGCGGACGAAGAAAATCCAGATTGGATGTGTGAAAAATGCCACCATAGGTTTGGCAATGGCACTTAAAATATAGCCTGCCTGCACAAAAGGTACACGTTTACCAGTAGAATCAGACAGTTTCCCAAAATAACCTTTGCTAAGTCCGGCAGTAGCTTCCGCCATTCCTTCCAAAACTCCAATTATCATGATGGAAAAACCAATGCTTTTGAGGTAAATGGGCATAATCGGATACAGCATTTCACTTGCCACATCTGTAAACAGACTAACCACAGACAATATCCAAACTACACGGGTAATTTTTTTGAACATGTGACCCCTAGCCCCTAAAGGGGAATTAAATTAGTATTGAAAAACTTAAACCTTTGCTATTTAAAATGAAAATTGAAATAAAGAAAAATATAGCAACCAATACTTACCAAATTCCCCTTTAGGGGCTTCTACTGCGGCATATACTTCTGATTCAGGAATACAAAATCCTTCGGTAAATAATTTAAAATGATGAATTAATGCTTCCATCGATTTTTTAATTTCAGATTTTTTTATTATTTTTCAATTTATTGTTGGTATTTTGTTAATAACTCTTTTCTTTTCTGCTTTTCCATTTTGATTTTTATTTAATTTTAATTGTTAA
>JBAXAD010000138.1:0-9835 GCA_037142715.1 Paludibacter sp. | reverse complement strand
CATTGAAACTGATTAGCCCATACCTTACTCCCGATTCGGGTTGGGTAGCGCGTGGTGCTATCAGCTTTTCGGTCAGTGCCACTTCCACTTTGCCCATTTCCAAAGTTGAATTTTACATTGATAATGCGCTGTTAAGCACCGATTTAATTTATCCGTACAGCTATTTGTGGAATACCCGCAATTATTCGGTTGGGGCACACACTTTGAAGGCAATTGCCTACGATGCGCAAGGTTCCTCAACTGTTTCGCAAGCGGTAAACGTGAAAGCGGCATTGGTGCTGAAAACCACCACCAAAGCGGCTGTCACTGCGGGATTGATTCCAAATATCACCGCATTGATTCCCAACGTTTCGCTCCGTGATGTGAGTATTTGCGTGGGTGCCGATAATGCCTACTATCTCACGGGTGCCATGTCCGACAATTCGATTTATTATCACAATGAAGGTGTCAATCTCTGGCGTTCATTGGATTTGAAAAACTGGACCTATATCGGTTTGGTATGGAGTTTTGAAAATGATGCAACATCGGCAGATAAAACTTGGAACTTATTCTACGACCAACAATTCAGGGCAATTTGGAATACAAAAATTCATTATCTTGAGGGGAATTATTATATTTCTTTTGGTAATCCTGTAATCGGAAGCCGATTACTGAAAAGTGCTACCGG
The DNA here is from genome assembly GCA_037142715.1 of Paludibacter sp. GTDB lineage: Bacteria > Bacteroidota > Bacteroidia > Bacteroidales > Paludibacteraceae > Paludibacter. The sequence goes on along the minus strand of JBAXAD010000138.1, from coordinate 9,168 downwards.
AAAAGCAGAAGGGCCATACATTAATGTCGCTTTGGAAACTGATTTGACAAAAACAACCATTTTCAACGATTCCATTAATAAATATAAAGTGTATTACGAATTGATGAATTGCGGATTTCTGTTCAAAACCAACGGCAAATACTATCTTTCAACTACCAATACCATGATTTCCACCAACCGTTTCAGCAGTTATGTGGGGATAGCCGACAGTTTGACCGGAAAATTCCACGACTGGCACGAAGCATTGCCATGTGGTGGAAATGCAAGTTACTTTGCTGATACACAAGGTGGTTTGTGGGCTACAATATTTGGAAACGATGATGCAGCACCCTGGCGCGAGCGAGCCGGAATTGTAAAAATGACAGTGGATGCAAGTGGTAAATTGAAGGTTTCGACCGACCAAACTTTACCAACACCAACAATTTCGGGGTTGAATGACAACAAAAACGAAGTTGGTGATTTTAAGCTTTATCCTAATCCGGCGAATAACTTTTTGATGATTGAAAATACCGAAAATGCCATTGTTTCCATTATAGATATTTCGGGAAAAACGATTCAGAAAATAAAATGTGCAGAACGGATTACAAAACTAGATGTTTCTACATTCGCAAACGGTTTGTATCTTATAAAAATTGAAAACAACCAAATTTCAAAAACTCAAAAGATTTCAATTAATCATTAAGCAAATCATTCTTATTCCTCCGTCTGCTGACGGATTAGGGGGCTTTTTTTATGAAACCATTTTTTTTATTAATTATCATCTTACTTTTCTCTGCCAATGCCTTTGCAGCTTGGCCATTGCGCGATACGGTAGAGTTCAGTCAGCGGCAGGGTTTACCCAACTTTTTTGCAAAAGCCACGGCGGGTGATTCTGTGCGTGTTGGTTCTTTTGGCGGTAGCATTACCAATGCCGTTGGTTGGCGCGATAATATTATGAACTGGTTCAAAACTCGTTACAACAACAATAAAATAGTTCAGGTAAATGCGGCCATTGGTGGTACAAATTCCACTTATGGTGTTTTTAGAATTGAAAAAGATTTGCTGGCTACTGTTACAATAATTTGATTTTCAGTCATATCATGATTGTTGGAACTATAGATGCACCTACAGCAGTTAATTCTGTTTCGGATAATTCAACCGAATATGTGTGTTTTTCGAAAGAAGGACGTATTATTTTAGAGTCGAAAACCAAATTTGATTCAGCCTCTGTAGTAAGTATTTTTGATGCCAATGCACGAATGATTTGCAAAGAAAAGCTTGTGAATCAAATGTATAGTCCGAAAGTACTTCCGAAAGGATTTTATACAGTTCAAGTTTCAGGAAAATCAAAAAGCAACATCAATAAAGTAATTATCAACCAATAAATCATTTTTTAATTGTTATCGTTCCGTTTTTTCAATCGGTAAATTTTCGCAATAATGAAGTAATTCTGGCATTGCCAATAGAACAACATTTCAAAATATATTATCACACAATAAATCTGTTACAAATATGAACCGTATTAAGTTTTTTAAATCACGCATTGTTTTTTTATTATTCATCTTATTCTTGCTTTCAAACACTGCTTTCAGTCAGGATAAAAGCAAAGTTATCAATCAAATAGCTTCATTTGATGCTGTAAATCATCCGCAGGTAGCTTATTGGTTTTTCTCCAAAGACATGCTCAGTCCCGAACGGTTTGAAGGTAAAATTGACAGTTTGTGCCAACTCAGCAAGTACACGTTGATTTTTCTAACCTCAAGAAATGGCGTTGACTTTTATAAACCTGAAATCATGCACCCCGTTTTTGAACGATTGGTGAAATATGCACATCAGCGTGGTTTGAAAATTGGGTTGCAACTGTGGGACAAAAAATATAAAGTTCCGATTGAAAATACCGAAAGGATGATTCAGGAGGGCGAAATTACGTTGGACGACAACGGAGCAGGCAGTTATTCAGTGAAAGCCAAGCACGTACGCGACATGAAATCATTGCTCAAAAGTGAATTATTCAAGGTGTATGCGTTCCGCAAAGCAGGAGATGGATTTTATGAACCAGGTAGTTTGACCGATATTACGGCACAATGTAAACCCGTTGAAAGCAAAGAAACGGTAGAATTGAAGCTCAATGCCGGCAAAAAAATGAAAGGATATACAGCTTTTATTCTTACCCAACATTATTATAATTATTGCAGTAATCACAGTGCTGAAGCCGTTTCCAACCTTACTCAAGCTCTGAAAAGCTATTCGGATATTCCGTTTGATGGCGTGGGATTGGATGAATATACCAATATGCGTGTGGCTACCACTTGGGAATTGAAAAAGGCAAACGAGGTTTTTCGTGGAAGACCGTACTCATTGGCAATGGCTGAAAAATTAAAGTCTGCAACTGGAATGGAAATGTACAAAACCTTGCTTGATATGCGTTACGCACCACTTGGAAAACCCGAAATACGAATCAAAGCCATAAACAATTATATGGCGGTAATGCGCAGTGGTACCATGAACATGGAACGCATTATTTACGATAAAGGGAAGGAATTTTATGGTCCGACTACTTTTATTGGACTGCACGACACGCATCACAATTTTTTGGATGGTGACGAAATATGGCAAACCGGTTTGAATTGGTGGAACGTAAAACGTGATTACGGACACAGCGATGAGGGCACACCCACAGCCACGCAGATGGGAATTGGGTTCACTTATCCCAAAAATGTGATGTACAATATGTACTACAACAAAAGTCTGGAGAAAATTACAACCAAAGCATATTCCGACTTAACTTACGGAATCAGAACCCATTATCACGCCATCAACGACATTCAAAACTGGGGCGTAAGCGTTGAAAAGCCCGAGGCATTGGCAGAAATAAATAAAGTGGAAAATGCAGCTAGGCTCTTAAATCGTTTCAATCCATCTTTCCCAAAAATCAAGTTGTTGGTGGTTTTCGGCATGGAATCGTTGGTCAATTGGTATCCCGATTCTACAAAGCGTGGTATGACAGATATAAATAATAGCCTGAACATTGAGAAAAAAGCAGTTGAAATTTGGAATGCAGGTTATTTAAATGCGCTCGTTCCTACCGATTTGATTGCTGATGGCCGTCTGAAAATCAACGCAAATGGCAAACCAGAAATTCAGGGACATGAATTTGATGCAGTGGTATTTTTGTATCCACAATATGCGCGTAAATCAACCTTCGATTTTCTAAAAAAATACGTTGACAATGGCGGTAAACTGATGGTGGAAGGCTCGGCGACTTACGATTTTGAGGGTAATAATATCAGCAAGCAATGGAAAGCGATTGAAGATAAAGCGATTTTAAAATCATTTAATGTGGCTGAAGTTTCCAAACTTGGAGTTTCCAAACGTGAATTTGAGAATGGAGTGCAGAACGAAGACGGATCATACAGCTTTACTGGAATAAAAGACGCTCAAACATTCGCTATTGCAAATAGCTCTTATACAATTAATTGCAATGGATTAGCGGCTATTCAATTTGATGAAGCTGGCAAGATGAAAAAATTGGTGGCAACGTCTTTTTCTTCATTGAAAAAAGATGGAAAAACAATACTAAGTTTATCCAAACCAGCTGATATTTCTGCAGTTGTAAACAATGGGATTGCTGATATTACTGTTGCTGACGAAACAAAAACGACAAAAATAAACGTTGAACTTTAATGATGACCATAATGAACACTAAAAAAATAAGTATTGCCTTTCTTTTTGTTTTATCAGTGTTGAGTATTTCAGCACAAACCTACTTTGTAAGTACTGCTGGAAATGACCAATTTTCCGGAACAAAGGAAAAACCCTTTGCCACCCTCGAAAAAGCCCGCGGGACAGTCAGAAAAACCCATAAACAAGATTCGGAAGCCACTGTTTTTATTCGTGCTGGTATTTACGCTTTGCAAAGTCCGCTTGTTCTTACTCATGAAGATAACCAAACTACATACTCGGCCTACAACGACGAAAAAGTGATTGCGCGTGGTTCAACTGCCATCAAACCTTCTGATTTTCATAAAATTACTGATAAAGCAACCTTGCAGCGCATTGACCCGAAACTTCGTGGCGTAATTGTGGAATTGGACTTGAAAACCCTGAATATTAAGAATGCAAAGAAATATGCCGATTTGTTCAACGATGATGGTGGAATTATCGACCTGTTTATGAACGATGAGCGCATGCCGCTTTCTCGCTATCCGAATTCTGGCGACATGACCATCAAAAAAGTGATTATCAACGGTGGAGGACAGGAAACGAAAAATGCCGATTGGGCCAATTTTTACGCTGCCAATCAGAAAGAGGCAGTTAAGCCACGCCCCGGAGTTTTTGAATACCGCGATAAACGCACCAATCGTTGGGCAAATGTCCTCGACCGTGGTGTTTGGATTAAAGGTTTCTGGCGCATTCCGTGGCAAAATGAAGCGGTGCGCATTGCCGAAATTGACACGCTAGCCCAAACCATTAAACTCAGTAAACCCGTTGTAGGTGGCATTGGCAACAAATATACCCGCCCTGAAGGCAATGGCAAAGAACCTTATTGGTTGATGAATCTGCTGGAAGAAGTAGATATGCCGGGAGAGTGGGCGGTGGATTTTAAAGACCAGAAATTGTATTTTTATCCACCAACCAAAATTACAGTCGGAAGTGTGCGCCTTGCCGATATAAATGCTCCGCTCATTCAGATTAATAATGCTTCAAACGTAAAACTGAAAAACATTACGGTGGAGGAAAGCATGAACAATGGCATTCAGATAAATGGTGGCGAAAATAACCTCATTGCTGGCTGTACCGTTCGGAATATCACAAAACGCGGTATTGTAGTGGATGGTGGAAAGGGTCATACCATTTTGAGCAACGATGTGTATAACCTTGGTGCTGCTGGTATCTGGCTTCGGGGAGGAAATGAGGATGTTACCCCAAGAATTTCTGCAAATTTCAAAGTCGTGAACAATCATATTTATCATTTCAGTCAGATTACACGCATTTACGAACCCGGCATCAATGTTGGATTTACTGGTGGCGGCGGTGGCGGTCATCATGTGGCTGTGGGAATGTATGTGGCTCATAACCTGATACATGATACGCCGCACGTGGGTGTATTGTACGGAAGTTGGGATTCGAAATTTGAGTACAATGAGGTGTTTGATTATTGCAAAGTTTCCGATGATATGGGTGCCTTTTATTGTTATGACTTGTACGAACGTATGGGAAATCAAACCATAGCTTATAATTTTATCCATAATAGCCCCATTGGCGATGGCATTTATTTCGATAACGACCACCGCGATGTGCATGTGTACGGCAATCTAGTGGCACTTTTCAGCGACCCAAAACGTCGAGGAACGGGTTTTCTGTACAAATCAGGCTCACAGGCCAAAAAGAATTATCCCCAGAACATGGAGTGCTACAACAATATTGCACTGAATTGCAACTATGGATTCCAATTACTGTCGTTTCCGTTCATGGTGGATTCCAACAAGGTCTATAATAATGTTTCTGCAATGAGTACTCAAACTGCATTTCGAAACCGCATTCTTGAATGGAGCAACAAAGAACATGACACCACAGCGATACCTGCTCCGGCTAAGTTTAAAAATGTAGCTTACAAGGAAGACCCAGGTTTTGTGGATTTTAAAAACTTCAAACTGAACCTGAAACCAGATGCAAAAGTCTTTACCGATTTACCCGAATTTAAAGCTATTCCACTGGATAAAATTGGCCTGTTTACTGACGAATACCGCACAAAACTGCCTACCGACAAGGAAATAAAACGCTTTGAAACCATGCCGGCAAAGGATGGAAATGGAACGGAGATATTGGATAGAAATTGATTAATTAGATAATTAGTTAATAGGGTAATTGAAAAACAAAGTAATTTAAAAATATAAAACAATAAATTTAATCCCATGAAAAAGAATGTATTAACGATTTTATTTCTTGCCTTTGTACTTGTTGGCAAGTTGAGTGCAGCGGGTGTTAAGCCCAACAGTTTATTTAGTGACAATGCTGTTTTTCAGCGTGCTGTGGAAGTTCCAATTTGGGGAACAGCCGATAATGGAGAAAAAATAACCGTTGAATTTAACGGTCAGAAAGTTGAAACCGTGGCCGAAAATGGCAAATGGATGCTGAAACTGAAAGCGATGAAAGAAAATAGCATCCCTCAGAATCTGGTAATTACGGGTAAAAATGTGATTACTCTCAAAAATATTTTGGTGGGCGAAGTGTGGCTTTGCAGCGGTCAAAGTAATATGGGTTTCCCTTTGCGTTCTGTCAGGGCGTTGGGAGATTACCCAAAAGTGGCTGAAGTGCTGAAAGATGCACAAAACTATCCGCTTGTTCATCAGTTTTCTGTTCCCTTGAAAAAATCGACCGACATTCCTGCTGTCGTTGATGATGTGAATGGCAAATGGAATGTGTGCGACAGCAAAAATGCAGAGAATTTTTCGGCAGTGGCTTTCTTTTTTGGAAGGGATTTGTTCAAAAAACTGAATGTGCCAATTGGCCTTATCAATTCGTCGTATGGCGGAACGGCTTGCGAAAACTGGATGAGCAAAGAAACTTTGGAGTCGTTTCCAGAGCTGAAAAGCATTATGGAAAATTACAACAAAGCCATCAAGGAATTTCCTGCCAAACTTCAAGGTTTTCAGTTGAATCAAGCTTCATTGGCCGAGCAATTCACAAAAGATTCAACCGTTGCGGTGTTACAAGGCAAAGCGTTGCCTAAGAAACCGACTGCTCCAATGAGTCCTGCCGAGCGTGGCGGTCCTACTGGACTTTGGAACACAATGATTTCTCCGCTCATTCCTTATGCCATAAAAGGTGCAGTGTGGTATCAGGGCGAGGCCAATGCCAGTCGTGGTTTGCAATATAGAACCTTACTTCCGGCCTTAATCAATAATTGGAGAACAGCTTGGAAACAAGGCGATTTTCCGTTTCTGATTGTGCAGATTCCGGGCTGGAAAAATCATTTTCCCGAGCTCAAAGAAGCGCAATTGTTGACTTGGCAGAAAGTGCCAAAAACATCCATGACAGTTACTTATGATTTGGATGATACGCTGGATGTGCATCCAGGCAACAAACAACCCGTTGGCGAAAGATTGGTTTTGGCAGCTAGAGCAGTAGCTTATGGTGAAAAAATCGAGTATTCAGGACCAGTTTACCAATCAATGAAAGTGGATGGTAATAAAATTATCCTTACTTTTACACACGTTGGCACTGGTTTAGTGGCAAAATGTGCTGAACTAAAGGATTTTACTATTGCTGGTGATGATAAAGTTTTTGTACCTGCAAAAGCCGAAATAGTGAAAGACAAAGTAATTGTAACTGCCGAAGGCGTGGATAATCCAGTAGCAGTACGTGCTGGATGGCGGTTGTGCCCACAAATGAATTTGTATAATAATGAAAATTTGCCCGCAACGCCGTTTAGGACTGATTTACAGTGATTTTTTACCACTATGGTACTATGAACACAAAGAAAGACTAAGGGGATTTTTGCGACCTTAAATACTATTTGTTTAAAAATATGACTGTTATTTCTTTTACTAATGGTCGGATTGGATCGACCTCGTCTGGTGAGCCGAAAAATGGAGTGAAGTAAGCGTAGAAAACTTTTTTGTTTGAGTGCTGACGTATTTCGTCAGTGCGAGTTTAAAAGTTTTCAGCTTACGAACGACAAATTTTTCGAGCGAAGCAGGCGAAGTCTTGACTTTTTTTGCTTACTTTTTTGCGTCAAGGCAAAAAAGTGAGTGGGGTTTGGGGCAAAGCCCCATGTCAAGTTCAATAGCTGATAGGCAATTACACTTAAATAGACATTTTTGTCATGAACAAAGCAATACAAATTATTTTACTCTTTTTCACGTTGAATTTTACAATTAAAACTGTTGATGCACAATCTATTCAATCTGGTTTGAATTATAACATCCATTTTGCAGTGCAACAATACGACCATTCGTTGTACAATAAAATGGTGGGGCGACAAGTTGTTGATAATCAAAATGGCATTCAAACGAAAACAGGAACGTGGGAAGTAAGTAAAGTTGAAAAACAAATCGATACTGAAACATCTGAATTTTTGGTGACATTTCGTCTGACAAAAGGATTTGAGAAGTCGGCAGCTACCTTGGTTGAATTTCAGTTTAGTGATTGGAACAAAGACAATTACGTGCTTCTACCCGCTTCGGCTTACAATGGTAATCGCTACGAGTCACGCCGAATTCCGTATTCTCCAAAGCTGAACGATGCCCGAGATATAGGTAAAGATAAACCGATGATTATCTCCGATATTCCACGTTTGAACATTGCTGATGGCGTTTCGCTAATTCAAGAACGTAGCGGAAGTATGGCATTGCCATGTGTTGGATTTCAATCGGTTACTACCCAGAAGGGATTTTTTCTGACGACGCTGCAAGCCAATACTTATGGTGATTTTGGGATGAATATCGAAGAATCGCGCGACCGAAAAAATGCAGTTATCAGCCTTTGTTCGCCTTTGGTGCGGGAGCGAGTAAAATATCAAATTTGCGACAATCAAGCACCGTCAACTGACCAACCTGCTGATTTTAAGCAAGGTGATGAAGTCAAATTTACGTTTCGAGTACACCAATTCAAGGCTGAAAAGATTCAAACCATTTTTGATAAATACTCCAAATCAGAAAAGAATTGTGTCCAGTATCCACTATTGCTCCACAAATTCCTTTTTCTGCTTGTTATGATTTAATCGAAAAGAAATTCAACACGCAAAACTTCGTGCCAGAATGGGGATATTATGCCATCGGAATGCGGAGCATGTTCTTGCAGGACTGGCAGATAGGTTGGACTGGCGGCATGATAAGCACCTATCCTTTGTTGTTTTCGTCCAATCAAGAAACGCGTGATAATGTGGTGGCCAACTTCAATTGGCTGTTCCCCAACGGTATTTCCCCTTCTGGATTTTTCTGGGATAGTGGCGAGAAGGGCAATAAATGGTACGGTGGCGACATTCGCAAACCGCAAGCCAAAAATTGGCATTTGATTCGCAAAAGTGCTGATGCATTGTACTATATCATCAAGCAATTTGACCTGATGAAATTGCAGGGAACATCGGTGAAACCAACTTGGGAAAATGGTACACGCGGCGTGGCGGATGCGTTTGTTAAACTGTGGAAAAACAACAAGCAGTTTGGACAGTTCGTGGATAGTCAG
>JBAXAD010000137.1:0-9883 GCA_037142715.1 Paludibacter sp. | reverse complement strand
TTTAAATACATACTATGGATTTGCCTTTTAATTCCCATTGAATTATCTGCAGGCATTTTCGACAATCTTATGCCCGTTCAAATCGCCACCGGACTTCTGTTTACCGAAGGACCAGAATGGCACCCCGACGGCTATTTGGTATTCAGCGATGTAAATGGCAATAAAATATACAAATGGAGCGAGGAAAAAGGGCTTTCGGTGTTTGTCGCGGGCGTTGGCAACCCCAACGGCATAGCCTGTAGCAAGCGAAACGAGTTTTATGTTTGCCGCTATAACCAGCATGATGTTATCAAAATGGATACGCTGGGCAATCAGACTTCGTTGATGTCGACATGGAATGGTAAACGCCTGAACTCGCCCAACGATGTGACCCTAAGCTACCTCGGTTCTGTCTATTTTACCGACCCCGATTTTGGCGTTACCGGTCGCGAGTTGACTTTTCAGGGCTTGTATTGCATTCCGTACAATGCCACCACAAAACCTGTTTTGCTTGACAGTACGCTGGTGAAACCCAACGGACTCACCTTTGTGCAGGACTGGAAAACGCTTTACGTGTGCGAAAGCAGCACCAACACCATTTACACCTACGCGCTTACCAATGAAAGTACGGTGGACCTGTCCAAGAATAAAAAGGTGTTTTTGAAAGTCGCCGGAACGGGCGAGATAGATGGCATCACGTCTGACGTTTTTGGAAATATCTATGTGGCTTTTGGCGATGGTGGCGTGAAGATTTACGATAAATCGGCCACATTGGTTGGTTCAATAACCCTTCCAGTTGGCGAAAAAGTTCGGAATCTTTGCTTTGGCGGCAAATACAACAATCTGTTGTTTATCACTGCTGGAGTATCTGTTTACAAGGTGGATATCCGCTTTTACGGCGATTTTATTGCTTCAGGTTTACTGGGTGTTCCCAGCGATAAATCCATTGTGTTTAACGCATTGTCGGACAAACGCATGTCGGTTTATTTGGCCTACGGAACCAGTGCCGGTAATTTATCGTTGCAAACTCCAGTTGCCGAGTTTCAGGCCAATCAGCCCATTGAAATGACCATGAGCGGGATGAACGCCAGCACTCAATATTTTTATCAATTGTATTATAAATTGAGTGGCGAAAGCACTTTCAAAGCAGGAATTTCGGGCAGTTTTATGACGCAACGCAGTGCGGGACAGAACTTCTCGTTTGCCGTGGAAGCCGACCCGCATTTGGACGAAAACTCCAATTATTACACGTTCAGGAATACGCTGCAAAACGAAGTCAAACTGAAACCTGACTTTATGATTGACCTGGGCGATAACTTTATGACGGAGAAATTTCCCATTGTCAACAGTTACTATATTGAACAACGCAACCTGTTGTATCGCAATTTTTGGGATAATGTATGTAGCTCTATGCCGTTGTACATTGTAGTGGGTAACCACGAAGGCGAACTGGGCTGGCTCAATACCAGTCAGTCTACTGACGAGTTTAACCTTACCAATTCCATTCGCAAAAAATACTATCCTAATCCCACGCCTGATGGATTTTATACCGGAAATGACCTGAGTGACGTTTTCATGGGCAGACGTGAAAACTATTATGCATGGAACTGGGGAGATGCCCTGTTTGTGGTGATTGACCCCTATGAATTTACACCCATTAAGCCTTCCGATGCATGGGGTTTCACGCTGGGGAAAGCACAGTATGACTGGTTTCGCAGCACATTGGAAAACAGCAAAGCCAAGTATAAATTTGTGTTCTCACATCAAATTGTTGGTGGCGATAAAGAGGGACGAGGAGGATCGGAACGGGTGAACCTGGCCGAAATGGGTGGGCAAAATGCCGATGGTTCGTATGGTTTCGATACACAACGTCCGGGTTGGGGAAAACCGATTCATCAAATCATGGTAGAAAATGGCGTACAGATTTATTTTCATGGTCATGACCACTTGTATGTGGAGCAGCCCAAAGACGGCATTGTATACCTAGAAGTTCCGCAACCATCGTTGCCACAATATACAAGCACCACTAGTGCTGCAGGTTATGGGTATGTAACCGGAACACTTTTGCCATGCTCGGGACATATCAACGTGAGCGTAAATCAGGACAGTGCCAAAGTGGATTATATTGGTGGTTACCATATGGATAATGCAGCTTTGAATCAGATAAATGGAGCTATCCGTCGTACTTTCAGTGTTAAACCGAAAGTTATCTCGGCAGTAAATTCTCCCACCGAAAATTCTAAAACGCTGGAAATTTATCAATCGGGAAAAACTGTATTTTTGAAATCAGAACTTGAAACAGAAGTGCAGCTACATATTTATGATTTAGCAGGTGCATGTATTTCAACGCAAAACAACATTCAATTAACAAAAGGAACGAATTTATTGCCTTTGCCTACAAATATAAATCAGGGTCTTTTTCTATTGAATGTCAGTTCTAAAAATGCAAGTCAAACCATTAAAATAGTATTGTGATATGCAAAAAAGATACTTCATATTATTTTTCGGAGTTTTGATGCTGAATGCACAGGCTCAAAAGCTCCTGCCATTCAAACTGCCCGACACTGGTCAGACAACCAGCTACACAACAACAGTGGGCGAAGATGCTGACTATGTGATAAATCCACTTTCGTATAAAGATAATGCCGACGGCACCGTGACCGATAATAATACAGGTTTGATGTGGCAAAAAACCGATGGCGGCGAAATGACTTTCGAAAAGGCCGTGAGCTATTCAGATACACTTACATTAGCCGGTTATACCGACTGGCGAATGCCAACAGCAATAGAACTTTTCAGCATTCATCTTTTCGACAACAACAATCCTGCTCTAAATACTACTATTTTTACCAAAACAATTGCCGAATACTGGTGGAGCAGCGAAAAACAGGCTGATAACGCAACAAATATCTGGGCTACCAATGCCGGAGGTGGCATTGGCAATCATCCTAAAACAGAAACCATAAGCGCTGGTGGAACGAAGTATTTTCATGTTCGGGCGGTGCGTAATCCAATAAGCACCACTTTTACGATGGCTCATTTTACCGATAATGGAGATGGCACTATCAAAGATAATTATACCGGATTGATTTGGCAGAAATTGTCGCCCACAACATCTATGAATTGGGAAGCGGCGTTGGCTTATGCTAAAACGGTTACGTTGGGAGCTAAATCGGATTGGCGATTGCCGAATATCAAGGAGTTGCAATCGCTCAACGATGTTTCGCGCATAAAACCGTCTGTCAATAAGACTTATTTTCCAAATATTGTAACTTCGGCGTTTTACTGGTCGTCTACCAGTCAGTACAAAACACCTACGGTTGCATGGGATTTTAATACCGATTATGGCGTGGTGACATACGACACCAAAACGGTAAATAAATATGTGATTTTGGTGCGCGGTGGGTTGGACAATGCAAGTTTGAACATCACCGACCTGATGATTCCTGCTGGAACATTCTCCATGGGCGATCATATTGGCTTTGTTGACCCGAAACATCCAAGCGACGAGCTGCCACTGCACGATGTAAAGATCGATTCATTTTATATGGCCAAAACCCATGTCACCAATCAACAGTATTTGACTTACTTGAATTCGGCTTATTCTGCGGGATTGATAACCGTAAAAAACAAAATTGTTTACGGCATTGGGCTCGATTCCGTTTATTGCTATACCAATCAATATGCCTCGTATTACAGCATTAGTTTCGATGGGAAAACCTTTTCGATAGCCGATTTTCGTGCCAATCACCCCGTGGTGGGAATGCGTTGGTACGGCTGTATTGCTTTCTGCAACTGGCTCAGCACGCAAAATGGTTTAACGCCTTGTTACAATCTTACAAGCGGTATCTGTGATTTCAGCAAAAATGGCTATCGATTATCTACCGAAGCCGAATGGGAATATGCAGCCCGAGGTGGACAAACTAATCCATATTACAATTATCCGTGGGGAAATAATACCGAAGCCGATAAAACTCGCGCCAACTGGCCATCAACTGGCGATCCGTACGAAAGTACCGACGTAAATCTATATCCATTTTCAACACCTGTTGGGTTTTACGATGGAACTTTGAAACAAAAAACCGACTTCAACTGGCCTGGAAGTGCAGCCAATTATCAGACTGCCAATAGTACCAACGGTTATGGTTTGGTGGATATGGCCGGTAATGTATGGCAATTTATCAACGACTGGTATTCGTCGACTTATTACAGCAGCAGTCCGGTAAGCAATCCACAAGGACCAGCTTCGGGTTCAGCTATGCCCGATGGCAAACAGTACAAGGGAATGCGTGGTGGATGCTGGTACAATGGCGATATTGTAAACGGAATTGACGACGGACATTCACGCGTTTCAAACAGGAATCCTTCTTATTTTCGCGGACCGCTCGACCCTGTACATCCGTGGTATCACATTGGTTTTAGGGTGGCACGGAAGTTTGTAAAAGGCATTACAGCAATTGATCAGGTTATAGATAATTCAACTAAAATTGGATTGAAAAATTATCCAAACCCATTTGGCTCGGTGACTAAAATTGAATTCACATTATCTGAGCCTCAACAAGTAAGTTTATGTATCTATAATGCAATAGGACAGCAGATTAATATGCTTATTAATAATAAACTTGATGTAGGAACTCATTCGGTTCAATGGGATGCCAGAAATTCACCAAACGGTATTTATTTGATTAAAATTCAACTTGACAGCCAATACTTTTCAAGGAAAATCATTTTAAACCATTAAATTCTAAAGTTTGCTCCAAATTAAAATACGATAGATATGAGAACAAGTATCAAAAAATCAGAAAACAATAGTAAAACCAAAGTCCCCTTTAGGGGGTTAGGGGTCATTTTATTTTGTTTATTCAGCCTTTCTTTGTTTGCTCAGGAATGTTTTTTCATTCCAACAGAAACTCGTTACTGGAACAGTTCCAAAGCCTACAATGGCTACACGCTTTTTGGTTCGGGTGGCACCAGCTATCTGATTGACATGGAAGGGCATGTGATTCACACCTGGAAAATTGGAACTAATCCACGTTTTACAGAAGGTGGAACGCTCCTCGATGCTGTTGGTGGCGACCCTAGTAATTCCAATATTTGGAAAGAACTCGATTGGAATGGCAACACGGTTTGGACATATACCGAAAAACGAATGAATTATCATCCGCATCACGACTTTGTGAAAATCTACAATCCCAAGTTGGGCGATTCTACTTTTATGTACGTTGCCAATAAAGATTACAGTTCTGCTCAATGTTTGGCAGCTGGGGCAAATCCGACAATGGCACAAGGCGGAACTTATACAGGAGTACAATTGGATGTGGTGGTGGAAGTAAATCGTGCCGGAAAAATTATCTGGGAATGGGCATTTTTCGACCATGTTGTACAGGATTATGATGCTACCAAAACAGCTACTTACGGCGTTATAAAAAATACGCCCGGCAGAATCAACATCAATATGGCAGGAAATCCCTTGAAAAGCGACTGGTTGCATTGTAATTCAATGGATTATAATCAGCAATTGGATCAGGTAGTGATCAATTCGGTACACGGTGAATTTTATGTGATAGATCACGGAAACACCTTTGTGAAAAATGATTCTGCGGCTTCGGTGGCTTTGGCAGCATCCTCGGCGGGAAATTTTCTGTACCGTTTTGGTGATCCATATAAATACGGTCAGGGACTAGCACCATCATTTTCCACCAATCCAGAGAAAACATCTACGGGTAACAAACAAATTGGTGGGGCACACGATATTCAGTGGATTAAACCGGGTTTGAATGGAGAAGGGAATTTCCTGATTTTCAATAATGGACAGAACCTCTATGAAATGACCCCGCAATCGTATATTTTTGAAATCAGCGGATATTTGAATTCTTCGGGAACTAAAACAACTACTTATGTTGACCCGCCAACAGCAGGATATAATATTGTAAATCCTGCTAATTCAAATTTGATGAAAGAAAAGAAAAACATTTCCAAACAAGTTGTTTGGAACTATTCAAGTAAGAACAATACCTCTTTTTTCAGCACCATTGGTTCAAGCGCACAACGGTTGCCGAATGGAAATACCTTTATTTGTGCCATGAATTCCGGGCATTTTTTTGAAGTTTGTCCAACTGATACTTCCATTGTTTGGGAATATATAAATCCATTTACGCGCAGTGGTATCAAAAAAATAAAAACTGATACTTATCCAACAGATAATGCAGCTTTCAGAGCTTATCGATACACTTCGAATCACCCAGCATTGAATGGACATGACCTCACACCCGGAAAAACTATGACTGGTTATGATCCGTCCTATTTGGTGCCTACAGATATTACTTTCATTCAAAAAATTGCGGAGCAGATAAACAATGGTGTTTTGAGTCAGAATTATCCCAATCCGTTCAGCGTAATTACAAATATTGAGTTTGAGTTGCCAACCGACCAAAAACTCGGCGTAGTTATTTACGATTTAAATGGAAAAGCCGTTAAAAATCTGGCCAACCGAATGTTCTTTTCAGGAAAAAATTCTCTGGTTTGGGACGGAACTGATGATTCGGGCAACCGCTTAAACAGTGGACTTTATTGCTATGTGCTTATGAATAACAATATAAAAGTAGGAAACAAAATCATTTTTACAAGATAGGAACATTGACCATTTAAATATTTACTATTTACCAATTAGATAAATTATTTTATGAAAAGGAGATTATTATTAGTAACAGCAATAATTACTTGCATTTTTACAAACTTTGCACAGACACGCACCGTCGGCTTATTTCTCAACGACACATCAAAAGTGTACAAAGGCTATACTTTATTTGCCCCCAAGCAGTTTCACACTACTTACTTGATTAACAACGAAGGCCGGGTAGTTCATCAATGGTCTAACAGTATTTATCCTCCGGGACAAACTGTTTATTTACTTGAAAACGGACATTTGCTTCGGTCGTGCATGACTACGGGAAGTAAATTGAGCTCTGGTGGCGGTGAAGGTGGTCGGATTGAAGAATATGACTGGGACGATAATTTGTTATGGCAACTTGACTTTGCTACCGATACATATATGCAGCACCACGACTTTAAATTGTTACCCAACGGGAATATAATCATGCTGGTTATTGAAAAGAAAACATTGGCTGATTGTTTGGCTGCAGGCTTTAATCCAGCTAAATATCAGGACGTTGCCACCAAAGGGTATATGGTACCCGATTATGTCGCTGAAATTAAACCAACTTATCCCAAAGGTGGAACCGTGGTTTGGGAATGGCACACTTGGGATCATTTGATTCAGAACTTTGACGCTACAAAATTAAATTATGGAACTCCGGCGCAGCATCCTGAATTGGTGGATTGTGATGGAGATGGAAGAAATTTGCCATCATTTTGGAATCACATGAATTCGATTGACTATAATCCGACTTTTGACCAGATTGCATTGAGTGTTCGCGGTAATAGTGAAGTGTGGATAATCGACCATAGTACCACCATGGCCGAATCGAAAAGTCACGCCGGTGGAAAACGTGGAAAAGGCGGTGATTTAATTTATCGTTGGGGAAATCCGGTTTGCTATGGTGCCGGTAATGCCAGCAATGAACGCTATTACCAACAACATGATGTAGAATGGATTAAACCTGGTAACCCCGGTGCCGGAAATTTGACATGCTTTAATAACGGTCTTGGACGTGGAAATTATTCGACTGCTGATGAATTTACACCGGCTTGCGATGCCAATGGAAATTACTCGATGGTGGCAGGAACGGCCGTAGGACCAGCCAATTTCACCTGGACCTATAAAGCAGATGCCACTTACCCTATGTATGCCGAGGATATTTCGGGTGCTTACCGCTTGCCCAATGGAAATACCATTATTTGCAATGGCACAACTGGCGAATTCAGAGAAGTAACTTATTCGGGAGTAGTTGTGTGGCGATATATTTGTCCGGTGCAGAAAACAGGCGTTATTACACAGGGAACAACGCCCGATGTGGATGCAACTCATGCCGGTGAAACGATGAATTCGGTTTTCAGGGTGTATAAATATCCGCTCGATTATACAGCATTTACAGGGAAAACACTGACTCCAGGGAATTTTATTGAGATGTATCCAACAGGTACAAATGATATTAAAGGTTCAAAAAATATTTCTGTATTACCAAACCCATTTTCGACTAAAATCAGTTTACAAAACGCAACTGGACTTGAAAGTTATGAGTTATTAAATACCGTTGGACAAAGCATTTGGAAAGGAAAACAAATTGAGAACAATGATTTTTCAGGTGCGGCTTCTGGTATTTATTTTCTGAAAGTAAGTTCAGGAAATTCTATTCAAACAATAAAGCTTATTAAACAGTTATAGTAAAAATTAGTCTTATTAATCATGAAGAAATATATTCTTATCCTGACATTGACTGTAAATGCGGTTTGGGTTGCAGCCCAGACGTTTACAGAGATTCTCGGACGACCAACCGATACATCGATTACTGCAAGTATTTTGTTCGATTCCCAGGTGGATACTTATATCGAATGCGGTGTTTCGAGTGGAAATTACACAAGTTCTACGCCAGTTGTTACAAGTGTGGTTGGTCAGCCGGTGGTCACCAAAATAGCAGGACTGCTGGGCGAAACACGCTACTATTACCGTACCCGCTACCGCAAAGTTGGAACTAGTACTTTTCTGGCCGGAACGGAACATAAATTCATCACACAGCGTAAAAAGGGCAGCCCGTTTGTATTTACCATCGAAGCCGACCCGCATCCATACGACAAAAAAGGCTATCACCCTCTTTGGGCAATTACGCTGAATAATATGTTAACCGAGGGTTCTGATTTTATGCTTGATTTGGGCGACACGTTTGGTGACGACCATACAGCCACCACCATTACCAGTGCAGAGGTTCAACAATTAATGCTCGATAACCGACCGTTGCTGGGAGTAGCATGTCATTCCATGCCATTTTTGTTCTGCCAGGGTAATCACGAAGGTGAGAGCGGTTATTACCTGCTACAAACTCCACCCAATAATCTGGCAACTTACGAAACTCTTTGGCGCAAAACCTATTATCCCAACCCAGAACCTGATGGTTTTTATACCGGCAATAATGAAGAAGAACCTTTTGGCATGGGAAAACCTCAGAATTATTATGCTTTTGAATGGGGCGATGCTTTGTTTGTTGTAGTCGATGGGTGGCGGTATTATACTGCAAATAACAAGCCCAGAAACTGGGATTGGACCATTGGGAAAACGCAATACGACTGGCTTAAAACTACACTTGAAACAAGTAAAGCAAAATATAAATTTGTTTTCACTCACCACGTAATGGGCGAAACAAGAGGCGGAATAAATGTTGCTGATGGCTTTGAGTGGGGTGGCTTGGATAATGGAACAAATAAATTTGCAATAAACCGTCCGGGATGGCCAATGCCTATTCATCAACTTATGGTTGCCAATCATGTAAATGTATTCTTTCAGGGGCACGACCATGTTTATGCCTATGAAAATCTGGATAAAATGGTATATCAAACCGTTCCTATGCCTGCAGATTCTTCCTATGCATTGGGTTATATAGCTAATGCAGCAGCATTTTCAGGAACCGTGCTGAAAGGAAGTGGGCATTTAAAAGTTACAGTAAACCCTGATAGTGTGAAGGTTGATTATATAAACTCTAAATTACCTAAAGATGAAACAGCTACATCCAAAAACGGCGATATTTTATATTCTTATTCAGTGAAAAGCTCTACCATAAGCGGATTGAAAGATGTATCTTTGACTCAGCAATCAAACTGTTTGGTTTATACTAATCAGGATGGAACTGAATTCAATGTTCTGTTTAATCAATCTAGTAACAAAGGATTTTTAGTCAGGGTTTCTGACATGAATGGAAGAATCATTAACCAATACAGTTCAATTGAAAGTGTT
>JBAXAD010000136.1:0-9927 GCA_037142715.1 Paludibacter sp. | reverse complement strand
CAACATATACCAACAAGCCAAAAAATAAAGCCAACTATGCTGTGGCGAATACTAGTGGCAGCTCAAATAAAAACAATGCCACTTATGCTGTAAATCAGTCAGGCTCTAGTCACATCGAAAAGGCGAGTGCTGGAGGTGGAGGTAGTGCTGGAGGTGGTTTGCCTTCATATAGCTCAAACAGAGGTTCAAACAACAACAATTCAGGGCCTCAAAACACAGGTTTCACTGCCATGAGCATTGATATGTCAATATTTAGTGATTCTACAAGTAACCGTCAACAAGCAGGCTATGGAGCACTTCAGGGTGGTTCAGATCCAGGTGGCAATCCAATTGAAGAACCTATTCCGGTAGGTGAAGGTTGGTGGATTCTTTTAACTCTAGCTATCTTATACGCTGTTTATACCAAATTGCGAATTGTAAAAACTCAAGAATAGTGAAGAATAATAACTGGAAGAATAATTGAAACATTTGGAAGTATCCATTTTTTAATCCCAAATTATAATCGGCTGAATTTCAGAAAATGAAGTTCAGCCGTTTTTTTTTAACGGGATGATAGAATTCCGATTCTGTCAATTGCAAATATGCAGACAGAATTGGAGTTCAGTTAATTGTAAATATAAAGACAGAATTGGAATTCTGTCATCCCAATCCGGAAATTAAATAATCGTTTAGAATATCCAATCATTCTAGGGCAAATAAAAACCGCTACAAAGCTTGCAGCGGTTTTAAATTTGCATTCTAGAAGTTTTCAAAAAGGTAAATCGTCTTCAACGTGTGGTGGTTCTTCAACTACATCTGAAGGCGAAGCTACAACAACATTCAGCGGATCGATATGTTCCGGTTTTTTACCAAGCAAATTAATGGTGTCAGCCAGAATTTCAGTCATGTAATGTTTAACTCCATCCTTTTCCCAAGTTCGGGTTTGGATTTTTCCCTCTACGTAAATTTGACTACCCTTACGAATGAAATTCTCCGACAAATTAGCCAATCGCTTCCATGCCACAATGTTGTGCCATTCTGTACGTTCAGGCACTTGGATTCCATTTTGCGTTGTGTAGCCTTTTTCACTTGTTGCCAAAGTGAATTTTGCAACTGCCAAATCTTTTTCTAAATAACGAACTTCGGGATCTTTACCCACATTTCCAACTAAAATAACTTTGTTTACAGACATAGATTTTTATAAATTTACAGGTCAATAACTGAATTGTTATAGCGATGTAAAAATATAGATTTTTTTCGTAACTACAGCATCAAAATGAAATTATTTCAAACAAAATGAAAAGTTTTTTTATTTTTATCATATTAAAGCTTCAAATCATCCACCTTCAGCCCAACATTACCTTTTACATTGACCTGAATTCTAACTGCTCCAGGCACCAAATTCAGATTTAATACACTCATATCATTTAAGTTACCTTTCAACGAAACACCGTCCATGATTGAATAATTACCCATCATTAGATTGACATCCTTTTTCAATTTGTCTAAATCCGCCTTTACTGAATAAGTCAAATATGGAGAAAGCTGTTTTAAAATCATTCCATGTAGCAACCAACTGGCTGATTTGGCAAGGCTGTTTTTGGTTTTTACATCAAATTCGGGATTGGCAATTTCAACAGCCATTTTTTCAGGATTGTAAACCATATTTCCCGTAAAATAAATACGTCCTTTTAAAGAACCAATCACATCGGCCACAAATACGGCTTTGCCTTCGTTACCAAAAATAGATAAGCCAGTAATGGTAATAGATTTACTGCCCTGAGTAAACGATTTATTGAGCAATTCTTTTTTTGCCATTTCGGAAATCTTGTCAAAAAGAATATCGCCAGCAATGTTGAGATTAAATTGTTGCGCTGGTCTGGTAATGTACTTAAAAACGGGCAGGGGAACAGCAGTATTTGCTGTAGGCTGATTTCCTATAAACGACTCTATTTGAGCATAAAGTGCTACCGCCAAATTGAGTTTATTGCCCGAAGTGGTAAATGGCGACACGTATACATCTTTGGGAGTAACACGCAACCAAACATTATTTTCGGCATTCACCTGTTGTGGCTTTTGGACGCCAGCCCAAGCTTGAGTTACATATTTTTTTATGTCCACCGATTCGGCCAAAGTCTTATCTATTTGCTCAGAAATCAATTTGTCGCAACGCGAAAGTGCGACATTGGCAATGGGTGTAACTGGTACGCTCACTCCCACCACATTGAGTTTTGGTGTTTCTATCCATTCATATCCCGACCCAGTAGTTTTGGAAACCAGCTTCCAGTTTTTATCAAAACTGATAGTCGTTTTGTAAGTCAATGCTATGCTGCCAGTGGCCTCGTAGTTATCGCCCACCGTAAAACCAAATTTCTCGACTTTCCATGCAAAACGCGACCACACTTTGAGTGGCACACGGTATTCAATCACGTTATTTTTAATGGTAAAAGTAAAATTCTGAGCTTTAGAAATCTTCACAGCCAAGTCTTTATCCGAGATATTGGCACCTTCAAAAATAACACCATTCATTTTTTTATTAATGGCAGCTTCCAATTTTTTCACATCAAGTTCTACCAGTAAAGGAAGTTCCGATAGCGCAGGAGCTAGATTACTGGGTAGGTAAGTTTCTTTCGGTTTCTCAATTTGCATTGTTTTGCACGAAGGTATTAATAGCAATACTATAGCTGCCATCACTACCAGAATGTTTTGTTTTTTCACTTTGGTTGTTTTTAAAAATAAATTAGTTCATCAAATCGGCTGCAAAATTAACGCATTTTTGTGGAGATAGCAACTTTAATTTAGTAAAAGAACATAACATTAGCATCTAGATATCTTACACTTGCAGAATATAGATGTCATAACTTTAGCCCATGTGATGTTTATGAGCATTGTGTTTCTCTTTCTGTTCCGTCATCATGGCCTGGTAACCAATAATATAAAGTAGTGCAGCACTCAAAAACACAACAAAACCAGGAATACAATAATAGATAATGCTATCCAGATTATTGAGATTAAAAAGTAAATAAAGAATAGTGAACAATAGACTTCCCACTCCCACCATAAGGTAGATATTTATTGCCACAAACAAGAATTTGTACTTCTCGCTCTGAAGAACTGGCAGAAACTTGATTTTCTTTTGAGTTGTTTTCATCTTATTTTTATTCGTTAAATTAAAGTTTTGTTTACTGTCAAGAAACTATTTATTCTTTCTTAAAAAAGCAATTGTTTCTTTTACACCATCTTGATAGGTTGTAGGTTTATAATTGAAATACTCATTGAATTTAGTAGAATCAAAATAATAGTCCGACTCATATTGATACAACATTTCATAAGATTCATAAATGGTTTTACTAAAGATACTTGCCATGCGAATCATCCATTTTTTCAACACTGTATAATGTGGATCTACTCCAAACTCTTTGGCAATTAGTTCAATAAAATTTTCTCCATCAATGGGTGGATTTGAAGTAGGCAAATGCCATATTTGCTGAAAGCACTCCGGTTTTTGACCAAGCAAACTTAATCCTTTGGCACAATCAATCGTATAAGTAAATGAATGAGGCATATGGGCATCTACCATCCATTGCGCACTTTTGCCTTTCATCATTTTTTCGATAGCCATAAAATATGGAACGCTATTTTGAGTAATATATGGGCCATACAAATCGGCTGCTCGGGCAATAATAGCCTGAAGGTTATTGTGTTCAATTTCAGCCTCTAACCTACTGGCAATAACGGCTCTAATTTCACCTTTTCTACTGCAAGGGTTATAGGGAGTGGATTCAACCATTTTTCCAGTCACATTTCCATACATATATGCATTATCGAAAAAAATCAACTTTGCCCCTACACTTTTGCACGCATCCATAACATTTTGCATTATTTTAGGCCACAAGTCATTCCAAATAATTGTATCGTAGGGAAGCCCAGCACATAAATAAACAATGTCTGAACCTTTTACACTATTCAAAGTCTCAGAATAGGAAGTAATATCTGCTTTAAATGATTCAGTACCAGCTATTGAGAAATTGGTGCGAGATACCAATCTCACTTCTTCACCCGTTTTAATGAGTTCATAAGTCAATGCATTCCCAATTGAGCCACCCGCACCTAAAATATTGTGTTTCATATACTTGCTTATTTATTATAATTGATTTTTGTTGTATATTAAAATAACATTTTAAGAAGTAGTTGGTTCATTTAATAGCAAAACAATTTTTTTCTGACAAAATCATTATGCCCATTTATAAATTTCAACTTCAACAACCAAAATCTTGAAACGATCGAAGGATTAAAGGTTAACTCCTCTTTCTGTGTTCCTCCACACTTCCTTCGCACTCCCACCGTACCATCAACGCACTTGCTCTATACTTGCTCTATGCTTCGTCTATATTTAGCCTATGGTAAAAAGTAGGTATATCTTTAGAATAGACTTTGAATATACTTAGATATTATTTATCTAAATAAATATGTTTTTAATAAGTATCTTGTAAGTTCTATATAAGTATTATGTAAGTATTATACTTAGAGGATATGTATCGGAAGTATGGAGGAAACCTATAGGAACATAGAACAAGGTACGGTGAAGGTACGGTTAGACATAAGACGAAGGTGGTAGTAAATCCAGGTGATAGCATGTTCGATACTTTCAAAACATGTCGATTTTTTAATAGTTTGGATATTTGTAAACAATTCATATTCAATATCCGTTTATACTTTATAACAATCAAAAATCAACCTTTTAAACTCTATTTAAAAATGAAAACATTGAAAAGAATTGGATTAGCACTATTGGCAATCATTGTAATCGTATTATTTGTGGCATTATTTGTACCTGTAGATTTGAATTATGAGAAATCTATTAGCATAAATGCACCCATCGATAGCGTTTGGGTGAAGGTCAACAGCCTATCGGCATTGGACAAATGGAGTCCATGGAACGACCATGATGCCAACATGAAAAAATCATGGACGGGTGTGGATGGAACAATTGGAGCAGTGCAAAGCTGGGAAAGCGAGATTGTAGGCAATGGTAGTCAGACGATTAACAAAATTGAGAAACCGACTTTATTCCAGACAAAATTAGATTTCATCACACCGCATGAAAGTCATGGAATAGCTTACGTGAAACTGGTTTCTGAGGGAAGTACAACAAAGGCTACCTGGGGAATGACCAGCAAAATGCCCTACCCCATTAACATCATGATTCTTTTTATGAATATGGAAAAAACCCTTGGAAAAGACTGGGACAACGGACTCTCGAAATTGAAAAAACTGAGCGAGAAGTAATTATACGGTTCATTTTCTGTGAAATAAACTCTCAAAACTGGGAGTTTATTTTTTTTGTATCAAATCACTAAAATAAATAGATGAAAATATAGCCACTTGATAAGTGTAATTAATTTTAAATTGCTAAATTTGTAAATCTTTTCACTTCAATCTACCAAGTAAATATGGATAAACAATTTCACATTTTTGAAATCACCAAAGAAGTTGTTGAAGCACTTATGACCAAATCAGAAAATGCTCACTTTCATGACTTTGAAGAACTTATTATTGTCACCGAAGGTAGCTTGGAACATTATATAGATTTTCAGGTAGAAGTAATTACAGCTCCTGCAGCTAGTTATGTATCAATGGGCAAAATGCATCGCATTGTGGAACATGATGATTTGCGTGGCTGGGTTATCAATTATCAAAATGAATTTATTCCTGATTCTAAGCTCAATTTCTACTCCAATTTCTTTACCTCCACTGCGGTTCCTCTGTCGCCCAATGATTGCACAAATAGATTTGTAAGTCTTTGCGAGTTAATAAATGCTGATTATCAACAAGAAAATCCTGATTTTTCAACCATCAAGCATCTTACCAATGGACTTATTTCAATGGTAGAATCTGAGCGTAAACGAAATATACCGCTGGAAAATAACGTTAAATCGTCTCAAATAGCTACTTTCAATAACTTTCTGAGAATATTGGAAGAAAATTTCCGTAGAGATGAAGGGGTGACTTTTTATGCCGAAAAAATGAATATGTCGGATAGAAACCTCAATATTATCTGCAAAAATAACTTCCAGAAAAGCGTTTCGGAAATCATTGAAACACGCAAACTCATTGAAGCAAAAAACCTATTGATTCATTCCAATAAATCAGTATCCGAAATAGGTTATGACTTGGGATACAACGAGAAATCTTATTTTACTCGGGTGTTTCGGAATAAATTATCAGTCACTCCAACCGAATTTCGCGAAATAACCCGCGCCATCATTTCCTAAAAGTACCACCCTTTTTCCCAAAACTGTTACCACCGACTATTTCGGGGGCAGTATCTTTGCATCATAATAATCAACACAAAAAAATAATTTTTTAAACACAAAAAGGAATGAAAAAACTTAGTTACGTTGCCATAGTTGCAACACTTTTTATCTCGTCAGTAGTAAGTGCAGGAAATCAAGGTTCAAGTCAAAAAGAAATTGCTGCTTTAAAAGCACAAATCAAAGAATTGACATCTGGTAATAAGCAAATTGCACAGTATCTACAAAAATTTGATACGCTGGATTATACAATTTTCAGCAATCAACAATGGGTACGTTTCCATGAAAGTCATGCCAAAGACATTAAAGTAAACTGGCCAGACGGACATTTCACCATTGGAATTGAAAAACACATTTCTGATTTGAAATACATGTTCATTTATGCTCCCGACACTCAAATTAAAGAACATCCAATTCGCTTTGGTTCAGGCAATATGACTTGTGTAACCGGTATTATGACAGGAACTTTTTCAAAACCGATGCCAATTGGCGATGGTAAATTTATTCAGCCAACAGGTAAATCTTTTAAACTGCCAATGTGTACAGTGGGCATCTGGAAAGATGGCGTAATGATTGAAGAATACTTGTTTTGGGACAATCAAACTTACATGAATCAATTGGGCTTAGGTAAATAAATAATTGATTATTAATGTCTTCTAAAAAAAACTAGAAGATTTTAAGAAAAAACACCTAACAATTTCCAATGTTTTGGCAACTTTCAGAGATTGGAAGAAAAAAATAAGCATCTTTGAGAACGATTTGTCATCCACAGTTGTTAGTTTCTTAATTAACGCATTAAATGTTGTCGAATTTGCAATGATTTAATTGACAGCAAAAAATAAAATAAACACTAGATTCACTAATAATTATGAATCCGAACAATTTGAATCTTTCAGACAACAGCACGGGCCGCATGCCTGTGCTGTTTGTTGGTCATGGAAGTCCGATGTATGCCATCGAGGAAAATGAATTTGTAAATAAGTGGCGAAACTTGGGCGAAACACTCCCAAAACCAAAAGCAATTATCTGTATTTCTGCGCATTGGGAAACGCGAGGCACGCAAGTTACTGCCATGCAAAACCCGCCCACCATACATGATTTTGGTGGATTTCCACGGGAACTGTTCGAAATTGAGTATCCTGCACCAGGAAATCCTGAGTTGGCAAAAGAGGCGATAAAAACAATTTCGGGAAGCACGGTTCTACCCGACGAAAAGTGGGGACTTGACCATGGAACGTGGAGTGTGATTCGCCGCATCTACCCAAAAGCCGATATTCCAATTATACAAATGAGTCTGGATTATCATAAAACGCCCAAAGAACATTATGAATTGGCAAGAGAATTGGCCTCGTTTCGTGAAAAAGGGGTAATGATTATTGGCAGTGGTAATATAGTTCATAACTTGCGACATGTGGCTTGGGATAAACCCGATGATATGGAATATGGACATAATTGGGCAATTGAAGCCAATGATTTGGTAAAGAAGCTGATTGTTGAAAATAATCATCAGGCTTTGATTGATTATAAATCGTTGGGGAAAGCGGTGCAAATGGCAGCTCCATCTCCCGACCATTATTTGCCCTTACTTTATGCCTTGGCTTTGAAAAAAGATGATGAAGAACTTTCATTTTTCAATGATAAGGCGGTGATGGGTTCATTGACCATGACGTCGCTTAAAATTGGATAAATATAGGAATATACTTCGCAATAAATCAACAAATTACTTCCGCCAAGTGTTTTAAAATAAAGACTTTCTGATATATATTTTTATTGGTATAGGCGCTTAGACCGCCCATTAATTTTATAAATGCTACTTTTGTAGCATGACTCAAAGAAATCAATTTGTCGGCGTGAATTCAATCAAGTTTCACAATACTTTTTCAACAGACGAAGACTGTTATCGTTATTTATCTGAGATAAAATGGGATAATGGTTATGAATGTAAGAAATGCAGTCATACAAAATACTATAGTGGTGTTAGGCCATTTTCTAGAAGATGTATGAAATGTAAATATGATGAAAGTCCAACTGCAGGAACCATGTTTGATAAATGTAAGTTTCCTTTGCTATTAGCTTTTCATATTGCATTTAAGATAAGTACCAAGAAGAAAGGTATGTCTACATTAGAATTATCTCAAGAATTTGAATTACGTCAAAAAACTTGTTGGGAATTCAAATGGAAAATTCAACAAGCAATGCAAAGTAGTAAGTTGCATCCAATCAGCGGAATAGTTCATATTGATGAGTTCTATATTGGCGGAGAGGAAGAAGGGAAACAAGGTCGAAGCAAAGGTGATAAAAAGCTCGTGATTATCGCCTTGGAAATTGTACCTGGCGGTGTTGGACGAGCTTATGCGCAATGTATCGAGAGTGGTTCGTCAAATTCATTCAAACCTTTTTTTGAAACATATATTGACAAGAAAGCAACAATCATAACAGATGAATGGAGAGGGTATTTACCTTTGAAAAAGGATTATCCCAATCTAAGTCAAATCAAATCTGATAAAGGAAAGAGCTTTCAAGATATACATATTCATATTATGAATATCAAAGGTTGGCTACGGGGAATTCATCACCATAGCAGCAAAGAAAGACTTCAAGGATACCTTGATGAATACCACTTTAGGTATAATAGACGTTCAAATATGGACACGATATTCGATTTACTCATTAGAAAGATGGTTTTAAAAGAACCTATTCGTTTATAATCAATACATTAACTTGGGCGGTCTAAGCGCCTATACCAATATTTTTAATTTCTGCACAAGAATTAAACGCTAAATAAATATCAAAATGAAAACAACAAAAACATTGGGTATTGTGCTGCTTATATTGGTTTTATCACCTCTTTTTGTGGCATTATTTGTTTCAAGAGTGGTGGTGTATGAAAAAACGATAAACATAAATGCCCCCATAAATATGGTGTGGGATAAAGTAAATAGCTTATCCGATTTGAACAGATGGAGCCCGTGGGCAATACAAGACCCGAACATAAAAATAGTGATATCGGGTGGAAAAGATAGTATTATTGGCGCTACTCAAACCTGGAAAAGTAAGATTGTTGAGATTGGGAAAGGAAGTCAAACCATCACAAAAATGGAGAAACCATTCCTTCTCGAATCAAGTTTAAAGTTTACCCAACCGTATAAAAGCGAATCAAATTCTTACATTTTGCTTGTTTCAAATGAAAATGGCACCAAATTGACTTGGGGAATACAAAGTAGAATGCCCTATCCTTCAAATATCAAGAATTTATTTGTGGATTTAGATGTTACAATGAATAGGGATTTGGATATTGGACTTGCAAAACTGAAAGAAATTTGTGAAAATCAAAAATGAACGCATAAAATTCAAAATAAAATGAACTTCCATTATCGAGGTTCATTTTTTTTGCCAATAATAGTTGATTTTGAATCCAATAATTGAATTTATTTTGACTTAAAGCTTTGTAGATTAAAAATAAAAGTGTAATTTTGCACTTCATTTCGGAAAAGGTTAACAAGAAGCAATGCCATAAGCACCTCACCTATCCGATGTAACCCGAAAAGTTATTCAAATAATGTACGCAATCGTAGAGATTTTGGGACAACAGTTCAAGGTGGAAGCCGGAAAAAGACTGTTTATCCATCGCATG
>JBAXAD010000135.1:0-9956 GCA_037142715.1 Paludibacter sp. | reverse complement strand
CCTGCAGAATTAGTAAAGTTGGCGGTGTCAGTTCCGGTAGTAGTATAGCTTTTTCCATTCCAAATATAGGGCAAGTTGTTGGAACAAACGGAAACAATTGTTGTCGAAGTGGTTGGAGTTTTCACTGCCAAAACCAAAGTCGCCACGCTATCGCAACCAATCGAATTAGTGAAGTTTGCGGTATAGGTTCCTGCGGTAATAAAGCTTTTCCCATTCCAAACAAAAGGCAAATTGTTGGAGCAAACAGAAGCGGATGTGGTGGAAGCGGAAGCGGGTTTTACAACTTTAATCTTTTTAGTTATCGTATCACTACATCCATAAATAGACGTGCTGATTAGTTTTACATTAAAATCACCAGTAGTATTGTAAGTCTTTGTATAATTAGTAGTTGTAGCCGTGGTTCCATCCCCAAAATCCCAAAAGGATGAAAGAGTAGTGATGTCGGTAATGGTGGAGTTGTTGGTAAAAGCGAGCGGAATTCCTGAACAGATGATAGAATCGGCAGCAAAATTGGCAACTGGCAATGGCTTTACTGTAAGCACAGTAAATGCAGTATCCCTACAGCCAAAGCCCGAATAAGGTACTAAATCCACATTCAGTGTAGTATTGTTTGCAGGCGGTGGCGTTAAGGTGATTGTTTGGGTCGTGTCGAGCAATTGCGTAAATGAGCTGTTGTACCAATTATATTTTTTGTAACCAGATGGCGCAGTAAGGGTCAATGATGGCGTATTTTGACAATAGGAGGCACTGCTTTGTAAAGAAGTGCAATTAGAACTTACGTCAACATAAGCATAACCAAAATGCACACCTTTGGTACAATCTTCAGTTATAAATTCCAATATAATGGTATGTCCGGCATAGCCCGAAAGGTTAATAGTAACAGCCGTCCACGGTTTATACAAAACCAAATTATCAACTGTGGAAGTTTTGAAACCCGGCAAACCAGAACCAGCCGTAAAATCGTAACTAGCACAAGATATGATACTTGAACTATTGTTGGCATCATACACCTTGGTTTGAAAACGCGGTTGTTGTTCAAGCAAATGATTGGGGTCCTGAAAAACAACAGCGTAATAATACTCGATTAGAAAATTGTTTTGATCAGCAGGAATCGTAATACTGCAACTCACCTTTTCAGCCTGACGCCCTACACTATTGTTGCCCAATTGAATAGAAAAGTTACCACCATTTGGACACAATCGAGGAAAATTTCCATACGCATCATTGGTGGGCAATGAAGCCGCAGAAATTATCTGATGCCGCCCTGCCACTGGTAAACCAGGAGCATTCCAATTTACAAGATTTGTGGTCCCAGAGGTATATGCCAAACCAGTATAACACTGCCAATTTGTGAAATTCCCCCCTTCAAAATCGATATTATCTGTACATGTACTGGCTTTTACAGATTTAAGCAAAGGAGCATTATTGGACTTTTTAAGCGTAGAGATATCATTGTTATTAGCTACATTTTCTGGCATTGGAACAATTGGTCTTTCCTTAAAAGACCAATATGACTGACCAACAACACCATTGGTTATCATTAGAATAAACAGCATCCGATGCCATTTAACAAAACTTTTGAATTTCACTACGATGGAAAGTTGAATACAGAAAATGAAACTAATTAACCAGCAAATTATCAGTTAATTATCAATTAGAAAATGCATGGGAATGCAGCTAGAGAAGATTACTTTAGATTTTACGCAATGAAGTTTAAAACTGCGAATTCTAAAGTTTTTACAGAACATTTAGACAAAGCATGCAGCCCAAAAGCAGTTAAAAAAGTATGGGGTGCTAGAGAACAATTCAAAATACAGATTCAAGTTTACACTTGATTTTAGACTTCAAATATAATCATTTATTTCAAATCCTTGCATAGCGTAATTTGTAGTATTTATTTCAATGCATATTATCAAAATAAGGGTTGCAACTCTATTTATTTTCTTTAAACTTCAGCAGCCTGTAATAATTATTTAGACTAACCAAGAAGCGAAACTATTCAAAAGAAATTGAAAACAACACGATTTTGAAAGATAAAAAACAAAGAATAATCTAATGTTGCCACTCCATCTTTTGTAGTCGATATTATTACAGTGGACTTTGCAATTTCCATTAATTGGCTATGATAATACTTAAAATAATGAGTTTGAATTCACGTGCAATTACAGTTATTTATATGATAATTTCATTTATTATACTTGCAAATAAGGATATCGACTTTTAGAAATCCGAATGTGCAAAACAATTCAAATCATTTTAGCGTTTTTAAAAACACAGACAACAATAAAAAGCTACATCTTAAAATGACTGATTTGACAGAATACGCCAAAATAAAACAACTGCTTGATAACAAGGTAAATCAATACAATAGGTTCGATTTTATAGATTACGACCCGATACAAATCCCACACAAATTTTCGCGGAAAGAAGACATTGAAATTGCTGGTTTTCTGACTGCTACCATCTCGTGGGGACAACGAAAAAGCATCATTAAAAATGCATATTTCCTAATGGAATTAATGGACAATTCGCCTCACGATTTTCTATTGGAGGCCGACACATCAGACTGGGAAAGAGTGAATCGTTTCGTACATCGCACATTTAATGGGGATGATTGCGTGTTTTTTCTACATTCGCTAAAAAATATATGCATCCATCACGGCGGTCTCGAAAATGTATTTAATATTGGCTATATAACTGACGACAGTATATTTAGTGCATTGACTTATTTTCGTGAAATATTCATTTCAATACCTCATGATAAGCATGTTACAAAGCACATTTCGGATGTAAGTTCCAATTCTGCAGCCAAACGCTTGAATATGTTCCTGCGTTGGATGGTGCGAAAAGATGAAAATGGAGTAGATTTTGGGTTGTGGAATAAAATCCCGTCATCAGCACTCATGTTGCCGCTGGATGTACATACTGGAAATGTTGCCAGAGCGTTGGGATTGCTCAAACGGAGTCAAAATGACTGGAAAGCGGTGGATGAAATTACTACGGTATTGCGCACATTTGATGCAGCAGATCCAATCAAATATGATTACGCTTTGTTCGGTTATGGTGTATTTGAAGGAAAAAACATGGATAATAAAACGATTTCATCTGGTTTCTAAAAATGAGATTAAGTCCAACAATTTCTTGTTTTTGCGG
Organism: Paludibacter sp.; assembly: GCA_037142715.1. Taxonomy (GTDB): domain Bacteria; phylum Bacteroidota; class Bacteroidia; order Bacteroidales; family Paludibacteraceae; genus Paludibacter. Next base: position 6,803 of record JBAXAD010000135.1, on the reverse strand, counting down.
CCAAAATACCCCAAATAGTTTTTGATTTTTAAAATAGCAGCTTGGTACGCTTTGGTTTCAATATCTACCGAAATCATTTTTTGCAAAGCTGTAAAAGCTTTGTCGCGGGGAGCAGCCATTTTTATGTAATTATCATATTTCAAATTATCGGACGGAACATAAGGCATTTGTAACAACAGCTGATCACTCAAGGTAGCCATTTCATAATCTTTTAACTTCACCTGATTCAAAAAATCGTCCTTGTATTTTTCATAAAACATATCCAATGTTAGTTTTTCTCCATCCAAAGTAAAAATATCATGGTATAAAACAAGGGCATTTTTCCTTTTATCTCCAGTAAAATGATCCAAACAATACCTCAAAATATCTAGATTTTCAGATTTTGTTCCCAAAGAATATATGCTGTCCTCAGCAACGGCTTTCCACGAATTAGTCGGGAATTTCTCGATAAAAGCACGGTAATTATTCCAATCTCCCACTATTACATTTTCCAAATACTGCCTTTTTTCGTAAGCTGCAAAAGCTTGTGTATATTGTTTGCTTAATGGATAATCATCAATAAATTTTTTGTAAACAATAGAAGTATTTTCTTTTTCGGCTTGAACATAAGCCAATTCGTGAATTCTCTCCCATGCAGAAACAACCTCATTTGCAGCAGGATACCTTTGTACAAAGTCTTTGTAACTTTCGATATTATCATTTGTTCTTGCTTTCTGAAATGCTGAAACATTTCTTTTAGTGGTGGCATCTGCAAATTGAACAGCATCAGGATATCTAGAAATAAAATGTTGATATGACTCCAGCGTATTTTTCTCATTCGCAACCTTATAAGCTGCCAAATCCCTACTTTCTATTACTTTTTTCTTGTAAATATCTGGTGCTAATTGATAAAAATCGAGGTATTTTTCAAAGGTTTCAACATTGTTTTTCACAAAAGCATCTTCCATTGCCAGCCTACTAACCGTATCACTAAAGTTAAGAAGTACTACTTGATTAATGGGCACTTTATTGAATTTTTTAAGTTGCTGTTCATCTTTCGTATTGTCAAATATCTTTCGGCATTTAGATAAATACTCATAAGATTTTTCGGCGTTATAACTGGTGTATTTCCTCGTTTTCAGCAACATAGCCATTGCATAATTTGCTGCCATATCATCGGGAGATTTCAGAAGAGTAGTACTGATTTTTTTCTCAGCATCAGCATATTCTCCCTTTTCTATCAATTTCAAAGGGCTTGTACCAAATAAAAATTCTAATTGTCCAAAAGTAAAATTGCTTGATATTAGTAATATAAACAAAATAGATATAATTCTTTTCATAGCATTATATTTAAATAAATTTATCATTTAAAACATCTCGATAATTTGTGATACAAATATAGTTGTTTTTATTACAATCATACAGTTAACTATTTGCAAAAAAAACAAGTTTAGAACCGAACTCCAACCCTTAAATCTGCATACATAAAATGTAATGATTTAGTATCATTCAGTTTGGGATATGAAGAATAACTACATTGAATTTTAGCAAAATACTTCAACCGTTTATCAGTATTAAAGTTTGTACCAAATTCAAATTGAGTCTGATGTCCAGTAACCGAACCTTCGGTTCCTTCAATTTTTAAATTATTTAGAAAAAGTCCATATCCAATAAAAGGAATGATTTTTCGGTTCGTGCTAAGTTCGTGTCTAACAGTCCAACCATAATTCAACATGGAAATTCTTTTTGACAACCCATTGTCAGGAAGTAATACCGAATAACCGATTGGAACAGATAAGAATATAGCCGGTTTTTTAGCATTTAAGCCACTCAGTTGCCAAGCATAATCGACTAAAAATCCATATCCATTTGTTGCATTATTCAGTGTACCAGTTGTGCTGCCATCGTTTGACAAACGAGTATTTTTATAAAAAGAATTTCTGTAACCAAATTCAATGCTTATCTGTTTTGGCACTTTAGAGATTGATTCTGATTGAGCATAAAGTGCAACAGTAAAGACTAAAAAACTAAATATTAAAACTAAAAACTGAAAGGTATTTTTCATGCAAGCGAGTGTTTTCTAAAAATGCAAAATTAATTGGGATAAAAATAGAACTTGTATGATTATATGATGAATAGATTTTGTCAATTTGAATGGAAAGAAAAAAAAAATCAATATATATACAAAATTATCAGGGGTTTATGACATCGGTTGCTGACAAGTCAATCTAGAACTTGAGCAAATTAAAATTCGGAAATAAAATGAGCCTCTCATGGGACTCGAACCCGCGACCTACTCATTACGAATGAGTTGCTCTACCAACTGAGCTAAAGAGGCAATGATTATTTACTTTTTTAATAATTAATACTTTGTGAGTGCAAATATACAAACTTTTCAATCTTTATAAAGCATAGTTCCAAAATTATTATTTTTTTACTCATGAGATTAAAATAGTGGCACTCGATTTATCATAAATGTACAGTATTGGCATGATCCGCGATAGATAATTGTTTTCTTGTTACACTGGTTTACGTATAGTGATAATTTTACGTTACTCAAACAGACCCTTGTCGAGATGATACTAAAGGACTGGAAAGAAAAAGCCCGCTAAGTTTAGCGGGCTTTTATTTTTAATTTGTTATTCTCGGATTTTCCTTTGCTGTAACTTTTATCGACATACTTGTAATAATTCCACCCGTAAAAGCACTAATCAGAAAATCACCAAATTTATATTGTGTTCTCACTTCGCAATCTCCACTGGCTGGCGTTGCAACTCCCGTTCTGCCCAATGGAATAATTCCAAAAAATATCCAAAGCTGTTTTCCCTTTGCATAAGTATATGTGCTGCCTTGTTGTTCCCTGTAATGTCCACAACTTGTTTTTGTAACCATACATGAGCTAAAGCTAAACGCAATTAGCAGAGCGAGAAGTAATGTTTTCATAAAAGCTTTATTTAAAATTATCAGTTTAAATAAAGCCGCAAATGTAAACATATTTTTTTATTAAACAACATTTTTACTAAAAATAAAAGCTCACTAAATTTCAGTGGGCTTTTTTGTCGTTGTAAATAAAATCTAAAGTCTTGTATTCCTTGAATTTACCATCGGAACTGATAAGCGGAATTTTTTCGGTGATAGACTGTGAAATAATAATGCGGTCTATTGGGTCGTTGTGCCCTTTTATCATTGGCAATTTTGCAAAGGTTTCAAAATGTTCTTTTTTGGAGTGGATGACTTTAAGATTAAAATCTACCTCGATAGTTGTGAGTAAATCTTTTGCGGTTTTAATTTTTGTGGAAATCCTACCATTCTGAAATAAATGCACTATCTCAAAAATACTTGACGAACTAATATAGATAACATTGTTACTGTCTGAAAATATTGCTTTTACATTCCTATCAATGTATTGATTGTCGGATATGGCAAAAATCAATATATTTGTATCAATTAAATATCTCATAATTATTTCATTACAGCTCTCATGTCAACTATTTTTACTAGCCCTTGATGCTTTTCTGAAATTTGCCAAAAACTGTCTTTCCTTTTGTTCGTTTCTGTTGTTTTGGCTTTTTTTTGTATTTTTTCTTCTGTTTTCATAATCTCTATATTTTGTTTTGTCCTTGGCAAAGATACTGCTTTTTTTCTTTCAGTTTAAATTTCACTGCAAATATACAAATACTTTGGCACGATGCACACATTTACTCTCCATATTTAGAAACTGAACTGGCTACCATCTTGTAACCAGTCTTTTCTTGCTCTAGCAACTGAGCTAAAGAGGCAATTTCAAATTTATTATTTGAGGATGAAAATATACAACCATTTTGTGTTACGAATGAAATTTTGCTAAAAAAAATCTGATGTGTATTATTTTACAGGATTAATATGTTGAATAATAAATAATTATAATTTTACATCTATACGCAAGTTTTTATTCATTTGAATGAGAAATGATCGGAACAAACAATTCTATAGCCAGGTTTTCATTATTGCAATAAATCAACTATCTTTGCAAAAGAATGAAAACGAGAAACTTTAAATATTTTTTCGCTCAAAGCAGCTTACTTACAACTAGTTGTACACTCAAGCTGCCCCTAAGAAATACGAAACCAATATAAATCTGTGAAAGATTTGTGTTGGTTTTTTCTTTAGTTGACAATTAAAACAGGTTGACATGAAAACGAAACTGGTGACAGTTGACTGTTGACAAAAAAAAAGACGCCATGAGCAACAATAGTTTAGTATCAATAGCGGATTACAGCAAAGAAGAAATCTTGGCCATTCTTGATTCGGCTGCTGATTTCGAAGCAAATCCAAACCGGAAAACACTTGATGGCAAAGTGATTGCCACATTGTTTTTTGAGCCATCAACACGTACGCGTTTGAGTTTCGAAACTGCAGTAATTCGTTTGGGAGGTTCGATTATTGGCTTTTCGGATGCTGCTACCAGTAGCTCGTCCAAAGGTGAAACGTTGAACGATACCATTCACATGGTGAGTTGCTATGCTGATGCCATAGTGATGCGCCATCCGCTTGAAGGTGCTGCTAGATATGCCTCAGAAGTCTCACCCGTTCCAATTATCAATGCTGGCGATGGTGCCAATCAACATCCGTCACAAACTTTGCTCGATTTATATTCGATTCTAAAAACGCAAGGAACGCTAGAAAACCTAACAATATGCTTGGTTGGCGATTTAAAATACGGACGCACAGTACATTCGCTTATCATGGCCATGTCACATTTTCATCCTACTTTCAAATTCATTGCTCCTGACGAATTGAAAATGCCTGACGAATACAAGGTTTTTTGCAAGAAAAACGATATATCTTATACTGAAGTTACTGAATTAACTGATAATTTTGATGATGCTGACATACTATATATGACACGTGTTCAAAAAGAACGATTTCTGGATTTAATGGAATATGAACGGGTTAAAAATGTGTTCACATTAAGGAATTCAATGATAGATAATACAAAGCCAAATATGCGTATTTTACATCCACTACCACGTGTTACGGAAATTGACTCAGATGTGGACAGCAACGAAAAAGCCTATTATTTTAAACAAGCCCAGAATGGATTGTATGTAAGGCAAGCTATTGTTAGTAAGGTGCTAGAGACCCCTAACCCCTAAAGGGGAATAAGAGGAAAATTCGTGTAATTCGGTTAAATAAGTCAAACTCGTATCGCAAAATGGAAAAAGAATTAAAAGTAGCAGCACTTCGCAATGGAACGGTGATTGACCATATTCCGGCTGACAAATTATACAAAGTCGTTTCTATCTTGCATTTAGATAATTGCGAGCAACAAATTACAATTGGTAATAACCTTGACAGTGCAAAAGTAGGCAAAAAAGGGATTATCAAGATTTCTGAACGTGCTTTTGCGGAAGATGAAACGAATAAAATAGCGTTAATTGCACCCTATGCAAAAATAAATATCATTCGTGATTATCAAGTGGTGGAGAAACGACCACTTACGCTGCCTTCAGAAATTAGAGAAATTGTTCAATGTGCCAATCCAAATTGTATCACCAACAATCAACCTGTTACAACACGGTTTCATGTGCTGAACAATGATGGAGAAATTATGTTGAAGTGTCATTATTGCGAACGAGAAGTGAAGCGAGATGAGGTAAAAATAAGATAATGGGTAATTGGGTTAATATAAAAAACAATGAAAAAAAACAATGCTGAATCAACAAATTCAGAAAATGCTGATTTAGAAATCAACAGCACAAAAAATCATGTTTCTTGGAAACCTGGAACGATGATTTACCCATTGCCAGCTGTATTAATTTCATGCGGAAGCACACCAGAAGAATATAATTTACTGACAATTAGTTGGGTGGGCACAATTTGTACTAATCCACCGATGTGTTATATTTCGGTAAGACCAGAGCGTCATTCCTATGAAATCATCAAGAAAAACATGGAATTCGTTATCAATTTGACCAACGAAGATATGGCTTTTGCTACCGATTGGTGCGGTGTGAAAAGTGGAAAAGACAATAATAAGTTTGCAGAAATGAAACTTACTCCAGTTAAAGGAGAAATGGTGAATGCACCAATAATAAAAGAATCACCACTTTGCATTGAATGTAGGGTAAAAGAGATTATACCTTTGGGTTCGCACGACATGTTTATCGCTGAAGTGATGAATGTTCAGGCAGACACAAAATATATTGACCCTGAAACAGATACATTTGATTTAGCAAAAGCAAAACTTATTGCATATTCTCACGGACATTATTACAAACTGGGAGAAGAAATTGGGAAGTTTGGGTGGACAGTGAGGAAGAAAAAATAAATAAGAAAATAAATAAACTATATAATAATTCGTCTACCAACTAAAGACTTATGACTTTAGACCTTAGACTTTAGACAAAAAATTAAATGAAAAGAGACCAAGTTATTTTTGACATTATTGCACGCGAAAAAGAGCGTCAAATGAAAGGAATTGAATTGATTGCTTCTGAAAACTTTGTAAGCGACCAAGTTATGGAAGCCATGGGTTCTGTATTAACTAATAAATATGCTGAAGGATACCCAGGCAAACGCTATTATGGTGGTTGCGAAGTGGTTGACGAAAGCGAGCAAATTGCCATCGACCGCCTAAAAGAAATTTTTGGAGCTGAATGGGCAAACGTACAACCACACTCTGGCGCTCAAGCCAATGCAGCTGTATTTTTGGCATGTTTGAATGCTGGAGATAAATTCCTTGGCTTAAATCTTTCACACGGTGGGCACTTGTCACACGGTTCATTGGTAAATAGTTCGGGAATCCTCTACAAACCATGCGAATACAACGTGAAACAAGAAAC
>JBAXAD010000134.1:0-10006 GCA_037142715.1 Paludibacter sp. | reverse complement strand
AGGAACAGGGCTTGGACTGGTCATTTCGGAAATGATAGTAAACAAAATGGGGAGTAAAATTAAGATCAAAAGCAAGCAAGGTCAAGGAACCACTTTTTATTTTGATGTTACAACTGCCATTCAGCATGGCGAAAAATTAGATACTGCCAACATTCAATCCATCAAACGCTGCATGGTGATAGACGACAATGACAACAACCGCTTAATTCTTGAACACACATTTTCTAATTGGGGAATTGAATGTGCCAGTACCGACAACGGATTGTCGGCATTAAAAATGATTCAAGATTCGGAGCCTTTCGATGTTGTTATTTGCGATTATCACATGCCCTACATCGATGGCTTGGACACTATAAAAATGATACGGGAAAAACTGGAATTAACGCCCGAGAAATTGCCAATTATCCTTTTGCATTCTTCGTCGGATGATGCAGAACTCCACAGACGATGCGATGAACTTGGCGTTCGATTTCAGCTCAACAAACCTGTAAAAACGGAGGATTTGTTTAGTTATCTCTGCAGTATTCATATGCCAATCAAGGAGGTGGCAAGTGCCAAAAATGCAAGTGCCGGAGCGCATCAACACAGGGAAAACGATTTGACGATATTGATTGCCGAGGATGTTGACATGAATATGTTGTTGATTAAGTACTTGCTCCAAAAATCGTTTCCAAAAATCCGTATTTTGGAAGCGGTAGATGGCAATGAAGCAGTACTGTTGTGGCAAAATGAAAAACCAGACCTGATATTGATGGACATGCAAATGCCTGAAATGGATGGCGTTGAAGCCACATTGAAAATCAGGGAGTTGGAGCAGGGTGCTGAAAACCGTACGCCAATCATAGCATTAACTGCAGGTGCCATGCACGCAGAACGGGTGAAATGCTTGGACGCAGGAATGGATGATTTCCTTACAAAGCCAATAGAACAAGAAAAGTTATTGCAAACATTAAATCAATTTTTATAACAATTAATTATCTCATTTTAAATGTAAAAAAGAAACAGAAAAGCTTCACATTTCAGATTGAATCTGTATTGTGAAGCTTTTCTTTATTAATAATATGTACTTTAAGAATACGAAATCCCTACCTTAATTAGTTAAATTTGAAAAAATCATTCATCTGACAAATAAATCTATCTTGAATAGATATTTTCGGAATTTCTGTAACCTTGAATGTTTTCAAACCAATCCTTATATTGCTCACCACTGCTTTCAGCCCATTTAATAAAGTAATTATAGCCTTTGTCTATGGATACTTTTTCTATAGGATACTCAAAGCCCTGTAAGATATTTATTGCCCAAGGTAAATTATTTGCTGTTCTGTAGAAGTGCGAACCATTGGAGCGGTCGTCGGAAGTTCCAAATAGTTTTTGGTTTGCAAGTGACGTTGGAACTGCATCTGGCAAATGAATTTCACGTCCACGATCAGCTGAGGCTATATCTGAAACGATATAAAAATTGAACTTATCATTAGTTAATTCCGAGATGGAGACTTTCTTCACAAATGGCAAAGTAACCGTCATTTGTACATAAGGAACAAACGTTCCGCCTTTTTCAACATTTGTACCAATAACACCACTTCCAGCTGGTTTCAAAACCGAAAAGAAATTATCAAAAACGATACAATTGGCAAATTGCTGATTTTCCTCTAAACCATTGCTTTTAAATTTAAATAAACCGTCGCTAAAACCAACCTTGTTGCCTTTTATTACTCCAATAGCGTCGGGAGCTATTCCATTGAGTTGGAATCCAAAAGCATTTTTATGATTGGCACCCGAGGCGCGGACTAATAAGTTAGCAACTATCTCAACTACATCGTTTTGCGCATTGGTCACTCTATTCATTTTATAATCAACTACCACATCATTCATGTCATAATCACCTTTGCCTGGCCAATTATCTTCAAATGCCAAAGTACCAAATACCTTATCTGAAGGATAGTAATTATTGTAAGCACGCGTTGCATCGTTTGGATAAGCATCATCGGCATCTTGTACGCCATCTTTATCTGTATCAACAATGGTTCCCATCGGCAAACAATGATTTGATGGATCTGAAAAATAATCGCCCGGAATGTTGATGTCATCTATTAATACAGTAGTATTTCCTTGGTCTCCATCACATTTAATTTCAATTTTATAGGGTTGGTTTGAATTAACAATGGCAGATGGCATTGGTATTGATAACTCTTGTAAAGAAGTACTAAATGGAGTCGGAAACTTATATGTGTAAAACTCGATTATTTCACCTTCTTTTATTACATTTTTTTGAGTTTCGTCATACTTAATGTATGAAAAAACAATAGAGCGAGAAGTTCCACTGCCATTATTAGGAAGTTCTAACTTCGTTTTCAACGTAATATTTTGATTTGCAAGTCTTATCCAAGGACTTGTCATCCAATTGGCACTATTTGTTGATTGATTGGATCGATAACTGTAAGACCCAGTTATCACGTTGTCATTCGTATATGATATAGCTGCAAAATTCCAGCAATTTCCAATATCTATTGATTTATTTCCTTTTCCCGACTCTCCATTGAGGATAACAGCTGCTTGTGTGTAAAATGAAAATGTCATTAAACAAGTTAGTAGTATTGATTTGTTCCACATTGTTTTCATAAGTTTTTGATTTAATTTTATTCAGTAATTGTAGGAATATAAGAGAAGGAAACTTTATTGTTCTCAATAGTAGCTTCTTGTTCTATAGATCCAAATTTGAGTTGGATAGTGGTCTCATTTGAAGGTACTATACACTTTAAAGTTAAGTTTTCGTTCATAGCATGAAAACCGCTATAAAAAAGTTTATCCTGACCTTTAATGCTAAGGGTGGATTTTACGGGTTCTACATTTTCTAAAGTTGGAAGTCCAGTTATGGTAATTTCTACTGTTTTTGATGTACTCCAATCAAAATCAGGTGATACTTTAAGTTCTGACATGTTTTTCGCCCCATTCGAAGTGGTTTGAATAGTTAAGTCATCTTGACAACTCCATAGAGCAATTGTCGTCATTATGAGTGCTAATTGAAATACTTTTTTCATTGTTATTTTTTTTATCGTTTAAAAACTAATTATATTCTCATCAGATGAATCAAAATATATGCCAAAAACACAAACAATTGATTTTTAATGAATTGTGATTTTCTATGTTCGTTTTATATCTTCATAAACGAAGAGTGATGTTCGAAAATGAAGACTTAATGCACTCTTTTACGATATTTTTCAATATCAATATAATAAGCAAAAGTACAGAATTTATTGAAGAGATAGGTTTACTGAAATTCATTTTGAAAATAAAGGCTTACCTTTGCCTAAGTATTTTTTTAATATCACGTCGTTAAATAGAAAAGACCAAATAAAATGAAACTCAAAAAACACTTTCTAACCCTATTTTTAATGGGTTTATCTCTTTCACTTTCGGCCTACGATGCTGTGGGCCATCGTATTGTAGCCGACATTGCGTATCAGAATTTAAGTGTCAAAGCGCGAACGCAAGTTGACAAAGTGCTAGGGAAGCACGGCATTATTTATGCAGCTACTTGGGCGGATGAAATCAGAAGTGATAAAAAATATGCTTATAGTTATCAATGGCATTATCAGAACCTGAATGATAGTCTTACAACTGCCGATTTTAAAAAACTGCTTGCCAACCCAAAATCCGAAGGTACGCATCTATTTTTTGCAATAGATACATTGACCACACGATTAAAAAAAGACAATAACGATGCTGAAGCATTGAAGTTCCTTGTTCATTTTGTGGGCGATTTGCATCAACCAATGCACTTGGGCCGATTGCAAGATTTGGGTGGTAACAAGGTTGATGTGAAGTGGTTTGGCAAAACAATTAACCTCCATTCGTTGTGGGATAGTCAGATTATTGAAAGTGAAAAAATGTCTTATTCAGAAATTAGTCAATACTTACAAGATAAATTTGAACCTCGAAAGTCGGAGTTTAAAAAATATAGTGTGTTGCAATCAATAGAGGCTGGATATGCCATTCGAAACCAAATTTATGGTTATGACAACACCGACACCAACAGTTATCATTACCTCTATTATTTTACAGAAAAGCAAAACGAAATGTTGTATCGCGGAGGCATTCAATTGGCGAATATTCTGAATGCTATTTTCAAATAACATCAATACCTTAAGTATTTTAGCTAAATAAATTCGACATTTTTATGCACAAACGACTTTTGTTTGTGCATAAAAATGTTTTTTTTGTAATTGCAGTTTGCATTATTATCAATTATTCGAGATTATTGCCTATAAAAACACATATTTTTAGAGGTCAAAAGCATTTTTTTTTGTACTTTTGCGCTTTATTTTTAAAGGCATAAAACTAACAAAAAAATATAATTTACAGGAGTATGAAAAAGCATAATTTTAGTGCGGGACCTTCTATTTTACCTCGCGAAGTAATTGAAAAAACAGCTCAGGCAGTATTGGATTTCAATGGTTCAGGTTTGTCAATTTTAGAAATCAGTCATCGTTCCAAAGATTTTGAAGCAGTTATTGCTGAAGCAACAGCACTTTTTAAAGAATTGTTGAATATCCCTGAAGGATATTCTGTTTTATTTTTAGGAAGTGGTGCTAGCATGCAATTTTGTATGATTCCTTTCAACCTTTTCGAAAAGAAAGCAGCTTATTTAAATACGGGAGTTTGGGCCAGCAAAGCAATGAAAGAAGCCAAGGGTTTTGGCGAAACCATTGAGGTCGCTTCTTCTAAAGATGCCAATTATACTTTTATTCCTAAAGATTATGTGATTCCAACGGATGCCGATTATTTCCACATTACTACCAATAATACCATCTACGGAACTGAATTACATACTGATATCGATTCACCGGTGCCATTGGTTGCCGATATGTCTTCAGATATTTTCTCACGTCCAATGGATGTATCTAAATATGGTATTATCTATGGTGGTGCTCAGAAAAACCTGGCACCTGCCGGACTTGCTTTTGTGATTGTAAAAGACGAATTGTTGGGCAAAGTATCACGCTATATTCCTAGCATGCTCAACTACAAAACACATATTGCCGAAGGTTCAATGTTCAACACGCCTCCGGTATTGCCTATTTATAGTGCCATGGAAACTTTGCGCTGGTTGAAAGCCAACGGCGGTTTGGTGGAAATGGAAAAACGCAACATTGCCAAAGCCGAATTGCTTTACAACGCAATCGACAACAGCAAAATGTTTGTTGGAACTGCCGTTAAAGAAGACCGTTCACGCATGAATGTATGTTTCGTAATGAAACCAGAATACAAAGAATTGGAAGGCGATTTCTTGAAATTTGCTACTGCAGCTGGTATGGATGGCATCAAAGGCCATCGTTCGGTAGGTGGCTACCGCGCTTCTATTTACAATGCAATGCCTATCGAAAGCGTTCAAGCGTTGGTAGATTGCATGTCTGAATTTGAAAAACAACATTAACTCCGTCTAAAGTCAAAGGTCTAAGGTCAAAAGTCATGACCTTAGACCTTTGACCTTTGACCTAAGACTATAAAATCATGAAAGTATTAATCGCTACAGACAAGCCGTTTGCAAAAATTGCAGTTGACGGAATTCGCCAAGAAGTAGAAGCTGCCGGTTTCGAATTGGCTTTGCTCGAAAAATATACCGAAAAACAACAATTGCTTGATGCAGTTGCCGATGTGGATGCAATTATTATTCGCAGCGATTTGATTGATGCTGACGTAATTGCTGCTGCCAAACAACTGAAAATCGTGGTTCGCGCTGGTGCTGGATACGACAATGTGGATTTGGAAGCTGCCACAGCTGCAGGCGTTTGCGTAATGAATACGCCAGGCCAAAACGCCAATGCTGTTGCTGAATTGGTTTTTGGAATGTTGATTTATGCGGTTCGTAATTTCTATAACGGAACTTCAGGCACCGAATTGATGGGAAAAAAACTCGGCATTCATGCTTATGGTAACGTGGGTCGCAATGTGGCTCGCATTGCCAAAGGTTTTGGAATGGAATTATATGCATACGATGCTTATTGTCCAGAAACAATCATGAAAAATGATGCCATCAAACCAATGAAATCTGTAGAGGAATTGTACGCTACCTGCGATATCGTTTCTGTTCATATTCCAGCAACGCCAGAAACTAAGAAATCAATTAATGCCGCTTTGCTTGGTCTTATGCCAAAAGGAGCCGTGTTGGTAAATACGGCTCGCAAAGAGGTTATAGATGAAGCAGAAATGGTTACCTTTATGGCTGTTCGTCCCGACTTCAAATATGTTACGGACATTGTACCAGGCAATGATGCAGAAATGGCAGAAAAATTCCCAGAACGTTATTTTACAACGCCTAAAAAAATGGGAGCACAAACTTCCGAAGCCAATATCAACGCTGGTATTGCTGCTGCCAAACAAATTGTGGACTTTATCAAAAATGGGAACGCCCAATACAAAGTGAATAAATAATCTTTTCGTTGGTATTAATATACAAAACCGCCTGAAAAACTTTGAGTTTTTCAGGCGGTTGTTTTTTTATTTAGTGACAAATCAAAACGTTTTTACACTCCCAAAACTATACTAGGTTCAATATTCAGTTTTTTGCTCAATTCCCGTGCTACCTTTAAAGTAGGTTCGCTTTTTCCTGACAAATATTCGCTTACTCTAGAAGGACTAATTTCTAAAAGTTCAGATAGCTTGAGTTGAGTCAGATTCATTTCGTACATTCTCAATTTGATAACATCCACTAAAGAAGGAGCTTGAATTGGGAAATACTCTTCCTCATAATCGGCTACTAAATCGGAAATGAAATCCAATTCAATATATTCCTTATTATCAATAGGGGTTTCATTTCCTACCACCTTTAGAAGTTCTTCAATTCTTTCTGTAAAAGCACGATGTTGTTGCTTAGTTATTGTTTTTTTCATAATATCAAATGTTTGAACAGTCAATTTTATCGTATTCCTTATGCGTACCAATAAAACGAATATAAATTTTTTTTGAGGCAAAAATAATCATTGCAACTAATCTAAAATCATTTCCTTTTATATTGAAAACAAAACGATTATTTCCCACACTATCAGCACTATTAAAGGTTTGCTTGACATCTGCAAAGCAAGTCCAATCACTTTTTTTTGATTTTGTATACCATTCCCTAAGTGCTTTATCTGAGCTGTTCTGTTTCTTAATAAAAACTTTGATGGCTTCAATCGTTACAATTCTCATTTCTTCAATTATTGGGTACAAAAATACAACATTATTTCAATTTTCAAAACAAGATTCCATAAAATAGAATTATTTTATATTTTTAATTGTCAATCTGTTTATTAGGATTAAAAATACAAGATGAAAAATTCCTAATAAATCCAATTATTTTATTTCTCCACCCTTTTTATATCCCTAATCATCAATTGAATAGAGGTATTTCCATTAAAGTTGTTTTCTTCCAATGAATAGCAAATATCCAGTGGATTTAGTGCTTTTAGGTGGTCGTTAAATTCATGCATTCTGAATGCTATTCCGTTCATCACGTTTTCGGAACTAGTGTCAATTAATTCGAGTTTCAAATGCTCCTGCTCTTTCCCTACCAAGCGACTTGTGCCAAAATCCAACACTTTATTAGAAGCAAAATAAGGTTTCATATTACCAGGTCCAAACGGTGCAAATTGCTTCAATACCCTGAAAAACTTAGGCGTAATGTCCTTGAATTGCAACACAGCATCAATGTCTATTTGAGGATAAGTTTGTTCCTCCAATATATTTTCGGACACAAATTTTTCGAAACGTTCTGTAAAAGCCGGAATGTTTTCCTCCTTCATCGACAGGCCCGCCGCGTACATGTGACCCCCAAATGTTTCAAGCAAATCTCGACAAGAATCAATGGCCTTGTAAATGTCGAAACCCTGTACAGAACGAGCCGATCCAGAAGCCAAACCGTTAGAATTTGCAAGTACAATACTTGGCTTGTAGAATTCCTCGGTCAAGCGCGAAGCCACAATTCCAATCACACCTTTGTGCCAATCGGCTTTGTGTACCACAATTGATCTACGAGTTTTGTAGCGAATGTCGCTTCCAATCAAAGCAATAGCCTCTTCAGTAATGAACTTGTCTAAGTCTTTGCGGTCGTTGTTGTAATCGTTAATCGTGCCACTTTTTTCCTTTGCAAATGTATGGTCGCCAGATACCAAAAGTTCAACCACCTCCGAAGCCAATTTCATGCGGCCAGAAGCATTGATTCGTGGTCCTATTTTGAAAACGATATCGCTGATGGTAATTTCTTTATCACCCAAACCACATACGTCCATAATTCCTTTTAGCCCAACGCTCGGATTGGAGTTGATTTGTTTCAGCCCATAATAGGCTAAAACGCGGTTTTCGCCGGTAATTGGAACTATGTCGGAAGCAATACTCAGCGCAAGCAAATCGAGCAATGGGGTAAGTTTCGAGAAATCAATATTATTGGTAATGGCAAACGCTTGCATCAATTTGAAACCTACACCACAGCCGGACAGATGTTTATATGGATACTTGCAATCATCTCGCTTAGGGTCTAAAACAGCAACCGCAGCAGGCAAAACATCGTCGGGTGTATGATGGTCGCATATAATAAAATCTACCCCTTTTTCGGACGCATATTTTACTTTTGCCATGGCTTTTATACCACAATCGAGCGCAATGATGAGCTTGAAATCATTGGAAGCAGCATAGTCAATTCCCTGAATAGAAATGCCATATCCTTCGGCATATCGATCAGGAATATAAAACTCCAGGTTGCCGTAAAACTGTTTCAGAAATTTATAAACTAAAGATACAGAGGTGGTTCCATCTACGTCATAATCGCCATAGATCATTATTTTCTCATTATTTTGCATTGCCATAGTCAGCCTGTTTACGGCTTTGTCCATGTCGGCCATCAAAAATGGATCATGCAAATCGGCCAAATCGGGTCGAAAGAAACTGCGAGCATCTTCAAAAGTCGATATTTCTCGCTGAACTAGCAATTGTGCTAGTATCGGGCTTATACTCAACTCTTCTGCTATCTTTGTCTGTGTTTCAATTTCTTGTGTAGTAAGTGTTCTTAAAATCCATTTATTTATCATTGTGTTTTGTTTTTTTTCAAAGCAGAAGAAAATTGTAGTTGACAGTTTTCTTTTTTTGTAGATCATTCAATTATTGAGAAATTTTTCCTGTTAATTTCTCAATAATTAAGATGTTTGATGACATAAAAATCCTGTTTTTGTCATACCTTTATAAATCAATTCAAAGTGCAATTTTAATTGATTTATAGGAGTTGTAAAGGTATAGAAAAGTTTTGAAGTAACAAAAATAGGTAGAGTCTTCAATTCGGATATTTTTTTGAAAACCGAACTAAAGAATAATTTCTTCAAAATGTAATAAAACAAGACATGTAGCGTTAACTATTATTGGCGAATTCCAAAAAAGTATAAATACGTTGACCATTAAAAATAAACATGCAAGAAGAAATAAAAAAAGCCATTGAAATTTTACGGTCTGGTGGCGTAATTCTCTATCCTACTGACACGGTATGGGGATTGGGTTGCGATGCTACCAACGAAAATGCTGTGAAGCGTATTTTTGAAATTAAAAAACGAGAAGATAAGAAAGCCATGTTGGTGTTGATAGACAATGCCGCCAAAATACAGGGTTACATGGAGGAAGTACCCGAAATGGCTTGGGATTTAATTGATTTTGCCGAGAAACCATTGACGATAATTTATCCAAATGCGAAGAATTTAGCCATGAATTTGATAGGTGAAGATAAGACCATTGGAATTCGTGTAACAAAAGAGGCATTTTCAAAAAGACTTTGTGAGCAGTTTCGTAAACCCATCGTTTCTACTTCAGCTAATGTGAGTGGAGCTTCAACGCCATCGAACTTCAGTCAAATATCCGACGAAATTAAATCTGCCGTCGATTATGTAGTAAATTTCCGTCAAGAAGAAACCTCATTGCCTAAGCCGTCCTCAATCGTTAAATTGGGTGTTGGGAATTTATTTCAAATGATTAGAGAATAAAACTCCAA
>JBAXAD010000133.1:0-10021 GCA_037142715.1 Paludibacter sp. | reverse complement strand
GATTAGCTTTGAGAAAATACCAGATATAGCAGCTGGAACAAAATCCGTTCCACTTGTGGCGACTTCCGATGCAGGGTTGCCGGTCTATTTTTATGTGGTAGCGGGGCCGGCAATAATTGAAAACGGAAAACTTATCTTTACAAAGATTCCACCAAAATCAAAATTACCAATTGAAGTAACGGTTGCTGCTTGGCAATGGGGACGTGCAACCGAACCAAAAATAAAAATGGCAGAAATTGTAAAACAGAAGTTTTTTATTGTCCGGTAAAACTAAAATGTATGCAATTGGCACAAAGTCCTGATTTAGAGTACGCAGTGAATGAGTGATAAATATTAATGTAACAATATTACTGTTTTTTGATACTATTTTATTGTTTTCATTCTCTCAAAAAACAATAACTTTGCGACATGATTTTATCAGATTCAATGCGAAAGAGTTTGATTGATGATATAACCTTAAATAAATAATATGTACATGTTCATGAAAAAACAAAAGTGGGTACTATTACTGATGCTGTTTTCCATCGGTTCTACACTTATTGCCCAAAAGAAAGCAGTTTACGGTACTGTTACCGACGAACAAAAGGAGCCGATTATTGGTGCTTCTGTAACAGTTAAAGGTACTAAGGAAGGAACACTTACCGACATCAATGGTCGGTTCACCATTCAATCGACCAGTAACAAAATATTGGTTATTAGGTATATTGGTTATCAGACCACTGAAGTTAAAATTACCAGCCAGCCTGTTTTAAATATTGTTCTGCCCGAGGTGGCTACACAGCTCAACGAAGCCGTTGTTGTAGGATACGGTACAGTAAAGCGTAAAGACCTTACGGGTGCTGTCAGTAAAGTGAACATGGACGAAATTAACGCCGCACCAGTTGCCACCATCGATCAGGCATTGGCTGGACGTATTGCCGGTGTAAACATTATTG
Source organism: Paludibacter sp. (assembly GCA_037142715.1). Taxonomy (GTDB): domain Bacteria; phylum Bacteroidota; class Bacteroidia; order Bacteroidales; family Paludibacteraceae; genus Paludibacter. The sequence continues at coordinate 9,086 of JBAXAD010000133.1, read as the reverse complement.
CCGCCGATGCTGCCCCAGGAGCACAGGCACAAGTTACCATCCGTGGTGGTTCTTTATCGCAGGACGCCTCACCATTGTATGTCATTGACGGTTTCCCGATGGAAAACTTCGATTTGGCTACCCTCGACCCCAAAAATATAGAAAGCATTGATATTTTGAAAGATGCATCCTCTATTGCCATTTACGGATCACGTGGCGCAAATGGGGTAATTATTGTCAATACAAAACAGGGAGTTGTAGGAAAACCCAAAGTTGACTACAGTTATAATTTTGCAATGACCATGGAACCTACCATGCCGCAGATGATGGGGCCGTATGAATACGTGAAAATGCAACAAGAAATTGCAACAAAAGAAGGCTTGTCAAGTACATCAATTTATTCTACTTTTAAAAGTATGTATCTTGAAAAAGGTACTACTAAACGATCACTCGAATCCTATAAAGATGAAGCTGGTTATAATTGGCCAGATTTATTAATGAGCAATGCGCCCATGCAAACACATTCATTGTCAATTAATGGAGGTACTGCAGAAACTAAATACAATCTAAATTTTGGATATGTTGATCAGAATGGAACTATTCTTAATACAGGAATGAAACGTTACAATGCGCAGGCCAGTTTAGAACAAAGATTGAGCAAAGCTGTAAAATTACAGTTTAGGGCAACTCATAACAACATCACAACAAAAACGAATTCTGTAATGAGAAACATGCGTCAGTACCGACCAACTTCCGGTATTGGTGGTTTGGATTTGCTGGCAGCAGAATTGGACAAAGACATGACTGCAGGTGGTGACCTTCAATATGGACTAGATCCATCGATATTAGTGAGTCCGTTGCAACAAGCCGAAAATGAACAAGACTACAGAAAACAAGCTACCACACAAGTAAATGCAAAGCTCGAATGGCGATTTCTCAAAGATTTTGTTTTTACAAGTTCTGTAGGTGGTACTTTTACCAACACCAACCGTGAGCAGTTTTATAATTCAAAAACCATTCAAGGACTTTTACAACAAATTAGAACTGTAAGCGATACATTGGTTACTACCACAAGAGCACTTAACGTCAATGGAGTGAATGGTTTGATTGATAATCAGGATGTAAGTAATTACTTGAATGAAAATTTGCTAAATTACCGCAAGAAATTTAACAATAACCATTCCTTGGATGTGTTGATGGGGCTTACTTATCAATATGCTGATTTTAAAACACAGACGCTTAGGGCTATCAATATGACACCGGAACTTGAATACCTTGGCTTGTACAATTTATCATCGGCGCAAGCTTTCTACTCTTCATCAGGCACACAAACTGGTTACAATGGATCGGCTAATCAATTGCTATCTTATTTGGGTAGAATAAATTACACGTTGATGGATCGATATTTGTTCACGGTAAATTTCCGTGCCGATGGTTCCTCCAAGTTTATCAAATCGAACCAATGGGGTTACTTTCCTTCGGGCGCTTTTGCATGGAGACTTATACAAGAGCCATTTATGAAAGGGCTGAAAAATGTGGTCACAGATGCCAAAGTCCGCATCAGTACCGGTACGGTTGGGAATAATCGTGGTGTAAATGACTTCTCTTATTTGTTGGAACTCGGACAGGTGGAAAAGAAAAGGGTTTATAATTTCGATGGTACTTCACTTGCAAATGGATTGACACAGTATTTTTATATTAATACAAATTTAACATGGGAAAAGACCACTGAATATAATATTGGTACTGATTGGTCGCTGTATGATGATAGATTTACCATTACTGCCGATTATTACCACAGAATTACTTCCGACTTTTTGATGGCAAAAAATCTCCCTTATTACGCAGGGTATTTTAATGGTTCTAATACCCGCTACGAAAATGTTGGTGATGTGTTGAATCAGGGAATTGAACTTTCATTGGGAGCAACATTGGTTAAAACAAAAAATCTAATATGGAACGTTAATATCAATTCAAGCTACAATACCAATAAAATACTGGAAATAGCCCAAGGAAATGATGTACTGATTCAAAATGGGCCTGAAAATAGTGGAGTTGATAATATTAGTCCATTGTGGTTGGCAAAAAAGGGAAGCAGCATTTCTCAATTCTACGGTTTTATGAGCGATGGATTGTATCAGTATGATGATTTTTATGCCAATCCAAACGGCACTTATACGCTAAAACCTGATGTGGTTAATTTTAAAACGCTTAAAGTTGCCAATAGCCCAGTGCAACCTGGTGACCGAAAATACAAGGATTTGAATGGCGATGGTGTTATAGACGATAACGACCGCACTACTTTGGGCTCACCACTTCCGATTCTTTCGGGCGGATTAACCACAAGTCTTTCTTGGAAAGGATTTAATGTACAAGCCTTTTTTCAATATAGTTATGGCAACAAGGTGTTGAATTACAACGCACTGAAGTTTGGAGAATCGGGCAAGTATTGGAATCGTGGAAATATGTATGCTTCTTTTGCTAATCGCTGGACACCCGAAAATACCAATACCGACATTCCTCGCATTTTGGAATCTATCGGTGGTGGAGATGTAAGCGTTGCATACCCACGTATTACAGATAAGTTTGTAGAAGATGGCTCTTACATTCGTTTCAAAACATTGTCGATTAGCTATACAGTTCCAAAAGCGGTAGTTTCAAAAATGAAAATTGCAAATCTTATGTTTGTTTTTTCTGCTCAAAATATTGCTTTGTGGACAAACTATTCTGGTCAAGACCCTGAAGTCTCAAATTATGGCGGGGTAAATCAGAAAAGAGGTACTGGTTATACCGAAATTACCAATACCACTTCCTATTCTTCCATGACTGGTGGAGTAGACAATGCTGCCTATCCACGTTCTTTGATATTAACTGGTGGAATAAATATAACCTTCTAAAAATTAAACTATTATGAAAACCAAATATATTTTTCAATTCATCATTACCGCACTACTTCTAAGTGTTACAGGTTGCAATGATGACCTTGCCCTAACAAGTTCAAAACCCAGTCTTCAAGTACCTTCCGAGGCGTTGATGAATGGTTTGCTCACTACAGCTTATAGTACGCTCACTACCGACAGAAGTACTTATGGTTATGGACTTTGGGGTGCTATCAATGGATGTGATACAGATGAATCGTTTTACAAAACTACCAATAATTCGGATGTGAATACAACTGGGCTACATAACTGTAATAGTACCACAACTACCATTATACAAGAAAGTTGGAGAGCATTTTATGAAATCATAGAATCCTGCAATATCGTTATCGATATGGCTAAAACGGTTCAGATGAATGAAACCACTAAAGCCGATATGGTGGGCCAAGCCATGTCACTGCGTGCTTTTGCGCATTTTATGCTAGCCGTGCATTTTGGACCAGTGCCCATTCGTGATATTCCGGTGCATTTGATGACAAATCTCGATTTGCCACGCGACCCCATTAAAAATGTATGTGCTTTTGCGGTAAAAGATCTTCGGGCGGCTGTACCTATGCTGGAAGAAATAAAAACCAGAAATACCACCACTTACATTACCAAATCTGTGGCCGAAGGATTGTCGTTGCGTGTGGGATTATACATGGCGTCACATCCCGACATAAAAGACATCTCGATGTACGACTCGGTGGCAGTGTGGGGAAAACAGCTGATTGAAAGTAATGCACACGACCTCAATACAGGCGCATTTTCGATTGTTGGTGGCTATGGAATTCCTGAACAATTGCCTGGATACGCGCAAGTTTTTATCAACAATATGCAGAATAATGTAAGTATTAGTAACAATAGAGAGGCCATGTGGGATTGCTCTTTCTTTATGAAATCAAATCTTGCTGGACCCTATGCTTCGTGGAATGGAGCGTACGTAAACTGGCTGGGTTCTTATATTGGCGTAGATTGTGCCGACCCTTCTTATGGTACAAGTAGAATTGGAAATAGCAGTCCACAGTTCCGCCCACAAGCCACACTATGGAATAAATATGAAACGGGCGACTTGCGCCGTGACTGGAATATAGCTACTTATGCATACAAAAATACGAATAACCAGCGCTACAATTATTTGTTAATTACTATGCCTGCTACTATTGGTACTCCCACTACTCCAGCAAAACTTAGATTTATTGTGAAAGGCGAAAAACTGGCGGACGAAACTGTGATAGAAAATGGGGGAGCAGGTTATAAAGATGCAACATACACCGATCTTAAAGTGGAGGGATACAGTAATAAATGGGAAACACCAGCAGTTTCAACAGGTTCGGGTACTAAATTTACGGTTGTTGTTTCTGGCGGCACCATCACATCTGTAAAAATGCTTGGGGCATCGGCTTCGGGTTATATGAATGTATATTCGAGAGGAATTGGCAAATGGCGACGTGAATATGAAATTAATTACACTTCGCCCCGCGAACAATACAATGGATCTTGTAACTTCCCGATTTTGCGATATGCAGATGTTTTTTTAATGACTGCCGAAGCGGCATTGCTTAAAAAAGGAACACAAGGTGCATCAGTTTCCGATGGTCTTGGTTATCTCAATAAAATTAGGTATCGTGCTTTTGGAAAATTAGCCAATATCAGTTCTTACGATTTGGCTTATATTCAGGACGAACGCTCACGCGAATTGTGCTTTGAAGGATTGCGCAGAATGGATTTAATGCGTTGGGGATATGATAAATATAAAGCGGTATATGATAAAGTTGTGGAAGATACAAAAGTCTATGGTTCCGATGGTGCAGCAAGTCCTGCCTATAAAAATGATGCTGGAATAAATGCATCAGGAAACAATGAACCAAAACCGATTTATGCCATAAAGGCCTTAATGAACAATTATGTGAAATACTCCTTAATGCCAATTCCAAATGCTGAGATAGGAAGAGCATCCAATACTTTCTATCAAAATCAAGGATGGTAAATAGTAAGTAGTTTGTAGTAAGAAGTTTATAGTTTTAAAATTAAATCAAAATGAAAAATAAAATAAATATATTCCTTTTGTCCATTACTATTTTGGTACTGGGCAGTTGCAATGATGAACGTGCTTTGGTTATTGCTCCCGATAATTTTAAGGTGGAAGTGGCTGACTATGTGAAAGTACTTACTGATACTTTCGTAGTAAATGTGAATGAAAAAGTAACATTCAATTTCCCTGACGGTTGCCCCGATGAGATATTGTTTTACTCTGGCGAATCGGGACTAGAATACCGTTTTGGCACCCGAGGAAATTATCAGAATGGTGATAGTACTAAATTTGAATCAAAAATTTGGGTCAATACCACTGTCAATAGTTTTGATGTAGCAACAGCAAGGGATTATTCATTCGTGTCAATCTCAGGGTTAGGTAAGTCATCGTCAGCAGAATTTAATGCTGCTCCAAAAACTGAATTGATGAAACTGCGGTCGGGCTCTTTGGTTGCAACATCGGTTAAAGATAGTATTCGTTTAACATCTACTTCAACTCCATTAAACCTGTTTGTAGGTGATTTGAATATTGCCATGGTGGCAAAAAGTGCAGATGCAACTAAAAATATGCTCTCCATTACCGCACTTGGGTTTACGGTAACTAATACTGAAGTCCGTAATTATGGTTATGTGAAAAATGGAATAACCGTGCTGAATAATAAAACCATCAGCTATCCAGTAGTTACAAATTCACTTTCTACTGCAGCTTGTGGACAATATGCACCAGACTCAACCATTGCACCTGGTCAATCGTCTAAGGTTCTCAATATTTCGGCCTACAATTGGAATATGGGCGAAATTGGTGAAACCAAATATATAGCCAATCCAGCCATAAATAATGGAGTTGTTCCTGTTAATTTTGACAGTGTGAAACTTGCAACAGCTTATCCTGTTTCAGTAACAGTTCCTGGATTTTTAGCCAATAGAGTAACTGCTGGAACTGGTCCTTCGGAAGCTTGGCTTGTTAGCAGACCAATTAATCCATGTTCAGTAACTCCCGATGTTTCCACAATAATAAAAAAGGTAGAGCAAAGTTCAATGAAATACTACCAATATATTTACAAAGAAAAAGGGGTGTACAAAGCATCTTTTGTAGGTTGCAATGTTGGCACCAATGGTACATCAAAAGTGGTTCATGAATTTGTGATATTGGTGAAAGGCAGCACTGATACTTTATAGTAGACTTTAGGTTTCAATAAAAACCAATGACAAAAGCAAATTAATGAGAATCGTTAATTTGCTTTTGTCGTTTGAATATACTATTTTTGGTGGCTGAAAATCAAAATAAATATCCATTACATGAAAAAGTTCATATTACTATTAGTCAGTACCTTTATTGCCAACGGTTTTCTTATTTCTCAAACCATAGAAAATCAACCCACCAACTATATCTCCAAAGTTTGGGTGGCTGATAATGGCGATGGCACCTACAAAAATCCCATTCTTCATGCTGATTACTCCGACCCTGACGCTATCCGTGTGGGCGATGATTTTTACATGACCGCTTCCAGTTTCAATCAGGTGCCGGGTTTGCCCATTCTGCATTCCAAAGATTTGGTGAACTGGACGATCATTGGCAACGTTTTTCTGCAACAACCGCCTTATGCACGATACGATTCTGTGGTGCATGGTGGTGGAGTTTGGGCACCAGCAATGCGCTACCACAAAGGCGAATTCTACATATATTATCCCGACCCAGACCATGGAATTTGGATGGTAAAAGCCACCAATCCTGCCGGCCCGTGGAATGAACCACTGCTCGTCAAAAAATCATTGGGCTGGATAGACCCTTGCCCTTTTTGGGACGAAGATGGAAATGCATACCTGATTAATGGGATGGCTGGAAGTCGCTCGGGTATAAAAAGCACATTGATTCTCAACAGAATGAGCGAGGATGGCACAAAACTGTTGGACAATGGCGTAATGGTTTTTGATGGACATGACAAACACCCCACCGTGGAAGGCCCAAAAATGTACAAGCGAAACGGCTATTATTACATTCTGGCTCCTGCCGGAGGCGTAGGCACCGGTTGGCAACTCGCATTGCGCAGCAAAAATATCTATGGCCCATACGAGGAAAAAGTTGTTCTTGAACAAGGAAAATCCAACACCAACGGCCCTCATCAAGGTGCTTGGGTGGATACCCAAACAGGCGAAAGTTGGTTCATTCATTTTCAGGACAAAGATGCGTACGGTCGCATTGTGCATTTGGAACCAATGAGATGGGTGAACGACTGGCCAGTGATTGGCACAGACAAAGATGGAAACAGCATTGGCGAGCCAGTGCAGAGCTACAAAAAACCGAATGTAGGCAAGACATTCCCGATGCAAACACCACAGGAATCTGATGAATTTAATGATAATCAACTCGGGTTGCAATGGCAGTGGGCGGCAAATCCCAAAAGCAATTGGGTATTTCCTGCCGGCTCGGCGTAGGGGTTTCTTCGGTTATTTAATGTGCCAGTGCGCGATGGCATTCTCAACTTGTGGTCAGTTCCCAATTTATTGACCCAGAAATTTCCCGCACCAAATTTTACAGCTGTTACCAAGTTCACCTTCACCGCCCGCACCGAAAACGAAGAAGCGGGATTGATAATTATGGGCATCGATTACAGCTATTTGTCGCTCAAAAAAACGGCCAACGGACTGGTTGTTTATCAATCTGTTTGCAAAAATGCCGAAGGTGGAAAACCCGAAACCCGAAGTGCAGAAGAAAAAACAACCACCAACACAGTTTATTTTAAAGTGAAGGTAGAAAATGTATTACCTGAGTTCCCCGATTCTAAACCTTTTGGTACTGCCGAAAATAGTGCATGGGGAAATGCCAAATGCACTTTCAGTTACAGCGCCGATGGTAAAACCTTCAAACAGATAGGCGAATCATTTGCCACCAAAAAAGGAAAATGGATAGGAGCAAAGGTGGGAATCTTTGCCCTGCGAAAAGGCAAAACTTACGAAACTGGCTATGCCGATTTCGACTGGTTCAGGGTGGAGAAATAATACAACGAAATGAGATTGATTTGCTCAAGTTCAATTTGTATAAATGGTTGGCAACTCTAATTCAAAAACAATATCAGTTTATATATCTATTGCCAATAGACGTTTTGTAATTGTTTAGAGTTTCAGAGAAAAGTTTCAAATTATAAATCAAAAGTTTTTGGTTAATGTAAAAATGCTCTATGCCATGACGGTAGAGGGCATTTTTTATTACATTATTGTCAGTTGTCGATACCAAATTGTGCCCCGACTATGATACAATAATCAAACTAAGAACGCAAAACCATGCTTTATATACTTATGCAGCACCCACGCAACTCCCATGCAACACCGACTTACAAAAGTCAATGCTACGAGAATTAAATGAGAATACCACGTTGATAATACGATATTAAATAATTACATGTTATCACCATGGTATTACTATATTATCACCATGTTATTACCATATATACTTGAGAGTATCGTCGGAGTTACTCTAGTGTTGTATTAGAATTATCAACTGTTTTGCAGCTATTTAAAAGTGTTTTTTTAAGCGTGTAATATAAATATCTTGTACTTAAAATAGTTTTGTTTAGCTAATCCAATTGAAATGAATGAATAATGGTGATTGTAACAACTTTTCTGTCATTAGATACAATTATTTTATAGGATAATGACACAATCAAACTATATTTGTAACCTGAATTTTGAATTTATCAATAAACAACTTTATAAGGTGTTCAAGCAGATATTCATTTAATTTGATACTATAACCACGATGTTTAAAAAATCACTCATTTCAATGCTGATGCTGTTCAGCATAATTTCATTAAACGGACAAACGCCTATCAACCGTATCAATTGGTCAGACTTTCTATCAATGCACGACATTGTTTATCAACGTTTGCCCGAAAATTACTACGAAGGTGCTTACGTGGGCAATGGTTTGCTCGGAACAATAATTTATCGTGATAATTTAAAACCCAATACCATTCGGTTTGATATTGGACGAAGCGATGTATATGACCACCGACCAGCAGCACCTAATTGAATGTCTTTTTGGTTGTAACACCGTAGATGTTTAAATAAATGATGATTCTCCAGTTATTAACACAATAAGCTATGTTTTCATTCCAAACCTTACGAAATATCCTTATTTCATGTATGATGTAACAA
>JBAXAD010000132.1:0-10044 GCA_037142715.1 Paludibacter sp. | reverse complement strand
TCATTAAACCAACGAAATCTATTTAAAATCATAATGTGAGTTCCCCCACGAACTTTTATAAAGTCTTTAATATTTTAGAAAAACATATTGATTATTATTCAAAAAGATGTACATCTTCTACCAATATAGATGTACATCTATTATGACAACAAATGTACATCTTTATTTTCAATAGATGTACATCTTATATAAATAACTTATTGATTTTTTTCATCTAAGATATTGAAGATTATACAAAACAGAATGACGTATTTTCAAATAGTTTGGTAATCCAAATAGTAAAGTCACAAAAGACATTAAAATTAATTGACAAGTTTGAAAATCTCATTATACAAAACAAATAAAGCGAATCATAAAATGCTGATTATATTACAATTATAAAACCCAAAAACAGAATTAACCAAACCCAAGTATTTGCTTGAACCTCAATCGTATATTAACTGTTCATTTTTTCAATTATTTCTGTATCTTTGCTTTTTGTAACCACTACAAACACAAGACTTCTTGCTACAAAAAGCGAAGTGTTTGGATTCAAGAAGTGTGGTAATTGCTTTGTAAAAAACGACTTGGTGAAAAATACTGGAAAAGTGAAGCTTTAATTATTTTCTCCTGTTTACTGTTTTCAAATGCAAAAAACTAACAAAATCCTAGGTTCTTCTGATACTTAATTTAGTGATTTCAAGCAAATAGGATATTCGTTTAATGTATGCTCAATATAGTGCCGTTTTATAAAAAAATCTCGTCTTTATGTGTACTTCCCTCCTTCGATCCATATTTCTAGCTTTTGTTTTAGTGGTTTTTAGTGGTTTGGCGAATGCACAGCCGACTGTTCTTGGAACACATATAGTAAACGGCTCTTATGTAAAGTATGACCTTAATACAGTAGGTGGATTTAAACAAGTTCGACTACAGGCAAGTAGTAATGCTTCTACTGGTACTCGCAATTGGGAATTTGCAAGAGGTACAGCTGCAAGTACTGATTACACAACTAACTGGAGACCATGGACTGGTGGAAATACTCAGTCTACCAATATATTTACACCAACATCTTTTGCAAATGGGGCAAAATATAATACTAGTTCTGGGGGGGCAAGCGGATTATTACCTGCAATAACCAATGGAAATTATTATACGTTTAATGTTAGCAATAATTCTTCGGCTGACAATGTGATGCAACTATTGGAAACTTCCTTTAATCCTGTTACAATTAGTGCAGTTTCACAAGCCGTTGGAAGTGCAGGGTCAGAAAACATTACAATTACAACCTTAGGAACTCCAAATGCTTCTGAATATATTTATGTGCGCTATTCTACTGATAGTTATGCAACTTCAACTTTAGCACAAGCTACAGGTTCGGGTACAAGTTGGTCGGTTAATATACCTTGGCAAGCCGCAGCTATAAGTTTCTATGTTTATAGCAGTAATAAAACTTTATCTGAAATAAATTCAGATGTAACTACATATGGTCAAGGAGTGCATGATATGAGTACCTTGAATCTCAACAATAATTCAGGCTTAAACTATTCATGGTTTGGCAATTTTATTGTTAAAAGTACTGGTGGGACATTTGCAAACGGTTTAAGTTTTTCCACTCTAACGGGTGCAACTGGTGCATTTGCTGCATTGGATGCAACAAGTGCAGGAACTGGTGCTGTAAATATTTATGTCAATTCTAGCAGTACCTCCGAAACTGGTACAATCCCTTTAAATAATTCAAGCAATTGGACTTCAATAAATATGTATCCTACTGTAACTGGTCTCACAATTAGTGGAAGTGTAGCTGCACCACTAATAAACTTATACGGGGCTGATAATGTAACCATTGATGGACGGGTTAATGGTACTGGAACTAGTGTTGATTTGACGATTACAAACACAAGTACTTCAACTTCTCCTGGAAATGGGACTTCAACTATTGGAATTGTTGGTTTTGCAAATGCTGCAAATAATAATACAATAAAATACTGTACCATCAAAGGTTCGACATTAGATGCTTATTCTGGAGTCATCTTTATTTATACTTCAGCAACAAGTACAAATATTAGCAATAACAATATTACCTCAGCTTCAGATGCTAACCGTCCGCTAAATGCTATTTACTCAGGAGGTTCTGCAATAACAGTCAATATTAGCAATAACAACATTTACGATTTCTTTAACCGTACAACTGCTTCTTCTGGAATAAATCTATTAACAGGTACTAACACAAGTACCATTACTGGGAATAGTTTTTATGAAACTACGAGTTTTGCACCTTCTGCCAGTGTAGATTATGCTGCAATTAATATTTATAATAATTTGTCCTCATTTACAGTTACTGGAAATTATATCGGTGGTAATGCACCTTTATGCAGTGGGACTTGGACAAAAACAAACGCTTTTAACAATAATTTTTTTGGAGTTTTTTTAAATGTTGGAACTGGAACACCCACTGTAATTGAGGATAATACACTCAAAGGTTTTGCATGGAGTAATGCAACGGCAGCAGGTTGGGTTGGTATAAACGCAATGACTGGAGCTATTACTGTAGGTTCATCAGGTCATCCAAATACCATTGGAGCTACTACTGGAACAGGAAGTATAACGCTAACCAATACAACTTCAATGGGAGGTGTAAGTGGAATTAATCTTGCGGGAAGTGGTTATATCACTTGTGATTACAATACTATAGGTTCAATAACTGTGGCGAATACGGACGTTGTAAGATCAACATCTTTTGTAGGTATACATAGAAATAATATCAATGCTAGTGGCTCCATCAGCCATAATAAAATAGGAAGCAACTCTACACTGAATAGTATTTATGCTACTTCAACTTCCACTTCAGCTGCACAGCCAGTTATAGGTATTTGGAATGATAGTATTGCAAGTACAGGAGTTACTATCAATAATGACACCATTGCCAACATGACTAATGCTACAACAAATAGCACTATTTCTACTTTGGGAGTAGTGAATGGAATTTATAGCACCGACTTAGGAGTGTTGACAATTTCAAATAATTCCATACACGATTTGACCATTGCAAATGCCAATACTACTACTAATGCTTCCGTATCAGGTATTGTTGTTCTATTAAGCACTTTATCAACAGTTACCAACAATACCATTTATAATTTATCAAATACATATCCCTCTTATGCCGGTTATGTATCGGGCATTTATTTTTCTGGTGGTTCTGGGGCAAATATATGCTCCAACAATACGATTTACGGATTATCTGCTACTGGGGCATCTGTGGCCGATGCGAAAATTGTAGCTTTAAATTATAATGCAGGAACAGGTGCAAATGTGACCAATGCCAACTTCATTCACAGTTTAAGTATCCCAAATAGTTCAACGGGTTCTATTTATGGTATCAGGGTAGAAACTGGCGCTGCCACCTATTCTAATAATATCATCAATTTGGGCGGAACTTCCAACATTACTCAATATGGATTTTATGATACAGGACTTGCTTCTCAAAACTCCATCTTATATTTCAACACCATTAATATTGGTGGAACTGTAGGTTCAAGTTCTAACAATACCTATTGTTTGTATAGTGCAGCGGCTACAAATACTCGTAATTTCAGAAATAATATTTTCAGCAATACCCGTTCTAACACTAGTGGTTCAGGTTTACATTATGCCGTTTCATTAACTGCCAATACCAATTTAACGAGCAACTACAACGATTATTATGTTTCGGGAACTGGTGCTGTGTTGGGAAATATGGGTGGAACAGATAAATCAACTTTGGCACTTTGGAAAGCGGCTACTGCACAGGATATAAATAGTTTCAACACAACACCATTGCTAGTTAGCGCAGGAAGTACTACTGCTACAGGTTATAAAACTTTGGGTGGATTAACTGGAACAGCAGTTTCAACTACAACTGATTATAATAGTGCAAGTCGTTCTGGAACTGCTCCAACCATGGGAGCTTGGGAGCGCGATATCAACTTATGGACAGGAACAACAAGCTCAGTTTATAGCTTAGGCACTAACTGGTCGAAAGGTACTGCACCAATTTCCACTGATAATCTTGTCTTTGCAGAATCGCCCAATAATGATTGTGTATTGGATGGTAATTATACAGTTGCCAATGTAATCAACCAGAGTATAAAGAAAATAACTATCCCAACCACAAGGTCTTTGACAGTTACCAACTCCATTACTACTGATGGAAATGCAGGTCGTATTTATATTCAGGCTAGTAGCGGTGCTGTAAACGGATCACTCATTTACTACAATACGGTAGACAATCCAGTTTCGGCTACTGTAGAAATGTTCGACAAAGCAACCTACGTGAGTGGCGCAACAAGTACCACCAATCCTGCTAACTATCATTGGCAGTATTTTGGAATTCCTGTTCGCAGTATGACTCCTTTTGGCACATTGGATGGTTCGTATGTACGGCGTTGGAATCATGCAGGTGCTGCATGGTCATTGCTTAAAAACGACTCGATAATGTCATCATTCAAAGGATATGAAATAGCACAAATAGCAACTAAAACTATTACGTTTGCTGGCGTGTTGGAAAATGCTGATTATTCAGCCACTTTGGATGCTAAAGATGGTGCAACAATTGTAGGTCAATACATTTTTGGAAATCCTTATACTGCAGCCATAAATATTAACCAACTAAGTTTTGGAGCACAAACTGAAAACTCGGTTTATTTATTCAATACAGGTAGTACGGCTGAATGGGCAGCAAGGATAAATAATATATCACCAGATGCCAATGCGGGTCAATATGTGGTTTGTCCAAAAGGATATGCAGGAACAAGCGGTATTCCAGGACAAATACCATCGATGGGCGGTTTCTTGATTAAAGACACTAACACAAGTGGCACTCACAGCTTTGGCATAACATACAACAATGTTATTCAAGCAAATACTACCACCCAACGTGCAAAGAAAGCTGACACGTCGGTTTCTACTATTATTGATGTAAAAGGAGCTCGATTTGCCGACCGAATGTGGATATTCACCAATCCGGCCTGCACAAAGGGTTTTGACAATGGATGGGACGGACGAAAAATACTCGGATCGGCACTTACGCCGCAACTTTATGCCATGGAAGCAGATGGTAATTATCAGGTAAATACTGTTGACAACATCAACAATAGCGACTTGGCATTTCAGGCGGGAGAAGACAGCAATTACACTTTAACATTTACGCATCAAAACACGACAAGTGTTTATTCGACCTTGTATTTGGTTGATTTACTAGAAAATAAAACAACAGATATTAGTGCCACTGGTACGGAGTATAGCTTTACAGCCACTCCTACAACCACACCGATTAAACGTTTTAAGATTGTGACTGCCACTGGCGGAACAACAGAAAATGCAAAAACAGCAGGAAATGGACTACGTGTGTTTGGAGTTCAGAATATGGTGATGGTTCATAATTATGGCACATCAAGTGGAAATCTCACTTTGTATGACATAAATGCTAGAATTCTTCAAACGAGTATTATTGCCCCTTTTGGAATTACAACTATGACCACAAATTTGCCGGATGGCTGCTATGTGGTGAAAGCTAAAACAAACAATATGGAAGTAACAGAAAAAGTAATCTTAAATAAATCAGCAAAATGAAAGGGTCAAACATAAATTTCCTACTTGGCTGGTTTATTGTAGGTTTCGGAATTGCATACGTAATGTTCAATATAACAAATTTTGGAAATGAACAAAATGGATATACTGATATAGCATCTATTTACGAGAAAAGTTTAGCAAATGTAGAATTAAGACAAAACTCATATACATCAAACTATGTGCGTATTCCTACATATACCCGAAGTGCTTCTCGTAGCTATTGTAGTAAGCCACCAACAATAAATGAATCCGAAAAAACTGAGAATGAAAGTAGTATAACAGCAGAATATACTATTAAAATGTACAATGAAAGCAAAAACACAATCAACAAATCAAATATTGGCTATAATACAAGTAATTATTTAGGAGAGTCAAAATCACAAATTTATTCATCTCAAAAAAACGAGAACAATACAAATAGCAATAGTTATTCAGGACTTTCAGAAGCAATCAATCAATTGACAGCATTAAATAATGAAAAACCCATAAAAATAATTCAAGGTTCAAATGAAAACGTAAAATCCAATCACGGTTTTTTGACGTTAAACACAAATCTAACTGCAATAAATTCTTCAATGTCGATGACAGAAAATAGTATGCAAAAAGTAGGTGGAGAAGGTAATCCTGGAGATCCTGGTTATATTGGTAATTCTATTGACCCTGGTGCTGGTGGTGATATGGGAAGCCCTATTCCTGTTGGTGATGGTTGGATTTTTATGTTTATGTTGGCTTTGGTGTATGGGGGTTTCAAGGGTTTCGTGTTCCGTGTTTAATGTTTCGTGTTCCGTGTTTTAATGTTTCTTTTTCAGACGATGTTCAAAACAAACATTATACATCTACAACGTAGTTTGACGTGATTAGTCATGTTTAAGGAATCAATTTTTCATTTCGTTTAATATATAAAAGAAATAAGGCGTTGAAATTCAAATTTCAACGCCTTATTTTTAAATAGTAAATGACTAACTAGTAAATTATACCAATTTTGCGAATGCTTCTTTCACCCATCCAAATGCTTTCACCAAGTTTTCGTCGGAAGTAGCATAAGAAAAACGCAAGCAATCAGGCGCACCAAATGAGCCACCACCTACGCAAGCCACGTGTCCTTCTTCCAATAGATACATTGATAATTCACCTGAATCCTTGATTACTTTTCCGTTGAATGATTTTCCAATGTAGGCGCTACAGTCAGGGAAAATGTAGAATGCACCTTGTGGCTCATTCACTTTCAAGCCAGGGATTTGACGAGCTAAATCAACAACTAATTTCATACGACGATCAAATGCCAAACGCATGGTTTCTACACATGATTGGTCACCGGTATAAGCAGCTTCCGCAGCTTTTTGAGCTACTGAATTTGGACCTGAAGTATATTGACCTTGCAAAGTATTGCAAGCTGAAGCTATCCATTTTGGACCAGCAATCCAACCAATACGCCAGCCTGTCATGGCATAACCTTTTGATACACCATTGATAATCACAACACGTTCGCGTACATTTTCAAATTGGGCAATACTTTCGTGCGTTCCCAAATAATTGATATGTTCGTAAATTTCGTCAGAAAGAATGATAATGTTTGGATATTTTGCCAACACATCAGCCAACTCCTTTAATTCAGCTTTTGAATAAACGCTTCCTGTAGGATTAGAAGGTGAGCAAAGAATAATTGCTTTGGTTTTTGGAGTGATAGCAGCTTCCAATTGTGTAGCATTGATCTTAAAATCTTGATCTATGCTGGCAGTAACAACTACGGTTGTACCGTCTGCCAATTTCACCATTTCTGGATAGCTAACCCAATAAGGAGCTGGTACAATTACCTCGTCGCCTTTTCCAATAATAGCCAATAGCACGTTACAAACTGATTGTTTAGCACCGTTGGAACATACAATTTGTTCAGGTTTATAGTCCAAACCGTTTTCTGATTTCAACTTGGCACAAATAGCATTGCGCAAACCTGGATAGCCAGGAACTGGAGAATAAAATGAAAAATTATTATCAACAGCCTGTTTAGCAGCTTCTTTGATATGGTCGGGTGTGTTGAAATCGGGTTCACCCACGCTTAGATTAATTACGTCAAAGCCTTGAGCTTTAAGCTCGTTGCTTTTTTGAGACATGGCAAGCGTTTCCGAAGGAGAAAGAGCTGCCAAACGATCTGATACTGGAAACATAGATAGTGTGTTTATTTGTTATTATTCCGCCACAAAAGTAGTCAAAAAAAACCATTCGGGCTTGTTTTAAAACCAATTAGAATTGATTTTGTTCATTTTTAAATTATTTTCTCCTCCAATTTAGCTTTGAGTATTTTTTTGGTAGATTTGTAACCAAGGTCAAAAATCTCACGTCCTTTCACGGAATCAAAAGTGGCAAAACGACCCATATCCAAAGGTTCTATCAACAAGTTACACAACTCTTTATCATGTAAAATATTGGCTTTAAACATCAATTCATAGGATCGTGAAGCTACATTTAAAATACTCAATTTGAATTCATCAACCACTTTAACACTAGCATTTATCCCAATCACCTTTTCACAGTCTTTGCGAATAGTAGAAACTGGGAAATTCTTGAGAACACCACCATCTACATAATGCACTCCGTCGATTATTTTGGGACTAAAAAGCACTGGGAGACAACAGGAAGCGACTATAGCATCAATCAAGTTACCAGATGTGAAAATCACACTTTGTCCCTTATCAAGATCTGTGGCAACGACTCGAAGTGGCACAGCTAATTCTTCAAAAGTTTTCGCCCTTAATTTTCTATTTAAAAAATCCTCAAAAACATCCATTTTGAAAAAACCACCATCAGGAATATGCATTTTAGTCATATTTCTAAGCGTGATATCTTCAAATAGTTTAGCAATTTCGTCAGGGGTATAACCGTCTGCATATAAAGCACCTACCACTGCACCAGCACTAACACCCGAAAGTATATCAGGCTTGATTCCTTGCTCATCAAGCGCTTTGAGAACCCCAACGTGGCACATTCCTTTTATGCCACCACCGCTCATGGCAATACCAATTTTATAGGGCTTTTGATTAAATAAATCAAGTACATCCATTACATTTTGTATGGTTAAATTGGACTGTTGTTAGAAACCAAAATATGAAAGTGATACTTTTGTTTAAACAAATAAAGAAGTGAAAAGTGAACTAAATTAGATATAATTACAAGTGTAGAATGTTAGAAATATATTAGTCAAATGATAAGTTTTGACTTTACTTTTAAAATGAGAAAAGCCCCTAAAAGTCTAGACTTAAAGGGGCTTCACTAATTGATTTGAATTAATTCAACTTATCTTTCCAATGATTTCGTCTAATGAAACCAATTCTTGTACACCAGTTTTCATATTTTTAAGCATCACTTGGTTTGCTTTCATTTCATTTTCGCCCACAATGGCCACAAACGGAATTTTCTTATTGTCGGCATAAGTCATTTGCTTTTTCATTTTGGCTGCCTCGGGATATATTTCTGAGTTTATCCCTTTGCTGCGCAATGCATTAAGCCATGGTAGGCAGTACAATAATTCATTATCGCCAAAGCTCACAAATAGAATTTGTGTTTGTTCCACCGAAGTTTCAGGATACAATTTCAATTGGTTCAGCACATCGTAAATGCGATCGGCACCAAACGAAATGCCTACGCCAGATACACCTTCCAAGCCAAACACACCAGTCAAATTATCATAACGTCCACCACCTGTGATGCTTCCAATCTCCACATCCAAGGCTTTCACTTCAAAAATTGCTCCTGTATAATAATTCAGCCCACGCGCTAATGTCAAATCAAGTTCAATTTGAGTTTGCACTTTCATGGATTCGCAAAGTCCAAAAATAGTTTCCAGTTCCGAAATGCCTTTCATTCCCACTTCCGAATTAGCCAAAACGGTTTTCAGCTGATTTAATTTCTCAGAATTGTTTCCACTAAGTTTTAAAATCGGTTGCAGCTTAGCAATTGCTTCAGCAGAAATCCCTTTGGATGCAATTTCCTCGTTCACTTTTTCCAAACCAATTTTGTCCATTTTATCAATGGCAACAGTGATGTCGGTAATTTTTTCGGCTTCGCCAATAATCTCGGCTATTCCCGAAAGGATTTTGCGGTTGTTTATTTTCAAACATACATTTATTTTCAATCGGCGATACACATCGTCAACTATCTGAATCAATTCCAGCTCATTAAGTAACGAATCGCTTCCCACTACATCAACATCGCATTGGTAAAATTCACGGTAACGCCCTTTTTGTGGACGGTCGGCACGCCAAACAGGTTGAATTTGGTAGCGTTTGAATGGAAAACTAATCTCATTCTGATGTTGCACCACAAAGCGAGCAAAAGGAACAGTGAGGTCGTAACGCAAGCCTTTTTCAGAAAACTTGTTGGTTAATTTTGCACTGTTGCGCTCTGATAATTCAGCTTCAGTGGCTCCAGAAACAAAATCGCCGGAATTAAGTATTTTGA
>JBAXAD010000131.1:0-10139 GCA_037142715.1 Paludibacter sp. | reverse complement strand
CGTTTTGCCGTTGTACATCAAATAAGTCATGTACCATTTGCCGTCCTTTCGGAAAACGGTGGGGCAATCCACTTTGTAATTATTGGTGGTGGGGGCAATTGCCAACCCGTATTTGTAGGGCGTTTTTACTTGCTCGTAAATCTCAGCCATTTTCGATTGTGGCACCACGGGTTGGGCTGAAATGTGGAGACAAATCAGTAAAAATGAGAATATGTTGAATAACTTTCGAAGGTTTTCTGCGGTCATTTTGTAAATTGAAAGCCTTAATTGAAAAACAGATACAGCGCAACCATAACGATAATCAGCACAATCCACGAAATCCAAACCACTTTCGACGTTTTTGGAAGTTTCTCTAATCCCAGTGTATTTTCATCTGTTGCATTCTTATCCAAAAGAGAAATTACAACAGTTGCAATGGACAAAATTACAAATAGATAGAACGAAATCATCATGAAGTGTGGCCAGAAATGGTACTGTTCAACGGGAAAAACCCACCAGTACAAAACGGCAATTGCAAGGCAAAAAGCTGTTCCGGCAGTCAGAATAAGATTAACTGCTTTGGGAGTAGTTTTTTTCCAGAACACGGAAAAAATAAACACCACCGACATGGACGGCGCAAGAAACCCAAGCACCGACTGGAAAATATTGAACAAATTCAAACCTTTTATGCTATCAATGGCCAACGCAACGATAACCGAAATAATAGCGCTGAATAAAGTTACCCAACGTCCGATTTTTACAATTTCGGGGTTTGAAGCATTGGGTTTGTGCTTTTTCAGGTAAATATCCATGGTATACACCGTACTTACCGAATTGAGCGACGAACCGATATTGCCCAACAAAGCAGCCAACAACACTACGATTATCAGGCCTTTCATTCCATCCGGAAAAAGATTGGTGACCATTACCAAATAGGCTTCGCTTGGGTCTTTGAGATGCGGGAAAAGCACAAAACAGATGATGCCGGGAAGTATAAACAACGGTACATCGAGTATTTTTAACCAACCAATAAAGCTGGCACCCAATTGACCTTCCTTCAGACTTTTTGAACCCAAAACCGATTGTACCATCGACTGCTCGGTACACCAAAACCACACGCCCATAATGGGATAACCGAGAACAATGGGCAGCCACGGAAAATCTTTATCGGTGTTGGGCTGGAACAATTGCCAGTAGTGAGCGGGAGTGGCGTGGTAAAGTGCAGAAATTCCGCCCACTTTCGACAAGCCAATTAGCGTGAGCGTGAGGGAAACCACGATGAGCAAAATCATTTGAAAAACGCTGGTATAGGCAATCGCTTTCAATCCGCCGGCGGCAGTAAGTATGGACGCAAAAACCACCATTATGATAACAGATTCCCACATGGGAACACCCAAGATTTGTTTCACCAGAATTCCTCCGGCAAACAATCCGAGCGAAAGCCACGAAATGAGAATGGTGATAAGCGTGTACCAAGCAAGTAGATAACGTGTGGATTGTCCAAAACGTTTTCCCATGTATTCGGGCAAAGTGGACGCATTGGCACCTAAATACCGTGGCGCAAAAACAAATGCCAGCATCATGATGAAAAGGAAAGCGTACCAAGCAAAATTACCCGAAACTATGCCCGAGCTGTAACCTGCACTTGCCGAAGCCAACAGCATGGAAGGCCCCACATTTGTTCCCCACATGGTGAGTCCGATGGCAAACCAGCCCAGACTTTTATTGGCCAAAAACAAGTTGTCATTTTTATTTTTCTTGGCACTTGCCCAAAAAGCAATCCCAAATAAAACGGCAATATAGCCAACAATGACAGAAATATCAATAAGATTTAATGCGATTTTCATGTGATTTTCTTTAAGGTAATAACTTCAGCAAAGTCTCGAAGAACTAGTATTTTATAAATTGTTTGGCTGCTTTATTATGTCCAATTGTGATAAAATAAATTCCCGATTGCAAAGCGCTAATATCAATCGACAAACTGGTTTCGGAAGTTGCATGTTTCGAATTATATTCCAACACTTTTTGCCCAATAGAATTGGAAATACTAATTCTGTTTGAGCCAATTAAATTGTTTAAATTGCTGATAAAAAGAGAGTTTTGAGCAGGATTTGGATAAATTGAAATATCATCATTCTGATTTAAAGTATTTATTCCCGTTGTAGCCTCACCAACATTCACGTTAATCATTCGCGTCATTGAACTTCCGGCAGCATCTGTAACCGTGAAATTGAATTTTGCCAAACCTTTTTTTGTTGAACTGAAACGTGCTGTCTTGGTTCCACTCACCATCGATACGGAACAATTACTCAAACCAGAAATCACAAATGCAGGACTAGTTGTGTAACCCAATGAATACTGACCTAAATCGATATCAAGCGTGTTGGAAATTGTGGCATTATAATGTGGATTCATCATCCATTGCAGGTAATCTTCCAAATTCGTATATCCGTCGTGGTCGGCATCAGCATTGGCATCGGTGAAATCACCAACTGGCGAATTCAGGTTGGTACCTTGAAGATTTTCCCACCAATCGGGCAATCCGTCGTGGTCAGTATCAAAGTTTGCAGCACGTGTTTCAATCGGATAATTTTCCCAACCTCCAACATCTACCTGTGAATCTGGCAAGCCTTTTTTACCAGTAACACTTCCAACGCATGAGTAAGTTCCATTCAACGTTTCGTTGATAATCCGTTTGTCATGGTCGTCGAAAACTGGCTGAATGCAACCAACATCCGAAAGCACATTTTTGAAGGCATCGCCGGCGGTTTGAGTAGTAACGTATGACTCAAAAAATGGCGAACTTACAAAAGTATCGTAAGTTACCGCAACTCCGGTTGCCTCGCGGCCTTTGGTTTGCGTACTTTCATCAAAATAGCCCGGCATCACATTTCCATCGAAAAAATACTGCTGAGTTCCAGTCCCAACCGCTTCATGTTGTGCATTGAGGGCGTAATGCATGGTGGTAGAAGCTCCCGGTTTGTAATAATTATTCACGAAATTTACTTGATTTGCTCCACCGTCGGTTGTCCGTGCGCCCCAATTGTAAACCACATTATTGCGAATGTCCAAACGTCCGATATAAACTCCACTGCCATCCAAACCTCCGGCCAAACTCCAGTTTCGACCGTAACAATGTGCCAGCAAATTGTGGTGAAAACTGCCCACATCACCGCCAATACTTGCTGCATAACCGTGCTCTGTTCCGGCAGGATAATTCTGATGATTGGCAGCATTTAACGCTTCGGAAATCAAGGTGCGCTGCAAAGTTATATTTTTACCCGAGCGGGAACTGAACGATTCATCAATGGTCCAACTAATGGAGCAATGGTCCAAAATACTGAAATTTGCGCCTGCCATTCCCATACCATCATAAGTTGTTCCGGCACCAAGTCGCACCCGCACATTTTGTATAATCACGTCATTTCCACCACTCAAACCAAACGGAGCTTGACGAATGCAAATCCCTTTTCCCGGCGCTGTTTGACCTGCAACAGTTACATAAGATTGACTCATTGCTAGTCTGGAACTCAAAGTAATAATGCCCGAAACAGCAAAAACTACGGTTCTTGGACCAACATTTTTTGTAACAGCTTCACGCAAACTTCCGGGGCCATCATCATTGAGATTGGTAACTTCCACCACTTTTCCACCACGCCCGCCAATGGAGTAACGACCGAAACCTTCGGCTCCGTTAAAAGCCAATTTTCGGGTTCTGAAATACCAAGTATTTCCTTTGGTAACTGCATCATTGGCAGTTATTTCGTCCACACGCCAATAGTATTTATTCATGTCGTACATCTCCGAAACCACATAAGTAGAATCGGTTTTATTTCCTTTAAAACAAGTAGATAAATGGTTGGCATTAGCAACTGTCGTTGAATCGGTTCCGAAATATAAATCGTGCGAAACAGCCGTTGTAGCTTTATTCCATTTCATTTTTACGCTGCCAGCATCGCCGTCAATGTGTTCATCGCGGTCGGACGGAAACGGCAAATATGCCTGATGCATTGAATTGGGAGTATTTATTTCAAATCCGTTCAAAGTCACTTTGTTAAATGTGGAAGTGCTAGTGGGTCGTGGCGCAAACCGAACGATAACATCTTCGTTGGCAATCACCGTAAATGTGAGGTAGGAAATGGGCACGTTTGACAAAACGACTTCGCGATTGGTTGGCATTAAACTGTCGACCACCACTTTGTCATTCAAATATATTCTAATGGGATTATAAACATAAGCCGTTGGACCGTCCATTGTATTGTGGTAGGTAAGCAAAGTATGCGTGCCCGCCGGAAGTCCATGAATGCGCATTTCGAGCACTGTAGCCACAATACCGTCGCACGAAAGTCGGGCATAATTTGGCGCCTGAACGCCCACTTTGTACCAGCTAGAAGTTAAGGTGGAAGCAGCCAAACTCTCTGTTAAACCAGTAAAAGTTATAACAACGCCCTGAATTGTATCCGTTGTGGAAGCAACCGTGGAAATTGGCCATGCCATGAAGTTCGGATCATTTACTTCTGATGCTTGTCGGCTACCTATATTCAAATCTACTTTAATCACAGGCGATTGTGCAAAACAAATTGCACTTTGAAGCAATAACAGAAATATTATTCTTGTGATTTTCATAAGTATTGATGAATAGAATGATTAAGATATTTGACGTTTGATACTTCATTTCAATAAAACATCCAGTCCATGGTTGCTTCGTCGCCAATTCCGGCCAATCCAGCATTTCGGTGCGTGATATTCGCATTCGTAAAGCCTAAAACTAGGCAAAATCCTTTGGGCAATAACAATTTATGTGCGCCCGAATTGAAACTGTAAGCATGAATATTGATGGCAGGTAAATCGTCCACTTTTAATGCATTTGTGATTACTGGATCTGCCTGTCCGTACAAATTGGCAGCGGCATCGGTCTCCAATGTTGGTGCTTTTGCATATTTCCGTTGGTCGTCGCGGAAAAATCCAATGAGCAATTTCACGGGTTCTTTTGTTTCAAATTCTATCGTTGTGCCTTTGATTGCTTGTTCTGCAGAGTTCAAAACCATGGCATTTAAACCAATCAGTTCGGGTGCAATTTCTTCCACGTCCGATTCCAAATCATTGTACAACGACACTCCCGCTGCAAGTTTTACCATTTTATAATCGCTGCTTAATTTTACATCAGCAACAGTACATGCCGAAATATCCACTGATTTTTGGGTTCCTGCACCTTGTTTCGATTTCAACAAAACCAAGTTGTTCTGAAAATTGCTAAATTCTTTCTTGTAATGCACCAACAATTCTTCCCAGGTCTTGTTTTTGCCATCGTCGCCACCAATCGGAATGCGGCGCTGAGAGGTTTGCATGCTATTGGCATACAAATAATGGTCTTTGGTCAGGTCCACCAACTTGCTGTAATGCGCCAAACTTTGCTCCAAAAACGGCACCGCAGCATCCAAGTTTTTCACATCCTTTCCCCATTGATAATCGAGCACCAATTTGGCAGCTTTTACCTTGTTTTCGAAAAAATAAGCAAACTCACGATAGCAATGCACATCATTGCGCAAGCGTTCAAATTCTTCTTTATTCTTGGTCACAGCACCTTCTACCTGGTCAATGGCGGTCATCGCTTTATCGCCATGCGCTATTACCTGAGCCACAATGTCGAGTGGTAATTCGCCCACGTGCGGTTGGTGTTTCCATTCTTTTTCAACGTATTCAATCAGTTTTTCGCCTTCCGGACCGCAACTTTCGTAAAAACCGGGGTAGATTTTATATTTGTATGGATTCACCAACTGACTCATAAACATGCCCAGCAAAAGGGTTTGACGGTTGCCTTCGGTAATGCCAAATCGACGTAAAAGTTTTGGCGCAATCTCTCCTGTTTGGTCGTAAGCTTCCTGAATATTGCGTGCATTATTGGCCGTTGTTCCGTAATAATCCCCCAATTGTTGGTTCCAATAAGTCACTTCATCGGTACGCTCACGATGACAATTCCACGCATATCTTGCCCACGCCTGATTCCACATCCAGTCGCGGTCAATTTGTTTCAACCTACTGCCATCAGCCAATTTATCTGCCGTGTAAGGATAATCCCAAAACGATGCTTGCGGATACAAATGCAGCGCATTGGCACCATGAACATTGTGCATGGCATTGACCGATTTCTGAATAAAATCGGGCGAACTCCAGCGCCACGGCTCCAAGTTGGCAAGGATATGAACATTGCTAATGTGCACACTTCCAAGCTCGCTGAGGTCCTTGTGGATTTTTGCCCACGGCCCGCGCGGCTCGTAAGTGGTCAGACTTTCACCGTTATATTTGTGCATGGTGTACAGGTTTTTATACAACGGTTTTGCTGCCGTAATATCCATTTTTGCATCCGTATCATGCGCCCTTAAAATAATCGGCGGTTCATCGGTGCGCCCCAAAGCTTTGAGTCCATCTTTTACGCCGGGAATAATGGTTTCGGTAAACCATTTCACGTCATCATCATACGTATCCATGGCTTCGCCCAAGGTAATGAGGAATCCGATATTGGGATATTTTTCTACAAAGGCGGCAATGCTTTTGCGGGTATAATCGCTGATAAGCGGTGTTATGGGGCGGTTTCTATCTTGCGTTACAAGCCCGTAATGTTCGGCAAAAGGCTTAGAAAGAATGATATTATAGAACATTTGAATCACGAAAATTCCGCGTTTCTCGGCTTCTTTGGTCAGAAAAGTATATATTTCCTCGTTCTTTTTAAAGGTTTCATCATCCACTTCAACGGCAAACGGGTACTCTTTCAATCGTACCAATGACGCAAACGGGTGCCCATTCCACAAATAGAGCGAATTCATGCGGTTGGCCACCAGCATATCGAGGTATTCAATCCACTGTTTTTTATCGTAAAACCAAGGAAAAGTCTCAGGCGTGTAGGGATATTCGTACACCGTGCGACCCGGAAGATAGGTTGGTTTTTGAACGCCAATGGCCGTTCCACGCAGCACCATTTCGGGTGCATCGGTATATGAAACGGGCAAATCAAGCTTTTTGGAATTTTGCAGACGGTCAATTATTTCGCGACAACCATAAATTGCACCATTCCCATCGGTACCGCAAATGAGTGTCACATTCTTTTTTGTGCCAATAAAAAAACCTTCTTTTTTCATCGAATCGGGCAATTGTATGTTGATTTTCTTCAACAGCACTTTCAATGCAGGATTGCTTTTCTCAATCACAATTAGCGTTGTTTCATTGGCAGAAAATCTTTTTGGAACAATATTATTAACCGTGAAACCCGCTTTGTTCAATGATTTTGTCAACATTTCAGTACCAAAAGCAACACGGTTTGAAGCATTGGGATAACTGAAAACATTGATATTTTCACCAGAAGCCTGCTGAATTATCAACAACCAAAAAAGGGCAACTAAACTTCTTAATTTCATAATAAACAACCTAATATTTTCACCTTGTAACTTTAACAGAAAGACGTGGAAATGGGCTGTCTGTACTCAATTTGCAAGGTTTTAGAATAACCGCTCATTTGGTAATCACTATATTTGGTAAAATACTTTACAACTATTCCTCCTTTTATGTTTCAAGGTGGCTTCTTATTTGTAATTTATCACTACTTTATGTTTTTTACACAAGTAAATCTGGCGGAAATATGCAATTTATTTACATAATTAATAGAGATAATTAGCGGTTTTTGAATTATTCTTTGTATTTTTGCTGTTGAATTTCAAATACACCCACGAAAATGATTATAAATTTCAGCATTCAAAACTTTGGTTCAATAAAAGATAAACAAACTTTATCTTTTGAAGCAGATAAATCGAACCATCTTGAAGACTACTATATAATTCCTACAAAAGGCTTACGATTGCTAAAGCTAGGGTTAATATATGGTGCAAATGCGTCTGGGAAAACAACAATACTAAAAGCACTTGAGTTCTTAAGAGATATCGTTTTAGAGCCTGAGTCTAAAAAAACTGAAGAGTTGGCTTTTAATCCGTTTATGTTCGACAATGTTTCACGCAGTCAGAATACTATTTTGTCTATTGACTTCATACAAAATGCCAAAAGATATTATTACGAAGTAGAGTTTAATCAAAATGCAATAGTAAATGAAATATTAAATCATTATAATCCGACAAAAGCTAATGTTTTTAAAAGGACAACTGATTTGGAAAAGCAGTTTGCTAAAATTTCATTTGGAAGCAAAATGAAAATGGATAAAACGTTTGAAAAAACGTTAGAATCAAATACGCTATGGAATAATACAGTATTGGGTGGATTTCTTAAAACGAATATTGATTCGGACGAAATAAAAGATGTTACGGATTGGTTCTCGAATTATTTGACACCTGTGATTTATACAGGTACAAGTCTTGATAATTTTGTTACTTCTAAGATTGATGAATCAGAGATAAGAAAAACTGATATAGTAAATATATTAAAAAAGGCAGACTTTAATATATCTGATATTGAAATTAAAGAAGAAGAGGAGGATATTCCTGAGGGCTTTCTGGACTTCTTAGATAAACAAACAAAAACCTCAAATGATAAAATCAAGGATTTAAAGAAAAAAGGGAAAATCAAAACGGTTGTATTAAATTTCCAGCATACAATATCCGATGAAAAATATAGCCTTCCTTTTGAACTCGAATCACAAGGAACAAAGAGATACTATGGCTTTGCTGGAGTGTTAAGTTTGTTGATTAATTCGTCAATTGCAATTTCTATTGACGAATTGGAAGCATCATTACATCCTGATTTATTTGTCCACTTTTTATTGTCTTTTCTAGTAAACTCAAAAAAATCTCAAATAATTGCCACTACTCATAATCGGGAGATATTAAACAATAAAGATATATTTAGAAATGATGTGATTTGGTTTACTGACAAAACGGATGATTCTGCTACTGAATTGTATTCGCTATCCGATTTTGATAGTTCTGTTATTAGAGATACTAGCAACGTTTATAATGCCTATAAGATTGGAAAATTGGGAGCTGTACCAAATTTAGGAGATTACTTTATAGATATCGCCGATGAGAAATAGTAAATCAATTCTCAAAATAGGCAAGCCTAAGTTTGCGTTTGTTGGTGATGGCGAGTGCGAGTATTGGTATATCCAAATGCTTAAAAGAAATGAAAGGGCAATTAACGTTGATTTTAAACCGGAGCTTCTGCAAAAGAAAAAGCTTATTGATCAATACAAGAAAGTTATTGAACTGTCGAACGATTATGATAAAGTTTTTTGGGTAGTTGATTTTGACACTTTAGTGAAAGAGACTAGAGAGGCAAAAAAAGGGACTAAAACTGCAATTCAGGAATTTAAAGAGTACTGTGATAAAATAAGCGGCGGCTATGAAAACATTGAAATTGTTGTCAATAATCCTTGCCTGGAGTATTGGATATTATTACATTATGAAAGAACTTCAAAGTACTATGAAACTGGTGACAGGGTTGGTAAACAATTAAAAAAATACCTGCCCGAATACAATAAATCACAATCATTTTATACTAAACAAGATAGTGATATTTATTTAAGATTAAAACCGTTATTATCCAACGCAATTTCGAACGCAGAAAAGTTAGGTCGGTTTGATTTTTATAATCCTGAGACAGGTATGAGCGAAATGCAACTAATCTTCAATACAAAACAAATTAAAAAGGGAATAGAGGTTAAGTAAAATTCTATTTTCTACATGCCTATAAAAAAGGTGGGACAGCTATATAACATTAATTGTGTCCCACCTTTTAGTATTTGTTTATTTGCAATTCGTCTCCCGAAAATTATTTTCTTATTTTAGCATTGGTTTTATTCTAATATTTTATTAAGTATAAGCTAAATTATTTATAACTCACCACCACTTCCTCTTGTCCCTCAATCAGCAATCGATAGTTGTTTCTGCTCAATTTCTCAATTATTCCTTTGCTTGTTTTGGGTTGCGATTTACTCACGAAAGTGAGGTAACCTTTACCTTCTACGGTTTTTACTTTGATGGTTTTTTCGTTCATGTAAAGGTGAATAATACCATTGGGCGTGGGCACGGTTCCTTCCATCCATTTCAGTCCGCCAAGATTTGGTGCTATCGCAAACTCGCTATAACCGGCTTTTACGGGCTGAATGCCGAGGTAGTATTTGCCCAATAAATAGATGGGACTCGCCCCCCAGGCGTGGCACA
>JBAXAD010000130.1:0-10146 GCA_037142715.1 Paludibacter sp. | reverse complement strand
ATTGTAAATAAGCTGTTTGTAAATAAATTTTCGACTATCTTTGTAACATGAAAAATAATTCCACACAAATTGATAACACGCTGAGAAGCATGGGTATCGAATTGCTCAACACAATGCAGTTGGCAACGCTTGACGCCAATGAAAAGGAGAAAGATATTATCCTTTTGTCCCCTACAGGTTCGGGCAAAACCTTGGCCTATTTGCTGCCTGTTTTAATGAGTTTGAATCCTGATTGTCAGAAGGTTCAGACTTTAATTTTAGCACCTTCACGAGAACTTGCCCAACAAATTGAGCAGGTTTGGCGCAGCATGAGTACTGGTTTCAAAGTGAATACTTGTTTTGGTGGTCGCCCGTCCAATGGTGAAAAACGAGATTTAGCTACACCTCCAGCAGTACTTATTGGTACGCCTGGCAGGTTGCAAGACCATATTGAACGTGGCAATTTTGAAGTTTCAGATATTAAAGTATTGGTGCTCGACGAGTTTGATAAATCGCTCGAAATGGGTTTTACCGAACAAATGGAATCAATTATCTGCCGTATTCCGTTGCTTAAAAAACGCATCCTTACTTCCGCTACTGATGCCATTTCAATACCTGCTTTTACAGGCATTCGTAATCCTATAAAATTGGATTTTTCAGAGAAAAATAATGAATTGAAAGGATTGAAAACCTTCTCGGTAAAAGGCAAAAATAATGATAAAATGGATTTGCTCTATCAACTGCTATGTTATTTGGGCAATGACTCTACCTTGATATTTTGCAATCAGCGAGAAACAGTTGAGAAAGCAAGCAACTATTTGTCCGAACGACGAGTGAAGAATGAGTTTTTTCATGGCAAGTTGGAACAACCTGATCGCGAGCGTGCACTTTCCAAGTTTCGGAACGGAAGTTGTACTGCCTTTATATCTACCGATTTAGCTTCTCGCGGGTTGGATATTCCAGAAATTAAAAACATTATTCACTTTGATGCACCTGTTAGAGTGGATGAATTTGTGCATCGCAATGGTCGTACAGCTCGCATGGAAGCTGAAGGTTCTGCCTTTTTGTTATTAGCAGAAAAAGAAGATTTACCTGAATTTGTTTCGCCTCTACCAATAATATTGACATTGCCAGCGCTGGCTTCTATGCCTCCAAAACCCGATTGGGCAACCATTTACATTGGCAAAGGCAAAAAAGATAAATTGAGCAAAATGGACATTGTAGGTTTCATGTTCAAAAAAGGATTGCTGGCCAAAGATGAATTAGGCATGGTGGAAGTGAAAGAATATTATTCATTTGTGGCAGTGAAAGTGAGCAAAGTAAATGCGCTCATCAAACTAGTTGAAAATGAGAAGATTAAAAATATGAAAGTTCGGATTGAATTGGCGGAATGACTTTTGTTTCGTGTTTCGTGTTCCGTGTTTCGTGTTTCGTGTTTTGCTTTTCGCAGCGTACAACCGCTTTTTCAGCGGTTTGACGCGTTGGCATCGTCTCAATGTTTCCGTATTCTAAATCTTTCTACTTCCAAAATCGGTTATAAGTATTTGATATTAAATCTATTAATTGAAACAATAACATTAGAACTAAAAAACCGAAATTTTCATTAGCAAAATTGAAACAATATTAATCCCGCAGGGAGTGAAAAACAATAACCCACGTCAGGAGGATACTTTCAGAAGACAATAAAAAAGTCTTTAGTCCTTAGACTTTTGACATTAGACCAAATTTATCATGAAAATCAAATTTATTGGCGCCGCGCGCGAAGTAACTGGAAGTAAACATTTGATTACTACCAATGAAGGGAAACGTATTTTGCTCGATTGCGGTATGTTTCAGGGTAAAGGTTTGGAAACTGATGGCATGAATAGAGATCTTGGTTTCGATCCAGCCACAATAGACCATCTTATTCTTTCTCACGCACACATCGACCATTCAGGATTAATTCCATTTCTTTACAAAGGTGGTTTCCGAGGTTCCATCATTTGCACCAATGCTACCCGTGATTTGTGTGCTATAATGCTGGCTGATAGCGCACATATACAAGCATTAGATATAGAATGGTTCAATAAAAAACGCGCAAAACAAGGATTATATCCTGTCGACCCAATTTACAGTGCGGAAGATGCCGAAGAAAGTATGAAACTTTTTATTTCTGTTGCTTTCGACCGTCGTTTTTATATCAATGATAAACTCAATGTTAAATTCACCAATACTGGTCACATGTTGGGCAGTGCCGTTGTTAATTTGGAAGTGATTGAAAATGGTGAGAAAGTTCATTTAGCCTTCACAGGCGATATCGGACGTCCGCACAACCGAATTCTGCATACTCCAAGTGCTTTTCCACAATGCGATTATTTGATTACCGAATCAACCTATGGCGACCGTTTGCATCCAGCTGATATGGAAATTGAAGCCGATTTGTTGAAAATTGTAGAAGAAACATGTGTCGTAAATAAAGGCAAGTTGATTATACCATCCTTTGCCATTGGAAGAACACAAGAAATAGTTTATGTGCTGAATAATTTATTTAATGCAGGTAAATTGCCTAGAATTCAGGTGTATGTGGATAGTCCTCTTGCGGTTAACGCTACTGATATTTTTCGTTTGCATACCGATGAAATGAACGAAGATGTGAAAATTTCTTTGAAGCATGATTCAGACCCTTTTGGTTTTAATTCTTTGCATTACATAACAAAACTGGAGGAATCAAAGGCGCTAAACAGTAATAATAAACCTTGTATTATCATTTCAGCATCAGGAATGTTAGAGGCTGGTCGCATTAAACATCACGTAGCCAATAACATATCCAATCATAGAAATACAATACTTCTAGTTGGTTATTGTACGCCAACTTCATTGGGAGCACGCATTCAAGAACTTGGTTTGCGCGAAATTTCAATTTTTGGAAAGATGCACAGAATTAGTGCGCGAATTGCAAAAATTGAAGCCTTTTCGGGACATGCTGACTACAACGAAATGAAGCAGTTTCTTAGTTGTCAGAATCTTACACAAATCAAAAAAACTTTTTTGATACACGGAGAATATGAAACGCAACTTTTTTACAGAGAAGAATTAAAGAAAGTTGGTTTTGGAAATATAGAAATTCCAGTATCAGGCGAAGAAATTGAATTATAACAACTTAAAGTAAAATCCCTGAAAAATGAGTCCATTTTTTTTAAAAAAGAATATAGATTCTCTAATTGCTTCTGTAGTTGGATTTTCAATTATCATGCTATATACACGGTATGGTGGTATTGGAATTTCGCCCGATTCGATAGCCTATACCAGTGTTGCACGTAGTTTTGTTGCAGGTGATGGATTTTTCGACTATTCTGGAAGTCCATTGGTAGCTTTTCCGCTATTTTATCCCTTTTTTCTGGGATTATTCATGTTTGTTACTCAACATGACATTGTACAAATTGCTCCTTTTCTAAACGGATTATTGTTTGCAACCCTCATTTTCTTGAGTGGTGTGCTGATGGAACATTTTAAGTATAAAACTAATTGGTACAAGCGTATTCTATTGACTATCATTACATTTAGCCCTTCGTTAATCGAGATTTATAGCATGCTATGGTCCGAAACACTTTTTATCTTATTGGTAGTGATTTTTATTCTATATTTCCACAAATATCTACTGAATCACAGTATTTTATCTCTCGTAATTGCCGGAATTATAGCAGCTATTGCTTTTGATACACGATATGCAGGTATTACGCTCACTGCCACAGGTTGTTTATTGATTTTTTTTGATAAGAATTTGGGCTGGATAAAAAAAACGAAACATATTTTGATTTTTGGTAGCACTGGATTTTCATTCGCAGTTATTAATCTAATATACAATGTAATAGTCAGTAATTTGGCGACTGGAATGCGTCAGAAGGGAATAACACCGCTCACAAAAAATATTGAGTATTCAGGCATTGTTTTATCCGATTGGTTTCAACTACAGATACAACAGCAATTGCTTTTTGAAGTTATTGCAATTCTTATTATGGGGTTATTTATCCTTTTCTTCGTTAAAAATATCAACCATTGGAAATCGTATTATACTTATGAAAACATAGCGGTTTCTTTTTTCATAGTTTATGTGCTGTTCATCGTTTTGTCTTCAACATTTTCACGTTACGAAACCATTAACAATAGATTATTAGCTCCCGCTTTTCTTCCATTGCTTTGGATTTCAACTTGTCAGATACCGAAATAGCGAAAATATATGCCTCACAACCAGCTACAGTGGATATTTTTTGCATTTTCTATTGGTATTGCCTCTGTGCTTATTGGCAGCTATTTTGCAATAAATCGTGAGAATTTATCGTACATGACCGAAACTGGAATTCCTGGTTATAGTGAGGATACTTGGAAAAAGTCACAAATAGTTAATTACCTTCAGCATCACGATGAATTATTTGAAAAAGATTCCTCCATTTATTCAAATCATTGCCAGGCAGTTTATTTTCTGACAAATCATTCGATTTTTACTCTTCCTGAAAGAGTTTATTTGGATGATGTGAAAGAATTTAAGGAAACACCCTATTGTTTGCTTGTTTGGTTTAATCTTGATAACAATCCAGATTTACTAAGCTTAAAAGAAATAAGAAAATATAAGAAAATGGAATGTATCAAATCATTTTCAGATGGTGCTATTTATGTGTTGAGAAATTGACATCTTACGAATTGATTTTCACGGCTGTAGTATAAAATTCTTTGAGGTAGAAAGGTTCAAAGTAGGCTACATCCTCAAATCTTTTTTCCTCAAAACGTTTTTCTGCCAAAAGAATCATGTTTTCTGCCAATGGAACTAAGTCGTCTATAAAACGAGCATTGGGGTGGGTGAGGGTGGTTTTACATTTCTCTGCTCCATTTCCAAAAAAATAAACAACGTTGCTTCCAAGTAATTCTGAATAAGATGTTTCATCAATTATATCAGCCGAAATTTCTCTCTTAATTTCACCGTTAGCATTGTAGAAAGCCGCATAAACTTCCATTCTTCGAGCATCAATCATGGGGCAAAACAATACATTATCAGCATTTACGGTCTTTTTTACGGCTTGTGTTGTCAATACCTCCAATGTACTTACCGCAATTAATGGAATTTCCCAACCATAACATAGACCTTTGGCAGTAGAAACGCCAATACGTAAACCAGTATAAGAGCCTGGTCCACTGCTAACTGCCACTGCATCTAGTTTCTTTGACTGTGATTTCAACACCTCCATTCCTTCAGCAATAAATACGCTCAACAGCGCAGCATGATTCATTCCTTCTGAATCAGATTTTGTGAAAATACAGTTGCCGTTTTCGCTTATCGCAATTGAGCAAACATTTGTGGAAGTTTCAATATTTAGAATAATCATTGTTTTCTTAATTTATAATGTCTGATAAATTGTAAAATTTTATCTTTAAGAGTTCAAATGGTCAGATAGATTTGCTTTTGAAACACCAACTCGTTGTGACGTGTAAATGCCTGAATGACCGCTAAAATAATAGGCAATGAAACATGCTATTGCATAATACATAATATGCTCACCACCAAATAATTCCACTCCCATAAGCGTACAAGCCAAGGGCGTGTTGGTGGCACCAGCAAATACAGCTATGAACCCCAAAGCTGCAAATAAATCCACTGGCATGCCTGTATAAGTTGCAATAATATTGCCCAAAGCAGCTCCAATGAAAAAGAGAGGAGTTACTTCGCCACCTTTAAAACCAGTGCTTAAAGTCACCACCGTAAAAATGATTTTCCACATCCAACTAAATGTATCGACACCGCCGGGCTTAAAAGCATTCAATATACTGCTACCTTCTCCGCTCTGAGTTGTTACTCCCAAACCCAGATAATCTGTAGTTCCAGCAATAAAAGTGAGTCCAATGATAACAATACCACCGATGAATGGAATTGCATATTTCCATTTAATGTACTTATTAGCAATTCGTTTAATATTATGGGAGAGTTCAGCAAAAAGATAACTGGTCAATCCAAACAAAATGGCTGAAATGGTTACCCAAAGAAGGATTTTATAGTCAAATTTTAAATTGAAAAGGCCAAGACTTGCTTGTTCATGAAAATTGATTTGATAGTGAGTGTGTTGAATTCCATACATTGTGCATACTATATTGGCAAGTACAGCAGCAAAAAAACAGGGTAAAAGTGCATCATATTTGATTCGTCCAATGGCCAAAACTTCCAATGCAAATATGGTTCCAGCAATAGGTGTTCCAAAAACGGCTCCAAAACCTGCTGCAATTCCTGTCATTAACAAAATGCGCAAATCATCGTTATTCAGTCGCATTTTGTTGCCAAAAAACTGAGCCACACTGCCTCCAATTTGTACTGCAGTACCTTCACGACCAGCTGAACCACCAAAAAGATGGGTAATAACAGTTGTGAAAAGAATAAATGGTGCCATTCTGAAAGGTATTCCACCCCCAGCTTTATGGATTTCGTCCATCACCAAATTATTTCCAGCATCGGCATTTTTTCCTTTAAACTTGTACAAAGCTACAATTGCAACTCCTACAATGGGTAAAAAGTAAAGTAGCCACCCGTTATTCCAACGAGTGGTGGTCGCCAAATCCAACAACCATAGAAATAAGGCTACCAAAGAGCCCACAACTATTGAAACTGGTAAGATATAAAAAAACCATTTGACGATGTACTTGAAAATAAAATACTGGTCAAAGGCTGGAATCCATTTTTTTAGCATGAAATTTTACGAAAGGCAACTGTTATTTTAAAAATGAACCAATTCTTAAAAGCTAAATTTTTCGAGTTTAATTTAACGGTTTATTATTGGGTTACAAAAATAAGCAATATTATTCAATTCAAATGATTAACGTTCACTATAAAACAACAAATCCTCGTTTTCTATCAGAAAACGAGGATTTTATATAAATCTATATGCAATCAGAATTATTTGATTTTGATTTTCAAAGGATTTTTCAAGTTGTCAGAAAATTGGTTGATAGCTGTAAACCAGTCTTCGTCAGTAGGATAAATCCATTTGTTCCAACCACCGCCAAAATAGTAAGTAAATGACTTACCCACAGTGTAATTGCTCATTATCAAAGCATGTTCGCCTTTTTTGCGGGATGCATTAACTTTAGAGGGGATAAAAACTCCTACATAGTTGCGTCCAGAAGGTTCTTTGAATTCCGAAATGGCCTCTTCTGCATAAGCAGCTGTGCCATTAGCATCATTCAATTGTAAATTTCCTTTGCCATCATGCAGAAAAATTCCAGCTGCCAATTCCATTTTTTGTTTCGGGCCAGAAAATTTTACAACAGCTTTATTAAGCATTGAACCTGCAGTGGTTGTAATTGTAATTACTTGTTTATAGTACACATTTCCAACTTTTACTGAATCATAAGTCAATGTAAATGTAGAACGCAATGGACCAACTTCCAATACTTTATAAGAGTCGAAATGATTTCCAACCCACAACGAATCAGACACATAAGGTGCAATTCCACCACATCCAAGTGTATGACCTACTTTGTAGCAGTCCATTCCTTGTCCACGGTCTGTATGGTACGATAATTTATTCTGAAGCTCATCTTTGTACATTTTGTCCATAAAAACCTCATCCGTACGTTTTACCCAAAAATCTACGCCATTGCTTGGATTTTCTTTGGCCAATGCTGGACCATACATTCTGTAAGCTGCAATATCATTTTCCCATGCAAAATCATCTTTGCGCTCAGGAACAAAACGTGCAGCAGTTTTAGGTTCACAATGGCTGGTTTTCCTTCAGTGAAAGTATAAGTTGCGGAACCATTTGCCTTTACATTGGCTTGAAAAATTACCACTTGTGGTTTTTTCTTACCGTTGTAAACAACTTGATATGGAATTTCAAGGTTGTTTTCATTTTTCAGAATATATGTTTTTTTCTTAAAACATAACCGTAAACCACAAGGCTTAAGCTCAACCATTTCAGCTTTTCTATCAAATCCAGAAGTATTTGTAACAACAACACTTCGTTGAGCAAATGCACCAGAAAAGAGTAGGAGTGAAGCGAAAAATGAAAATGCAATTTTCTTCATAATGAATAGTATGTAGTTGGTAGATAGTAGTTTGTAGCAAGTAATCAGTATTAAGTAGTTGGAATAAACTACTTAATACTAAACTTAAAAAAATATACAAATCAGTTGTAACTTTGTTCCCCGCAATTTATCCCGTTTTTGGACAGGAGGGGTTAGGGGTTCTTTCGTTTATTTTGGTTGTTTGCCGATATACGCCAAAATTCCGCCATCAACGTATAATATATGTCCGTTAACAAAGTCAGACGCCGATGATGCCAAGAAAATAGCTGGACCCTCCAAATCTTTTGGAATTCCCCAACGGGCTGCTGGCGTACGACCAATGATAAAATCGTTGAAAGGATGTCCATCTTCGCGCAAAGGAGCAGTTTGTGGAGTGGCAATGTAACCTGGTCCCATTCCATTCACCTGTATGTTAAATTCAGCCCATTCGCAAGCTAAATTTTTAGTTAGCATTTTCAATCCACCTTTGGCCGCTGCATAAGCAGAAACTGTTTCACGACCTAATTCACTCATCATCGAGCAGATATTGATAATTTTGCCACCACCTTTGGCAATCATTCCCGGTGCAACGGCTTTTGAAACAATAAAAGGTCCATTCAAATCAATATCAATTACTTGACGGAAATCTTTGGCAGTCATTTCGATGGCAGGAATACGTTTGATAATTCCAGCATTGTTTACTAAAATATCAATAACACCTACTTCTTCAGTAATTTTGGCTACCAATGCGTAAACGCCATCTTCGTCAGTCACATCGCAAACATAACCATGAGCAGTAATGCCATCGGCTTTGTATGCAGCTAAACCTTTATCTACCATGTCTTGGTTGATGTCGTTAAAAACAATTGTTGCACCTGCTGCAGCGTAAGCTGTTGCCAAACCGTAACCGATACCGTAAGAAGCACCTGTGATAAGTGCAATTTTTCCTTCTAAACTAAATTGGTTCATTTTTTTTAAGTTTTAAGTCTAAAGTCAAAGGTCGAAAAAAAAGACTTCTATCAGTGATTTTAGAAATTGTTTAATAATATTTTTTATCGAGTTTTTTATAATAATTAAGTCATCAGTCCTTTGTCTTTAGTCCTTTTATTTATCTTAATTCGGTATGTTTGTAGAAATTTTGGTCGCTATAGTCCAAGTTCTCACCTGCCATACCCCAAATAAAAGTATAGTTACTTGTTGCAGCAGCTGAGTGAATTGACCATTCAGGAGAAATAACGGCTTCGTCACCTTTCATCCAAATATGGCGTGTTTCGGTTGGTTCGCCCATGAAGTGACAAACAGCTTGTCCTTCAGGAACTTCGAAGTAAAAATAAGCCTCCATCCGGCGACTGTGCGTATGTGCTGGCATTGTATTCCAAACACTTCCTGGTGCCAATTCGGTCATT
The DNA here is from genome assembly GCA_037142715.1 of Paludibacter sp. GTDB lineage: Bacteria > Bacteroidota > Bacteroidia > Bacteroidales > Paludibacteraceae > Paludibacter. The sequence goes on along the minus strand of JBAXAD010000130.1, from coordinate 739 downwards.
CCCATTTGTAATTGGCAAGTTTCCAAAACCTGACAAACCAACATTTTGTTGATATTGCGGTGATTAGCTGTTTCCAGTGTTCCTAATTCCATTACGATTGCATCAGCTTTGGTAATTTTTTTATCAGGAAACGTTTTGTGGGCAGGAGCTGAGTTGAAGTAGAATTTAGCAGGATTTGCAGCATCAACACTTTCAAAAGTTACTACTCTATCGCCAGCACCTAAGTACAATGCCTCTTTGTAGCCCAATTCGAAAACAACGCCATCAACCGTAATTTTACCAGCACCACCTACGTTGAAAGTTCCAAACTCACGACGTGATAGGAAGAAATCAGATTTCAATGGGTCAATTGCATCAAGTGTTAGCACTTCACCAACTGGCATTGCACCAGCTACTATTAGCCTGTCATACAGGGTATAAACCATGTTAACTTCATTCTCGGTGAAGATTTTTTCTACTAAATACTCTTTTCGTAAACGAGAAGTTTCGTACTTTTTTGCATCTTCTGGGTGTGATGCGTAGCGAATTTCATAATTTGTTTTCATTTTCAATTATTATGTTGATTATATAATTCCGTGTTTTTTTTGATGTCCTTTCATATTTTCTTCTATTTAGATTGAATTGAGAAAAATATGATTGTGTTTATTGAAATCCAATTCGATGAGAAAATATACGTAACTGTCAGATATACAATGCTAATGGTGTTCTTTCATTGGTTGACCAAAATTACGAATAATAT
>JBAXAD010000129.1:0-10147 GCA_037142715.1 Paludibacter sp. | reverse complement strand
CTGTAAAAGCAATTTCGGTGAGTGCCGAATTGCATACTTTAGAAGAGGCATCTCCTGACATAACTCCATGAGATACAATGGCTCTTACACTTCTAGCACCTTTGGCCATCATTAATTCAGCTGCTTTGCAAAGCGTACCAGCGGTATCTGCCATGTCATCGCAAATTACCACATCCTTGCCATATACTTCACCAATAATTGTCATTTCACCTACAACATTTGCTTTTTCACGAGTTTTGTGGCAAATTACCATGGGCACACCCAAATGTTTTGAGTAAGAACCTGCACGTTTCGAGCCACCTACATCCGGCGAAGCGATTACAAGATTTTTCAATCTCAATGATTTAATATAAGGTATAAAAATGGTAGAAGCATAAAGGTGATCTACTGGAATGTTGAAAAATCCCTGAATTTGATCCGCATGTAAATCCATGGTGATGACTCGGTCAACACCAGCAACACTTAGCATGTCGGCAATTAATTTGGCACCAATTGAAACACGTGGTTTGTCTTTTCTGTCTTGTCGCGCCCAACCAAAATAAGGAATAACAGCAATTACTTTGTAGGCAGATGCTCTTTTTGCAGCATCTATCATCAATAATAATTCCATTAAGTTGTCAGAGTTTGGAAACGTAGATTGAACCAAGTAAATATATTGACCCCGAATTGATTCCTCATAAGAAACTGAAAATTCTCCATCCGAAAAATGTTGGATTTTCATATTGCCCAAAGGACAATTTAAACCTTCGCAAATCTTTTCAGCAAGATAACGACTTTTAGTGCCCGAAAATACTTTAAATGATGCATTTGGAACTGACATGGATAGTGTTGTTTTTTAGTGATGAGGAATATTCTGCAAAAGTACGGTTTTTTTTATTATTAAGTCATGAAAATATATTTAAAAATACGATGAATATTTATCAGTCAATAATACAGAAATGAATGGCTTTGGGGCTAATATATAGTTTTTAGTTGCTCTTGATTTTATGAAATAATGCGTCTGGTTTTAAAAGAATTAATGCTAATAAATCATTTAGTGTTTTTATTCCGCAAACGTTTGAAATTAATTTCCGCATTTTTTTTAGCATATAGAAATCATGCAAATAAAAATAGTACTACTTTTGAATTTATACTTTTACATGAAGCAGAAAAATGCTTGTAATTCAACACTCTATGAAAATACATTTCAAATTACCCTATTTTACACACTGGGGTCAACGACTGATGGTTAGCGGCAATATTTCAGAACTAGGAAATGGCGATATAACCAAAGCTTTAGCCCTGAATTTTCAGTCGCCTGAGGATTGGTATGCCGAAATTGAGGTAAACCGAAAAGAGCCTTTTCATTTAAATTACAAATACATATTATATACCGAGCAAAACGGAAGATATACCGAAGAATGGGGCGATGATCGGTTTTTGGAGCTTGATCCATCAAAAACAGATCATTTTTTCTGTGTAGATGCATGGAATTCGCCAGGAAGTGTTGAAAATGTTTTTCTTTCAACTCCCTTTCAACGGGTGTTATTGCACGAAAATAACACTTCGGTTAATACTACGCAAGTTACAAAATTCACTCACATTTTCAAGGTAAAAGCACCATTGCTGAAAAAGAATGAAGCGCTTTGTTTGATTGGCAATTGCAAGGAAATGGGAAATTGGTCAATAACTCATCCATTGATTATGAACCATACCACCGAAAGTTGGTGGACTGTGGCAGTTGATTTAAGTAAAGCACAAGGTGAGGTACACTATAAATATGCGGTTTATGACCCTGAAGATAATCAGTTTAAGTATTTCGAATCGGGTGCAGACCGCATTGCGCCCATCATCAATTCTAAAAAGACTTTCATTCAAATCTCGGATGCTTTTGTGAGAATTGCCAATAATACATGGAAAGGTGCAGGCGTAAGTTTGCCTGTTTTCAGTATTCGTACAAAAAAAAGTTTGGGTGTAGGCGATTTTGTGGATATAAAATTATTGGTTGACTGGGCTGAAAAAGTAGGTATGAAACTCATTCAGGTTTTGCCACTTAACGATACCATCGGAACACATACCGATGCCGACGTGTTGCCCTATGCGGCCATTTCTGCCTTTGCCCTCAATCCGCTTTTTCTCAATTTGCCAGCAATGGGTAAGCTACCTGCTACGCATGCTTTGCAAAAAGAATATAAAACCAAACAAGCAGCATGGAATGCATTGGAATTGGTTGAATTTTTGGAAGTAATTAACTACAAACTTCAGTATGCAAAGGAGTTATATCTTACACAAAAAGAAACTTTTCTGCACAACAAAGACTTTAAAAAGTTTTATGCTGATAATGAATTTTGGTTAGCTCCTTATGCTGTCTATTGTGTTTTGCGCGATCAATTTGGAACTTCTGATTATAGAAAATGGAATGAATTTTCGCTTTATGATGCAAAAAAGATGGCGGAATTTTCAAAACCCGATCAGTCCCATTTCGATGATATTGCCACTAATTATTTTATACAATATCACTTGCATGTTCAAATGTCCGAATCTGCAGCTTATGCTCATACTCATGGTGTTGTACTTAAAGGTGACATCCCAATTGGCGTAAATAGAAACAGTGTGGATACTTGGGTTTCGCCTGAACTTTTTCACATGGATATGCAAGCCGGTGCACCGCCAGATATGTTTGCCGTGAAGGGTCAAAACTGGGAATTACCCACCTACAATTGGGAGGCGATGGAACGAACCGGTTTCGATTGGTGGAAAAAACGTTTTGCGCAAATGTCCAATTATTTTGATACTTTCCGCATCGATCATATTCTGGGGTTTTTCCGCATTTGGCAAATTCCGGCCAATCAAGTGGAAGGAATTATGGGATATTTGAATCCTTCCACGCCTATTTATGCCAATGAATTTGCCGAAAAAGGTTTGTGGCTGGACTACAACCGATTTTGCAAACCATACATTACCGATGCTATTTTAGCAGATTTCTTCGGAGAAGAAGCAGCATGGGTAAAAGCAAATTGTCTGCAAATAGAGGATGGTTGGATATTACGTTTGAAGCCCACTTATCTAAATCAAGCGGCTGTAGAGAAGCACTTTGCAGATGGCACTATTACCGAACGTGTTAAATGGGGTTTGTTCGATTTGATTTCTAATGTACTACTTTTTGAGGTCGAAGGCAGTCATGGAAAGCAGTTTTATCCTCGTTTTGGAATGGAATCATTGCGCTCATTCCGCGATTTGGACAATTATACAAAGGAAAAACTGAAACAATTGTACGTTGATTATTTCTATCGTCGACAAGATGCTCGGTGGTACGAATCGGGAATGGAGAAATTGCCGGCACTGAAACGGGCTACCAATATGTTGATTTGCGGCGAAGATTTGGGCATGATGACCGATTGTGTGACTTCTGTGATGAAAGAATTGGGGATATTAAGTCTGGAAGTGCAACGTGCTCCAAAATCAAATAAAAAGGAATTCTTCCATCCTTCAAAAGCACCATATCTGTCAGTGGTAACTCCTTCAACACACGATATGAGCACCATACGTGGCTGGTGGGAAGAAGACAGGGGCGTAACACAACGCTTCTACAATTCACAACTTGGCCATTGGGGTGAAGCTCCTTATTTTTGCGATTGGTGGCTTTGCCGCGATATAATTCTACAACATTTGTATTCGCCAGCCATGTGGACTGTTTTCCAAATGCAAGATTTGTTGGGTATTTCAGATAGCATTCGTCGCCCCAATCCCAACGACGAACGCATAAATGTTCCGTCAAATTCAATGTTTAGTTGGCGCTATCGTTTGCACTTGAATATGGAAGACTTGTTGGAGAAAGATGATTTCAATGCTGAATTGAGAAATTTCGTAACACAATCTGGACGAATTTGATTGTTATTAGGCACAAAAAAAAGAGTAAAGTGAATATCTTTACTCTTTTTTTGTATTGGAAAATACTTTTAGTTTGTTGTTTTTAACTCTTAAGGGATTGAAAGTCAAAAGAAATTAAATCCTTTTTATTTTCGCTCCCAAAGCATTTAATCGTCCCTCAATGTCTTGATAACCACGGTCTATTTGGTCGATATTGTGAATAACGCTGGTTCCTTCGGCCGAAAGTGCAGCAATAAGCAATGCAATTCCAGCACGTATATCAGGCGAACTCATCGTTGATGCACGTAAATGAAGATGATTGCCCATTCCAATAACGGTGGCGCGATGTGGATCGCACAAAATAATTTGCGCACCCATATCTATCAGTTTGTCAACGAAAAACAAACGGCTCTCGAACATTTTTTGGTGAATAAGTACGCTGCCTTGCGCTTTGGCTGCAACAACGAGCAACACGCTCAGCAAGTCAGGCGTTAATCCCGGCCAGGGTGCATCGGCAATGGTCATGATTGAACCATCGATAAATGATTCAATGGTGTAACTATCTTGTTGCGGTATGAAAATGTCATCGCCACGTTGTTCAAGTTGAATTCCCAATCGTCGGAAACTATCAGGAATCAATCCCAACTCATCATAAGCCACATCTTTAATGGTAATTTCGGAAGCAGTCATGGCGGCCATGCCAATGAAACTGCCTATTTCTATCATGTCGGGCAGAATGCGGTGGTTGCAACCATTGAGTGATTTTACACCTTCTATTGTGAGTAAATTTGAGCCAACACCAGACACTTTTGCGCCCATGGCATTCAACATTTTGCAGAGTTGTTGCAAGTAAGGTTCGCAAGCGGCGTTGTAAATGGTGGTGGTGCCTTCGGCCAAAACCGCCGCCATCAATATGTTAGCAGTTCCAGTTACCGAAGCTTCGTCAAGCAACATATAGCAACCAGTCAGTTTTTTAGCTTCAATTTCATAACGTTTTGCATCGGCATCATAATGAAATTCTGCACCCAACTTTTGAATTCCCAAAAAGTGAGTGTCCAGTCGTCGACGACCAATCTTATCACCTCCCGGTTTTGGAATAATGGCTTTTCCAAAGCGGGCAACCATAGGCCCAACTATCATTACCGAACCACGCAAAGAAGCACTTTTATTGTAAAAATCTTCGGATTGAAGATATTCCATATTCAAGGTTTCGGCTTTGAACGAATAGCTATCGGCATTCAAGCGATTCACCTCCACACCCATATCAGCCAACAAACTTATTAGGTTGTTGACATCTAAAATATCCGGAATATTACTTATTGTTACAGTTTTTGGAGTGAGAAGTACTGCACAAATAACTTGCAATGCTTCATTTTTAGCTCCTTGTGGCGTGATGGAACCAGAAAGGCGATGGCCGCCTTCTATTTGGAATGATGCCATATATTTTATTTCGGGTTTTGTGTTTCGCGTTTCGGGTTAAAGAAAATGAAAACGATTTGAGAGTCAATAAAGTATCAGTATTGTAACTTTTTGTAGGATTTTATGTTGTTATAAATGTTTCACAAGTTTTATTTAAAAATGTTTCATCTTTTCTGAAGTTATAAAAAACAATTTCGACTAGGAACTCTAAACACGGAACACGAAACACGAAACGTTTTTAAACGTTTAATTTCGGCCCTGGTTTGTTGATACGCGGATTCCCTTTTTGTTGCTCCTTTTTTTTGTTTTTTCGGTTGTACAATACGTCTTTTGATTCTACCAATTTAAAGAAATCCTCCTGAATATCAAGTTTTCCTTTTGAGAGTTCACGTAAATCATCGAAAATCTTGCGATTGTCCACCACTTCTTTGTTCCAAGTGAGGAAACATTTTTTCATTTGATTGGCAATCAGTAGAATTAGTTCGTTTTTTTCATCTCCATTCTCATAACCAGCTACTTTCTCAATCATTTCTTCCAATGTGCGACCGTAATGTTGGTAACGAATGCGCGATTTTTTATATGGAATTGATTCGGGACGTGAATAAAGATTCTCTTCTTGCAAAATTTCGTAAGGATAATCAATATCCAATTTAAAATCCGACATGATGGCCACGTGATCCCAAAGTTTGTGTTTAAAATCATTCACATCGCGCAAATATGGGAAGAGATTTCCCATAATATTGATGATGGTTTGCACGCAACGGGTACGTTCTTCGCGGTCTTCAATCGTTTGAGCAAAAGCAACCAATTGCTGTATGTTACGTCCATATTCTGGCATAATCAATTTTCCTTGTAAGGTGGTATATTCCATATTCGATACTATTATAGTGTTGAAATGCAAAAGTAGCTATTTTTTTTCAGAAACCACTTTTTTAGACTAAGAAGTTGTTTGGAAACACGAAACTTTTCATCTTTCTCGAAAAAATAGTACCTTTGCATTTCGTTTTTATTTTACACAAGGAATGACATATCAAACACATACCCTCCCAAACGGACTTCGACTGATACACAAACCCGATATAAGTGCGGTGGCTTATTGTGGTCTAATTATTAATACTGGTTCTCGCGACGAAATGGAGCAGGAGCAAGGCATGGCCCATTTTATTGAACATATACTTTTTAAAGGAACCGAAAAGCGCCGTTCTGGTCACATTATCAATCGGTTGGAGCATGTTGGTGGTGAGTTGAATGCCTATACTTCCAAAGAAGAAACGGTGGTATTTGCAACAGTGCTTAAAGAATATTTTGAACGAGCCATGGAATTGATTTCTGATATTGTGTTGCATTCTACTTTTCCTCAAAAAGAAATTGACAAAGAAATTGTGATTATTTTGGATGAAATTTCGTCCTACAAAGACAGTCCATCAGAACTGATTTTTGATGATTTTGAAGAAATGATATTTGAACATCATCCCATTGGTCACAATATCTTGGGAAAATCAGAATTATTGGAAAAATATACAACAGATGATGCTGTTCGGTTTGTAAAAAGACAATATCATCCACGCGAAATGGTGTTTTTTTCGTTGGGCGATTTGAATTTCAAGCAATTGATTCGCTGGGCTGAAAAATACCTGCATACAGAACCTTCTGACCTTCAGCCTCCACAAAGGTTTTCGCCCACCACTTATACTCCTTCACGGATGGAGTTGGAAAAGAATACCCATCAGGTACATTTTATGGTTGGCAATAGGGCTTACGATTTGTATCATCCCAATCGTATTGGTATGTATTTGCTGAATAATATATTGGGCGGGCCGGGAATGAATAGCATGTTAAACTTGTCACTTCGCGAAAAGCATGGTTTGGTTTACAATGTTGAATCTAACTATCAGCCTTTTATCGATACTGGCATGTGGAGTGTTTATTTTGGGTGTGACACCGACAATGCCACTAAATGTGAACAATTGGTGTATGCCGAACTCCAAAAACTGCGTGACCAGCCCATTACGCACAATGCATTAAAAAAATACAAGTTGCAACTTTTGGGTCAAATGGCGATAGCCAACGAGCAAAAAGAAAATTTGGCTTTGAGCTTGGGTAAAAGTTTTATGCGCTACGATAAAATTGATGAGTTGGAAGTAGTGAGAAAACGAATTGATGAAATAACAGCTGAAAAATTGCAGGAAATTGCACGGGAAGTGTTTGAACCTAGTGCATTGTCGGTGCTGAAATACATTTAAAAACAGTCATCAGTCATCAGTTAGCAGTCATCAGTGTAAACTGCTAACTGTTATCAGCTAATAATATATAAGTCTGGAATTTTATGATACAAGGTAGTTTAGTTTATACAAAAGCCTATAGTTTTGCAATTCGTATTGTCAAAGCATATCAATTTTTACAAGTTGATAAGAGGGAATTTGTATTATCTAAACAACTTCTGCGTTGTGGAACTTCAATAGGGGCTAACATTGCAGAAGCTAATGGTGCAATTTCCGAAAATGATTTCTCTGCAAAAATGAGTATAGCTTACAAAGAATGTTTAGAAACCAAATACTGGTTAACACTTTTGAAAGATACTGATTATATTGATGATAAAGTCTTTACTAGTATTTATTTAGATGCAGATGAGATTGGGAAAATCCTTTTTTCAATATTGAAAACCACAAGAATAAAAAAATAGCCAGTAATCAGTGAACAGTGTTAACTGCTAACTGATGACTGTTCACTGAAATGCCATGCTTGACAACTATATACTTTCTCATTCCGACGCAGAACCAGAATATTTGGCAAAAGTAAACCGTGACACGCATCTTCGCATGTTAAATCCGCGGATGCTTTCGGGTCATTTTCAGGGACGTGTATTGACGATGTTTTGCCAAATGATACAGCCCAAAAATATTTTGGAGCTTGGCACTTTTACTGGTTATTCTGCTTTATGCATGGCCGAAGCGTTGCCTGATGTTGGAATATTGCATACTGTAGAATGCGATGATGAGTTGGAAGATTTTATTTTGCAAAACTTTGCAGGTTCGCAGCATGGACATAAAATAAGGCTGCACATTGGTGATGCATTGGCAGAAATTGAGAAACTTGATGAAACATTTGATATTGTTTTTATTGATGCCGATAAACGAGAATATCTTGCATATTACGAAGCCGTATTGCCAAAAGTGCGTAAGGGTGGTTTTATTTTGGCCGACAATACTTTATGGGATGGAAAAGTGCTTAAAAAGGTGGAGCCAAACGATAAACAAACCATTGAGATTATGCGTTTCAATGATTTTGTGGCATCAGACCCACGCGTAGAAAAGGTATTATTGCCACTGAGGGATGGATTGACGGTGATAAGGAAAAAATCAGTTAACAGTCAACAGTAATCAGTTAACAGTAATTGTTAGCCAATTTTAATATAACCAGAATAAAAATATTAATTTAAATAAGTTGTCTGATAACTGTTTACTGACAACTGCTAACTGAAATATTATGTTTACATACGAATTGGATTTTAAAGTGCGCGATTACGAGTGTGATTTACAGGGTATTGTAAATAACTCGGTGTATCAGAATTATTTGGAGCATACGCGTCATGAATTTATGTTGAAAAACAATGTAAGTTTTGATTTGCTGCATCAACAAGGGGTTGATGCTGTGGTGGCTCGAATAGAAATGGCATTCAAGACACCGTTAAAATCGGGCGACGAATTTGTATGCAAGCTTTACGTTACAAAAGAAGGCATCAAATACGTTTTTCATCAGTCCATTTTTCGTAAGGCTGACAATAAAATCTGTTTGAAAGCCAAAGTGGAAGCAGTAGTGCTGATTAATGGAAAATTGGCTGCATCGCATCCTGAATTAGAAGCACTTATTAATTGTTAATTGAAAATTAATAATTAATAATTTCACCGAACTCAACTTTTTGCCATGTTTGCTTGTTTATGAAATTAAGAAAATGGAAATGCTGAAAACTTTATAGTTACAACATTACAATAAAGTTGGTATGTCTGTGGTATTTTTACATATACAATAATTAAAAAATGATTAGGGTTAACTGATAACTGTTGACTGCTAACTGAAATATCATGAATGAATTTTTAGAAAAAGAAGAACAAATAGTTCGAATGCTTAAAACTGTGTTCGACCCAGAAATCCCAGTTAATATTTACGATTTGGGATTGATATATAAAATTGACTTGAATGAAGATGGGCATCTTACCATAGACATGACCCTCACTGCGCCAAGCTGTCCTGCTGTTGACTTTATTGTGGAAGATGTGCGCATGAAAGTGGGAAGCGTGGAAGGCGTAAAGAGCGTGGATGTGGACATTGTGTTTGAGCCAGCATGGGACAAAAGCATGATGAGCGAAGAAGCACAATTAGAATTAGGATTTCTTTAATCAGTTGAAAATTGATAGTTTACAGTTGATAGTTATCAACTATCAACTATCAACTATCAACTATTATCTATCAACTAAATAATGATTTATTTTCTTTCAGATGCCCATTTGGGTTCCTTGATAGTACGCGACCCACGAGCCCACGAGAAAAAGTTGGTTGATTGGTTGGACACTGTGAAAACTGATGCAACAGCCATTTATTTGTTGGGTGATTTGTTCGATTTTTGGTTCGAGTACCATACTGTTGTTCCCAAAGGTTTCGTACGGTTTCTGGGTAAGTTGGCCGAATTGACTGACGCTGGAATTGAGGTTCATTTCTTTACGGGCAACCACGATATATGGACTTTTGGCTACCTTGAAAATGAAGTTGGACTGATTGTACACCGTGAACCGCAAACTGTTCAGCTCGGAAATAAACGTTTTTTTCTAGCCCATGGCGATGGACTTCATGCGGAGGACAGAGGGTTTGAATTGCTCCGTAA
>JBAXAD010000128.1:0-10422 GCA_037142715.1 Paludibacter sp. | reverse complement strand
GCATTTCATACTTGGATAATTACATTCAACCACGTTGTGGTTGGTCATACTCAAATTCATCATCAAATTAAGTTTCTTTGAGGTTGGACTCTTCCCAAATACGAAACACGAAACGTCAAACACGAAACTCTTAAACCTATTCTCCTCTACTATAATTTGGCGCTTCACTGGTAATTGAAACATCGTGAGGATGACTTTCGGCAACACCAGCATTGGTAATGCGTGTAAACTGAGCATGATGCAATTCTTCAATTGTATGCGCTCCGCAATAACCCATTCCGGCACGCAGTCCGCCAATCATTTGATAAACAACTTCAAACAAAGAACCTTTGAAAGCGACACGAGCAGAAATACCTTCGGGTACCATTTTTTTGATATCGTCTTCCATATCCTGAAAATAGCGGTCTTTCGAGCCTTTTTCCATAGCTTCCAATGAACCCATTCCACGATAGGATTTGAATTTGCGACCGTTAAAAATGATTGTTTCACCTGGTGATTCCTCCACTCCAGCAAATAACGATCCAGCCATAATGGTATTTGCACCTGCTGCCAAAGCTTTTACAATGTCACCCGAATAACGAATGCCACCGTCCGCAATTACAGGAATACCTGTTCCTTTCAATGCTTTGGACACTTCATGGATGGCCGAAAGTTGTGGTACGCCTACACCGGCAATAACGCGAGTAGTACAAATAGAGCCTGGCCCAATTCCCACTTTCACGGCATCAGCACCTGCTTCGGCCAATGCCAATGCAGCTTCGCCAGTAGCTATATTTCCAACGATGATATCAATTTCAGAATATTTTTGTTTGGCTATTTTCAATGTTTCGATAACACCTTTGGAATGTCCATGTGCAGTATCAATTACAATGGCATCTACTCCTGCAGTTACCAAAGCATCAATCCTGTCGAAAACATCCGCAGTAACGCCAACTCCGGCAGCCACACGCAAACGCCCACGGCTATCTTTGCAAGCCATTGGTTTATCCTTTGCTTTTGTTATATCCTTATATGTGAGCAATCCCACCAGTTTATTGTCTTTGTCGACCACCGGCAGTTTCTCAATTTTATATTGTTGCAAAATATCAGCTGCATGTTCCAAATCGGTGGTGGTAGAAGTTGTCACTAAATTATCTTTGGTCATCACTTCGTCAATCAGCTTATTCATGTCACGTTGAAAGCGCAAATCGCGATTGGTAACAATACCGACCAAATATCCACCTTCGTCAACAACTGGAATGCCGCCAATTTTATATTCTGCCATCAATGACAATGCATCACCCACAGAAGCGCCTTGACGAATTGTTACCGGATTAGAAATCATACCATTTTCGGCACGTTTCACAATTTCCACTAACTTGGCCTGTTCGGCAATGGTCATATTTTTGTGAATCACACCAATACCACCTTCGCGTGCAATGGCAATGGCCATTTTCGATTCGGTAACTGTATCCATAGCAGCTGATGCAATAGGGATTTTTAACTCAATACGACGTGAAAAACGGGTTGTAAGATTGACTTCGCGGGGCAAAACATCTGAATAGGCAGGAACAAGTAATACATCATCGAACGTTAAACCTTCGATTTTTACTCTTTCGGCAATAAATGACATAGTCTATTGTATTTTTAGTTTCTATTTACAGGCAGTGTAAACCAACGAATTATGATTCTACAATCTATAATCTTGTTGAATTTACGCTATGAAAATATTGCGTGCAAATTTACATAATAATTGTCAGTAAGAAAACATGATGAAAGCAAAAAAACTATAATTGAATATGGAATTTAAAATTTGAGATTTGAGGAGCTTTTCATGACCATCAAAGAGTGTAAATAATAAGTCAAATAAAATTTTAATTTCTTCGAAATTTATATCTAAAAAACGAGAAACTCTCACCGTGCTACAGCACCAAATTGGCTGATGTGCTGGAGGTGGGAGCGGAGTATTAGCAGATGCCCTGCAATATCACCTTATATGTTTTACCCGCAGTTTTTACCTGACACACCGCATCGCGTTGTGCCGGGAGTACCATGCGCTAGCCTAGCCACTGACTGTTTTGTATTTGCTTGCCATTATTGGTTCGCTGAAAATTTAAAAAAAACGAATTGACTCAAAATTTGTTGAGTGCTTTTTCCTGTTTTTATTATAAAAATAATACGACATGTTTCAATATCATTAAACATTTCATATCTTTGCAAAATTAAAACGAACGATTATCACTTTTGGAGGATATTTTGAAGAATTTATTGAAGGTTTAACAGATAAGGAACAACAAAAAGTTGACTATCTATTGACCTTGCTCAGAACCCAAGACCGTTTGCCAGTAAAGTTTATCAAATTAATTCGTGAAAATTTATATGAATTGCGTATTGAATACAACTCAAATATTTACTGAATCTTCTTTGTTTTTGATGAAGATAAAATCGTAGTTTTATTCAATGGATTTCAGAAAAAATCACAGAAGACACCACCCAGTGAAATTGAAAAAGCAATAAAAATTAAAAATGAATATTATGACTACAAACGACAACAAAATAAAAAACTATAGCGAAGTTCTTGACCAAAAATATGGTTTGGATGGAACGCCTGAACGAACTGCTTTTGAGCAAAATGCTTACGATTTCTATTCTGGTATGGTTTTGCATGAAGCAAGGAAAGAAGCAAAAATAACACAATCGGAATTGGCTCACCGTACCGGAACTTCCAAATCATATATCTCACGAATTGAAAATGGAGCTATATCACCAAGTGTAGGAGCTTTCTATCGTCTTATTGCTGCTTTGGGAATGCGGGTTGAAATTGTAAAACCAATTGCATGATTGGTAATACTTAAAAAATAAAAAATGGACTTAGCTCGAAATGAGATGAGTCCATTTTTTGAATAATATTATACGCTGCTTCTTAATACTTCGAAATTCAGTCGATTTTATTTACATCCAACTATCTTTTTTATGGTTTGATGCGTTGAAGGGTTTAACGTTTTGGTTATCGTTTATTCTTCCTCTTCCACCTTTTTCTTAGAGAATTTAAGCTGAAGTTTTTCCATGGTTAGGTATGCCATTGGCACCACAAATACTGTTAGAAGCAGTGATGATGTTAGTCCGCCAATCAGTACCAATGCCAATCCGTTTTTCCATTCTGCACCCGCTCCAGTGGCTATTGCAATAGGAATCATACCAAATACCATGGCAATGGTGGTCATCAGAATTGGGCGCAATCGCTCTTTTCCAGCTTCCAACAATGCGCTGTAGGTGTCCATGCCTTTTGCTTTTAGTCCATTGGCAAAATCGACAATCAAAATACCATTTTTGGATACCAGCCCCAATAACATAATGAGTCCTAACATGGTGAAAATGCTCATGGAACTCATGGTTAAGTTCAGCGCCAGAAATGCGCCAATCAACGCCACAGGCACTGAGAAAAACACAATGAACGGCTGCACGAAACTATTGTACAACGCCACCATTACCAAATAAACCAATATAATAGCTGCCAACAAAGCCAGTCCGAGCGATGTAAATGAGTCGCCTTGTTGTTTCACATTGCCACTCCATTTTATGTCAACGCTGGCGGGAAATTTTGCTTTGGCAATTTCCGCATCAATTTGTTTTGCCAATGCACCCGAGGTAACTCCCAATACATTGCTTTTCACGGTTACCGAAGTGCGTCGGTTATTGCGTTCCACCATACTTGGACCGCTGCTTTGCGTTACGGTAGCAAATTGCGACAGCGTAATTTTCTGATTTTTATTGTTCTGGAAAATAAAACCAGACACGTCGGTCAAACTATTTCGGTCGAATGCATCCAGACGAATATTGATGTCATATTCATTCAGCCCATCCCGATATTTTGCATTGGTGTTACCCGTAAACGCATTTTGCAAAGCCATGCCCACTTGCCCCATGTTCAATCCCAAACTGGCCATTTTCTCACGGTCAATTTGAATATTCAGTTCCGGATTTCCCTCCACCACCGTAATACTTGCATCAATAGCACCCGGCAACCTATCTATAATAATTTTTAAACGTTCTGCGGTGTGCATCATTACGTCGTGGTCTTCGCTACTCAAAATCAGCACGATTGGTTCTACCTGTCCAGCCATGATTCCTATCACCGAACTATTTATTTTCACTGCAGGAAATTGCTTTTCGAGCTTCTTACGCGTAGCAAGCATAAAATTTTCTGTATTGATGCTTCGCAATTTTGGGTCTATCAGTTTCACAGTCAATGCGGCTTTGTTTTCGCTGCTAATACCCGCCATTTCGGTTATAAAGTTGTCGCTCGAACCACCCACATTGGCCAACACACTCAGCACTTCGGGTTGCGATTGAATATAATTTTCTATTTCGCGTGTTCGTATATTATTTTGTGCCAATGTTACCCCTTTATCGTATTCCAATTTCAAGCTAAACCGACCACCATCGCCGTTGGCCACCATTTCTTGTCCCAAAATACCCAAACTCATCACGTAACCCGTAATCACAAACAACAATGCTACTGCCGCAGCGCTGATTCGTTTGTGTTTGAGCACCCAACTTAGTTTTTTTACGTACCATTCGATTACATTATCCACTGCAGTATCGAACCAGAACAAAGGAATATGCAACCAGTTGGCACGGTCGAGTTTTACTTTCTTTCCGAAACGTGAATACAGAAACGGAGTCAGCGTAAAGCTCACAAACAAACTCATAAGGGTAGAAACCACAATTGTAACTGAGAATTGACGCAAAATATCGCCAATCACCGAGTTCACTAACGCGATGGGCAGAAACACTACCACGTCCACCATGGTTATGGCCAGCGCCGAAAATCCAATTTCGTTACGACCATCCAACGCGGCTTGCCGTTTGGTTTTCCCCATGGCAAAATGTCGGTGAATGTTCTCCAACACCACTATCGAATCGTCCACCAAAATTCCAATTACCAGCGACATGGCCAGCAAAGTCATCAGGTTGAGCGAATAGCCAAAGAAATACATGGCAATAAAGGTAGAAATAATGGACGTGGGGATAGCGATTAATACAATCAGCGAATCGCGCAAACTGTGCAGGAATACCAATATTACTAACGCCACCAACAAAATGGCCATTATTAAATCATGTGTCACAGCATCCACTGCATCGAGTGTCATGTCAGATGAATCTTGCGCAATGTTGAATTTCAATCCTACAGCCGCATATTGCTTTTCAATTTTTGCAAAGCGTTCCTTGGCTTCCTTACTGATTTCTACTGCATTGGCATCCGATTGTTTTGTAACGGTGAGTCCAATGCCATCCACGCCATTGAAACGGTTGATGGTCTTTTGTTCTTTTACACCATCTTCTACCTCCGCCAAATCTTCCAAATGAATATTGCCTCCTTTGGGATTGGCAGAGATGACCAGGTCTTTAATTTGCTGAACGGAGTTAAACTTACCCGCCAACCGCACTGTAATCTGGTCGCTCGAGTTTTTCACTTTGCCTGTAGGGAAATCGAGGTTGGCACTGTTCACCACTTGCGTGATTTGCGAAAGCGGAATGCCGTAGGACGCCAACTTGGCTTTGTCCACATTCACTTTTATTTCGCGTTGCAAACCGCCCACCACCGAAATGTCGCCAATACCGTCAATTTGTTTCAGTTGCGGCATCACTTGCTTGTCAATCAAGTCGTAAAACTCACGGTCGCTCATTTTAGCCACCACCGTTACGCGCATAATGGCTTCCTCACTTGGACTAATCTTGGTAACTACCGGCGCTTTCACACCATCGGGCAATGTGCTCAGTATGTTGTTGATTCTTCGCTGTGCATCCTGCTGTTTTTCCTTCATGTCGGCACTGTTTTCGAACTCGGCAATCACCACCGAAACGCCTTCATACGATTGCGCCGACGTGGTTTTTATTTGCGAAAGACTTGTGATAACATCTTCTATCTTTTTGGTCACCGTTTGGTTCACATCCGTAGGCGAAGCACCGGGATAGGGAGTAGAGATGACGAGCGTGGGCACCGTGAAAGGTGGCATCAGCTCGTAGCTCAATTGTTTATATGAAAATATTCCACCCAGAATAAGTATTGCGAAAATCACAATAATCAGTGAGGGTCTTCTGATTGATATTTCGGTAAGAGTCATAATTTGAGATATAATTTTAGAGAATATAATTTCTTGTAAGTTTTACTTCAATCTAAAGCAAAAAAAGTAATACATATACAAGATGATACTAACTTAGTTCCCCTTTATGGGCTAGGGGTTCTTCTTGGTGGCCTTTTTATTTCGCCACTGTTATTTTGCAACTATCCACCAAATTTATCTGTCCATTGGTAATCACTTTTTCACCTACGGCAATGCCTTTCAAAACTTCAATGCTAGTTCCGTTGCTGCGACCCACCACTATTTCGCGTAGAATTGCTTTCCCATTCTCGGCCACATACACTTGTGGTTTTTTGGCAGAACCCAATAAAGCCAAACGTGGTATGTTTAAAGCACCAGCATCCATTTTCTTATCCAAGGTAACAGACGCGTACATTCCTGCTTTCAATTTGTTTTTGGAGCTGTTGGCCACGCGTATCTTCACTATGTAATTGTGAGAATCGTCGCCACGGTCGGAAACAAACTCCACTTTTCCATGAAAGGACTCAGTTGGATAAAGTTCCGATTTGATGTTTACAGTATTGCCAGTTTGAAAAAATATAATGTCTGTTTCCGGCACATTTATCTCAAGTTTCAATGACGAAATGTCGGTCAGGCGAGCAATGGGTGATTGTCCCACCACTGAACCCATTTCGACATTTCGCATGGTAATGCTGCCACTAAACGGCGCTGTCAACTTGGCTTTCTTAATCCCAATCTCCAATTGTTTCAACTGCGATTCGGCGGCTTTCATTTGCAAATAATTTCCGTCCACCTGCATTTTGGTTACACCGTCGCTGGTGGATGCACTTTTGAAGCGTTCGTAATTTGTTTTGGCGTTATCGTAGCTTGCTTTGGCGGCTATCAATTGCGATTGTAGCATGGCGTCGTCCACTTGCAACAGCAGTTTTCCTTCACTCACCACATCGCCTTCTTTGAAATAAACGCCTTTCACTTCGCCCATTGCTTGAGGAATAAGCATTATTTCGCGGTTGGGAGTAAAAGTGCCCGAGTAAGTAAATTCGTAGTTGAAGTCTGATTTTAGCACTTCTTGCGTTTTCACCACCACGGCTTTGGACAATTCGGGGATATATGCCTTGTTTTTGGCTACTTTTACATTGGCTGCCAGTTTGTAACCTGCTGCACCAACTACCAAAACAATGATAATAACGGTAATAATATTCTTTTTCATAACTTGATGTTTATTTGTTGTTTGCTAATTCTCCTTTTGATTTTCGTAATTCTATTTCTGCCAATCTGAGGTTAATCATGGCATTGCTATAATTGTTTCGGGCTGTTGTGAGGTCGTTTTGTATCAACAGCAAATCCGAAATGCTAATAATTCCGTTTTTGTATTCTGTATTTGAACTTTGGAAAAGCTCTTTGGCCAATGCAAGGCTTCGTTTGGTGTTGTCGAACGAATTGGACCTGCTCAAATAGTTGTTCGTAGCATCCGACACTTCCTTCAAAGCCGATTGCTTCACCAATTCGTAGCTATTTTTGGCTTTCTGAATGCCAAACTCCTTTTGTTTTACTTTTTGAATGCGACTGAATCCGCTGAATATCGGCACTTTTAATTGCAAACCTACATAACTGCCATTTATCCAGCGGTCGTTGATGGTTTTGGTCAATGAAAATTCATTGTTGTAGCCCGTCAATCCGTAATTGTAAACACCCGCCAGCGACGGATAAAATTCTGCAATTGCTATTTTCTTTTCCAATCCGGCTATCTCTATTTGCTTGTTCATTAGCTGAATGTCGGTACGATTTTCTACGTTGCCCACTCCCGCATTTAATTGGTAGTCCTTTTCTTCAAAACCTGTAACCTGAACTGCGTCTGTCATGGGCAATCCCATCAAAAACTTCAATAAGTTAGCCGCCTTTTCGCCCGTCAAGCCAAGGTTCTGGCGTTCGTTCTTCAAATTCTCGAAATTGATTTGAAGTCGCTTATAAGCACTTTTGCTCAGGATATTGTTGGCTTCCAATGTTTTATTGATAATCAACATTTTTTCCATGCTAATAATATTACTGTCGAGCATTGCCAGGTTTTCGTTCAGCACCTGAATGTTATAATATACAGCGGACACATTGTAAATCAAATCTTCCTTGGTTTTTGTCATTTGTAGCGCTGTCACGTTTTTAGCCGTCTTTGCTGCTTTGAGCGCAATAAATACCTTCTGATTGAACAGCACTTCCGACACTTGAATGCTTGCCGTAGTGGTCTGTTTGGAACTAAACGAAATGGCTTTGTACTGACCTTGTGGTCCACCAAACATTTCGGCAGGCACCAGCATCGACGGAATGGTAATGTAATATTGATACTGCCCATTCAAATCCACCGACGGCAGAA
Organism: Paludibacter sp.; assembly: GCA_037142715.1. Classification (GTDB taxonomy): domain Bacteria; phylum Bacteroidota; class Bacteroidia; order Bacteroidales; family Paludibacteraceae; genus Paludibacter. The sequence continues at coordinate 1,968 of JBAXAD010000128.1, read as the reverse complement.
ATCCACTTTTGGCTTCCGTAATTTGCGCATTGATAGACTGCTGGTCCAGTTCGCTGTTTTTTACCTGCAAGTTGTTGGTCAATGTTTGCTGAATGCATTCGTCCAACGTGTACATTTTTTGTGCTTGCAGCTGCGCACCCAGCAGAATGAGGATGCCGAGCATTGTTTGTTTAATGATTCTTTTTCTATTCATTTACTTTTCTTTTTATACTAAACTAATTACCTATTATTAAATTGAAGACGTTTATGTTTTGAAATTACTTTATGCTAATGATAATATTTATTTGAAAATTGTGGAAATGTTGTGTTCGTGAGTTGATTGAATTCCGTAGCGTGTTCATTGTCAGCTTACAACCGATTCTCTAAAAATCATTTTATAAATATTCTTTTTCTGGTCTTGGATAAATTGTTGATAATACTCGTCTTCCAACCCAAAAGTGCGTTGAATCATCGGGCGCATACTAATTGGATACGCGCAAAGTGACACCAAATTAATTACAAAGTGCAATGGCTCCATGGTTTGAATAGTGCCTTTTTGCATTTCATCTCGCATTTCGGTCATAAAGCCCGCAAGACAATTTTCTATCAACTCTTTGTGAGGGTTGGCCACACAAGTCAGGTTCAAGCGGTTGTACTCGTTCACCACAAAGTTTTCCAGATAAGGAGTTTCCATCATTCCGTCGATAATTATGGTTATCAAATTGCTGATTTTCTCCTTGAAACTCACTTCCGATTGTGTAATCAAGTACAGTCGTTCGTTCATTTTAGTCATAGCCACTTTCAAAACCGCCTCCATCAGTTGCTCCCGCGTACGGAAATAGTAATGTATCAAAGCCCTATTTATGCCTGCTGCATCGGCAATATCTTGCGTAGTAGCATGATAATCACCTTTAAAAAAGAAAATATGCTTGGCAGTATTGATAATTAATTCCTCGGTTGCGCTCTCTTTCATAGTTCTGACTAAATTGTTTGACAAAATTGTTCAACAAAATTACCAAACGGCATTTCGAATGAAATTGTTTATCAATATATTCTGCTGAATTTGGAAATTGTAATGATTATCAGCACTATAGGATGCTTAAATTTAATGTTTATTGTGTAATGTTCTAGTTCATGTGGATAAATACAAAATGTTATGGCGTGAAATATCTAGGTTTTAATACACAAAAAATTAGCTGAACTTCATTTCTGAAATTCAGCCAAATCATTACTTTTTTTCCTGCTTTTTCTTCTAATTTCTTTCAGTTCTAAAGCAATGCAAATTCCATTACTTTAACAGAGATGTTGAATTTCTATTATCGCTTAACAAAATGTTGGCAGGTATTTTTAAATCATTATATAATGATTTCACCATCTTTAAAGTCAATTGTCGTTTTCTACTAAGTACCTCACTTACTCTACTTTGAGCACCCAGGTATTTAGCCAAATCTGTCTTGGTCATTCCCAATTGTTCCATCCTGAATTTTATTGCATCTATTGGATCGGGTGGTGCTATTGGATAATGATGCATCTCGTACGATTCCACTAAAGTACATAATAAATCAAGTTCATCGCCCTCAATACTGTCTTTTTTGGCTCCCCACAAAGTCTCAATTCGTTTGATGGAATTGTTATAATCGTTTTCTGTTTTTATTGGTTTAATTTCCATAATCAAATTGTTTTAGCATCAATTTTGTCATATTGCTTATGAGTTCCAATAAATCGAATAAAAACGACTTGATATTCGTAATCTATCGAAACAACTAGTCTGTAAGTATTTCCCTTAATATTAAAAACCACTCTTCCTTCTCCAACTATACTTGCACTTTTATACTGTGCTTTTAGTTCATTTGCATTATTCCAGTCTGCAATTTTTGCTTCGTGGTACCATGAGCGCAAAGAAATTTCAGAATCAGCATATTCTGTTTTCTCCCAAAACTCACGTAAAGTTCTAAATGCAATTATTCTCATGATGCAAATGTATTACAA